>JAVBPP010000001.1:0-3941 GCA_031549535.1 Oscillospiraceae bacterium
TGTAAACCGCTTCGTCTGGTTTATAGGGTTCTGAAAACCGGGGCTGTCCGGTTTATAGGGTACAGTTTAAAAGCGTAGATAAAAAATCCGCGAAAAAGCCATACAGCAAAGCTTTTCCTTGATTTTTTATGACGCTTTCTAATGAAGATTGGTATAATACCAATCCCTCAGCGCCTAATATCCGAAAAGCCCCTGGGGCCCAGGTATTGATACAGTGCATCGCTGAGCAGTTTGCAGAGTATGTTCAGCAGCGCTTCCCCGCTGTTTGCCTTGGCGGGGGCGCGGCCTTCGATTTTCGCTAGGATGGCGTTCAGTCGGTCGATGGCGTGTTTTACGGCGGCGGGCTCTGCCGTGGTATTCGCGATCATCTCCTGACATTCCGTGATTGCACCGCTGAGCTCCTGCGCGTCCTGTGCGCTGAGGGTTGCGGTGTCAACGGCCAGTGCCTTGGGCAGCAGGCTGTTGCGCAGACCCTTGGTGTCCCTGCCCTCGTTAAACTGCGGAAAAGCGCTCAAATCAAACACGGTCTGATAGCTCTCCTCCAGGCACAGCGCGGTAGCAAGCTTCATGATGACATCATTGCTGCCTGTGCGCTCATGGTCCTGGTTGGCGAAATAGAAGGTATAATCCGGCAGAGCGCCTGTTGAGGCGTCTACAATGCCGTCCGGGGAGATGTGGTTGTGGGCGGTGCAGGCCTGTTGGGTGTAGGCCTCGCCCAGCGGGGTGTTGATAAAACCGGCATTGGCGCCCATGGAGGTGGAGGCCAGGTGAATGATGCCGTCGCCGTTATGCTCCGCCGAAGAGGGGACAAGCGGCAGCAGCGGGATGTTATAATCCGCAATGTCATAGACCTTTACGCCCGCCGCCTGCATGGCGAGGATGTTGGCGCGGGAATTGCGCTGTGCGGTATGATACAAATCCGTTTGCCTGCGGATTTCCGCGTAGCGCTCATCGCCCAGCAGCCTCTCGCGTGCCTCGGGATAGTCCGCGCCGGGCACAAGCGCCCAAAGGTTTGTGCAGCCGCGCAGGGAGGCGTCCGTCACGCCGGCAATCAAGCTGTCAAACACCTTCAGCACCACGCTTTTGGGCAGCAGTCGAATAACAACATTCATCAAATAGCCGGTGTAATCATCCATCAGCGCGGGGAACAGCGTGCGATACAGGCTCTCGTCGCCCGTGTTCAAGCGCCCGTTGTAGACATCGCCTATCAGGCAGGAACCGTCCAGCGCGGGGACAATATAGACCACGGTGTTCAAATCGTTAAAAATACCGTCGTCTTGATAAAACTCCAACAGGGAGTTCATGATGGTGCCGCCCAGGCTGATGGGCAGAATATTGACCTTCGCGTGGCCGGTCTGCTCCTTCACCAGCTGCACAAAGTCATACAGCTCCTGCGCGATAGCCAGGTTGTTGCCGAAGGAGTTGTAGGCGAAATAATACATGTGATCCATGCCGATTTGCTGCGCGAGCTCCTGCATGGGGATTCTGCCCAGGGTATCCTCCAACTCCTGCTCCGAGAACTCGGAATAGGGCTTGAGATAGGTTTCGGTGCGCACATCCGCAATGGTGCCGCCCTGTTCATTCATCTTGTTCACGCCCAGCAGCCCGGCGCCGATGTTGTATATCGCTTTGGAAAGCCCCTTGTCGCTCTGCGAAACCAGGCTGGAAACCAGCGGGAGAATCAGCTTGGGAATTTCACCGCCCAAATCGTTGCCGATGCCCCAGCCGGAAATCGGCTCGCCGTTTGCATCCAGCTTTTTCTCGCCGTTTTCATACAGCCAGGTGTTGGATTGGCCAATGCCGTGCACAACAATGGTGGGGCATTTGCCGCAGTCACAGCTTGCGCTCTGTCGCAGCTCTGCCGATTTTGCGGCTTTCGGCTGCGCCTGATTCTCTTGCCGCGTTGCGGGTTGTTCCGCTTTTGCCGGGCCTTTCTCCTGCTGCGCGGTCTCCTGCTTCGCTCCCTCGGAGTCCGCCGAGGCCAGGTTTGCCCAAAACATGTCGCTGATGTTCCTTGCGTTGCCCGCTGTGAACGCCGTTGCGCTGCAGAGCAGCAGAGCCGCGAGCAGAACGGCCAGGCTTCGTTTTGCCGATTTCATGTGGTTCCCTCCGTTTTATTTTTTATGTATATATTCCTGAAACTGGGGATGCGCGGGGTCTGAAAACACATCCTTGATGCTGTCGTCTTGGAGGAGCAAGCAGCAAAGATGCAGTAATTCCTTGTTATCGGCCGCCTGTTCGTGCTCCATATTCTTATAAAACCAGGTGCTGTCCGGCATGGCGCCGCAGGAGGCATCGATGAGCCGGTCGGGCGAAATATGATTGTGCTGCGGATTTTGGCAGCAGCTGTTTTGCTGGCGGTAGCCCTCCGGCAGGGTCTGCCCCAGGGGGGCGCAGTGGGCACCCATGGAGGCGGAGAGCACCGGGACAATGCCGTCCGAGCTCATATCCTGCGTGCGGATAGCGCGGAACAGCGGATAATGGTAGCCGCAAAGCGAAAAGAACGAGACACCGCGCGCCTGCTCCCGCCGGACAAAGGCGGGCAAATCCTTACGCACGGTTTCGTAGTAATGATCCAGCTTTTGGCGAATGCCTGCCTGCGCCGGGTCACACAGCAGCCTGTCGCGCAGGCCCTCATAGGCGTAGGCGGGCACAAGGCCCCACATGGTGGTGCTGTTGCGCAGCACGGTATCCAGCGCGGATTTCAGCAGGGTATGGATCAGCTTTTTTACAATTCTGCGCGGGACATAGCGCACATATTTATTGATGGCCTTGCCGTCTTTATTGCCCAGCAGATAAACAAACAGGCTCTCGTAATCGTCCGCATCAATATTGCCGTTGAGCAAATCCGCAACAACGTGAGAGCCGAGGTAGGCCGGAACAGCGCCGACCACGCGGTGCACATCGCCCTTTGCGCCATAGTCCGCAAAATAGGCGGTGCAGAGGGTGCCGCCCATGCTCACGGGCATGAGGTTCACCTTGTCGTGCCCGGTTTCGGCCTTCACCTGTTGGATGAAGGCATCCAGATCCCGCACGGTTGCGTCAATTTCGCCGAAAATGTCATAGGCGTAAAAATACAAATGATCCCAGCCGATGGTGTCGGCAAGACCCTGCACGGGCACCATGCGAAAAATATATTTTTTCTCCTCCTCGCTGCATTGCGCGAGGGAGTAGGGGTAGGATACTACGCGCACCCGATGCTTTCTTGTGCCGTCCGGCAGGCAGGTCAGCGGGTCAAGTGCGGCGCGAATGCCCTTGGCCACCGCCCGGGTAAGCCCCAAATCCATGCGCGTGAGAAGCATGAGCAGCGCGGGCAGGGCTACGGGTTTTATCAGCGCCTTCTGATCCAAATCCAGCGGCCAGCCGCTGCGCAGCTTCGTTCCGTTTTCATCCACCAAATCCACGCGGGATTGGCCGATGCCGGGTAAAAGTATCGTGGGATAATGCCCGCAGGCACATCCTTGCTCCGCCAAAGCGTGTCCCCCCAATCTTGTTTCTATCTCTCCATTAAACTACCATACGAAACAGGGGATTGCAAGAGATTTCACGGCAAATTATTGTGCTTGTGGAATAAAGCGAAAATCCACCGCAGGGGCGAAGTTAAAAATCAAGCTGGGGGAGCAATAATAGGAATAGTCCCGAATCACCTTGAGGATATCCTGCTTCACAAGGGTTTCTCCCTCGCGCAGCGCGGTAAACGGCGGGCGTCCGACGCCAATCACCTGCGGCAAACGGCATTCACCGGGAACGACGGTGCGCCCGGTGTGCGCACCCTACGGTGATATGCCCCGCGATTTCCGCCGACGCCGTTCGGACAGCCAATCCTGGCCTCCCTCGCCGAGGGAGGTGTCCCCGCAGGGACGGAGGGAGTCGCAGTCGTAGCTCCACCGCGTAAAGAGCGGACGACGCCCACGTCGTCCCGATGCCGGTTCCCAGTTGCA
>JAVBPP010000116.1:0-28031 GCA_031549535.1 Oscillospiraceae bacterium
GCAAACCAATTACGCCGCTCATGTCGCTCCTCAGCGTTGCACTATCCTGCGTAATGGTAAAGCCCTTTTACTATAGCTGATATCCTTTGATTTTGGAAGAGCAAAAACCCATGTTGTCCTTGACACGGGGTACACTTTACTAATGGAGATTGGTATGAAAGAAAAAAGGACGGTTGATGGATATGGTTTTGAAGAATGCCAAGCTATTTGACGAAAGCTTTGCCTTAATTCGTGCGGATCTTGCTGTAAAGGATGATGCCATTACAGAAATTGCGCCGCAGCTGGATGGAGACGGCGTAGACTTCTCGGGTTGTGTGCTGCTGCCGGGTTTGATTGATATTCATATTCACGGCTGCGCGGGGGCGGATTTTGGGGACGCCAGCACAGATTCGCTGGATACCATGTCCCGGTATCTTGCCAGCCGGGGCATCACTTCTTTTTGCCCGGCGTCCATGACTGTGCCGGAAAGCCAGCTCACGCCGGCCTATCGGGCCACAGCTGCTTTTATGGGTAAAGAGAGCGGTGCCTATGTGCACGGCATCAATATGGAGGGACCGTTCATTTCCCACAAGCGCAAGGGTGCGCAGCCCGGTGAACATATTCGCAAGCCGGATTTGGCGGAGTTCGACCGCCTGCGCAGCATCTGTAAAGTGTCTTTGGTTGACATTGCTCCGGAGGCGGAGGATGCCTTTGGCTTTGCGGCAACGGCCAGTAGCATCTGCACGGTTTCTGCCGCGCACACGGCTGCGCCCTATGAGCTGGCCGCCGAGGCGTTTCAAAAGGGGTTCAGCCACGTGACGCATTTGTTCAACGGCATGGATGGCATGTTCCCGCGGGAACCGGGTGTTGCCATTGCCGCGCTGGATGACCCCAAGTGCAGCTGTGAGCTGATTTGCGACGGGCGGCATATCTACCCCGCCCTGCTGCGCATTGCGTTCCGCCAGTTGGGGGAGGATCGTACCGTGGTGGTGAGCGATGCCATGAAGGCCTCCGGACTGGGGGATGGCGAGTACGATTTGGGCGGGCAGACTGTCTATGTGAAAAACGGTTTTGCCACCTTGGCAGACGGAAGCTTTGCCGCGAGCACCTCCAATATTTTTGAAGAATTCTGCAACATCGTCCGCTACGGCATTCCGCTGAAGCAAGCAGTCAAATCCTGCACCATCAACCCCGCGCGCGTCATAGGGGCGGATCGAGAAACAGGCTCGCTCAAAATCGGCAAAACAGCAGATATCCTGGTACTCAATGAAGAGATGACGGAAATTCGCGCCGTATACATCAAGGGAAAACGCTACTGCTGATGCGGAGAAAACCCCTGCTATACTAAAAATATACAAGTTATTCCAGCTGCGCAGCTGCAATGCAAAAAGTAATAGCTAGAGAATATGCAAAGCTATGCATACAGCCTTTTAAATTTTGTAAAGCGTTTTTCTTTGCATATGTTGAAAACCCTGTGGAAACTGTGGAAAACTTTAGAATGATTCCCCAAAGGAATCAAAAAAGTAAAGATAATTGCTTTACAAATGAAATAATTCTAAAATAGAACAATGAAGAACGCTACAATGCATAAAAACACTTTTTGCAAGCAAAGGAAATAAAAGGAAAGTAATGCATAATCACCGAATACTATGCAGGAAGGGGAAGGTTTAGTATGTGCGACACTCTCTGTGCTCTGCCGGCCTGGAGCCTGAGCGGGGAGACTATTTTTGCAAAAAACAGCGACCGCAGCCCCAATGAGCCGCATTTGGTGCAGCACGTACCCGCAGCGGATTATCCGGCAGGTTCCATGTTGCGCTGCAGTTACATTGAAATTCCGCAGGTAACGCATACGCGGGCGATGATACTCTGCCAACCCTCCTGGATTTGGGGCGCGGAAATGGGCATCAACGACGCAGGCGTTGTAATCGGAAATGAAGCGGTGTTTACCAAAGAAAAACGCGGCTCGGCTGCGCTCACGGGCATGGATTTGTTGCGCCTGGCTCTGGAACGTGCGGGGGGCGCAAGGCAGGCTGTGGAAATCATAATTGATTTATTGCAGCAATACGGGCAAGGCGGCAATTGCGGCTATGATCATGAGTTTCACTATCACAACAGTTTTCTCGCGTCTGATGCGCAGGAGGCCTATGTGTTGGAAACCGCCGGAACGCGCTATGCAGTCACACGAGTGCAACAAAAACAAGCCATTTCCAACCGCCTTTCCATACACGGGGAGCATGTGATGCGCGGCGGTATTGAGGAAACGACAGACTTTGCAAAACAATATACGGAGCCGCTTTATTCTCACTTTTCCGCCGCAAGGCAGCGGCGTGCGCAGAGCTTGTTGGCACTGGAGCAAAAGGCAGATGTGCGCAGCATGATGGCTGCGCTGCGCGGGCATGCCATTGCCGATAACGCCGTGTTCTCAAAAGGCAGTGTTTCGAGCGTTTGTATGCATGCGGGCGGCTTGGTCGGCGACCACACCACAGGGAGTTTGGTGGCGGTAATACGAAAAGGAAAACCCTTTACACTTTGGATTACAGGGGCGTCAACGCCCTGTATTGCCGCGTTCAAACCGGTGTTTTGGGGTGCGGAATTTGTTGAAAAACAAAGCCCTCCCGTGTTTTCAGATCCAAAGGACAGTTTGGCCTATTGGTTGAAACGTGAAAGGCTGCACCGAGCCATCCTTGCAAAACAAATTGACTTTACAGCGCTGCGCGGTGAAATTCACGCTTTGGAGGAGGAGTGGTTGCACAGGGAGAGCACGCTCATGATGCAGGATGCACCGAATCGGGAGGCTTTGGCTGCATTATCCCGGGAAGCGGCACAACAGGAGGAGGCGCTGATAGAACGCTATGCGCCCAAGAGTTGGGAGAAGCTGCCGGGGCATGGCCGCTTTGAACGGTATTGGAATCAAAAAACAACAGTTATAGCAGATTCCGCCACACCGAAGGACAACTGGAGCTGACGCCATAGTGACGCGAATCAGCAGAAAGGCTTGAAAAAAATGAGATGCTCCCTGTGCTTGGTATCAACAAACACAGAGAGCATAGTATTATCGCTTATTTTTGGCCACAAAGTGAATCCAATTCGGCAGGGCGGCCATGGGGTTGTTTCTCCAATCGTGCATGCGGTCAACCTCTTCCTGCGCCATGGTCACACCCTTTACAATGTCGGAGCAGGAAACCCAAAACGGCCAATTGTAGTCCTTTTCCGCAAACATTTCGTCCATGTGCGTGAGTTGCAAGCCGGCGTCCAGCAAAGCGTTTAGGATATCCATGATGCGCCAAGCAAAGGTGGTCTCCCCGTCCTGCTCAAATGGGCCGGTGCTGTCGTAGGGCTTTTTCACAGTCAAATCATCGTGAAACGGCCGAAGGAAGGGGTGAATTTCATTACCCAAACAAAATTTTCAAAGGCTCTTGCAACTTTCTTGTCAGAATTGTATAATATAAAATACACAAATGCATAGCCACAAAAAAATGTTTCAATTTTATTAGGGAGGTAACTTGCATGAAAAAAGTAATCAGCATTTTGCTGGCAAGCGTCATAGCATTGGGGCTTTTGATGCCGATGAGCTTAGCCGCAGACAGCCGCAACTTCAAAATCACAAACCCATACGCCACCGTGGACTGGAGCAGTTGGACGGCCTATAAAGCCAACCGCCACACCCACTCCACCTATTCCGATGCTTCCATCGACCTTGCAACCATGGTTGAGGAATATTACAGGCTGGGCTATGATGTGTTGGCCATGACCGACCACGGCGTTATCAACCGCGGTTGGAACAAGGCACCGGAAATTATTCCGATTCTGAATCTGCCGACTGTCGGCATGCCGAAAACAACACTGACTGACGAGCGTTATCAGCAGATGATTACCGGCTCCGACCGTGGCGGCAAACCAATGCTTGATGTGCCAAAGGGCATTGAGCTGAATGCCGGCGTGCTGGAGAAGAACCATGTCAACGGATATTTTGTGGAATACGGCCAAGGCGACTGGGGTAAGGAAAACGACTTTGAGACCCCTATTGCGGGGGTTGCCAAGCTGGGTGGCCTGTCTCAAATCAACCATCCGGGCGACTGGCTTGGGTCCGCAAAGGATGTCAACATTGCAAAGGATCCCAAGTGGATTCGGATGTTCGGCGATTTGCTCATCAAATACCCCTCCTGCATGGGCATTGAAGTGCTCAACCAGAACGACTCGCCGACCAGACATGACCGCGTCCTCTGGGATGGCCTCTTGGAATATGTTATCCCCGCCGGTAGAAACGTGCTGGGTCTTGGTACCTCTGACGCGCATACCCTGGGTCATGTCGGCTCAAGTTATGAATATATCATGATGCCCTCCAACACGGTGGAGAACTTGCGCACCGCCATGGAAAACGGCACCATCTTTGCCGTTGGTAAATACGCGAGAACCGCAATGGAACTGGGTGACGGCTTTGTAGGTGACCCCAACATCGAGCCGCCGATGGTGACGAACGTTGTTGTGAATGAAGCTGCGCAGACCATTAGCCTAACGCCGGATGCCAACACCACAAGCGTTGAATGGATAGCCAAGGGCGAAGTCATCGCAACAGGCAACACGATTAACCTACAGGATTACACGGATGAAATCGGCTGCTATGTGCGTGCCCAGCTCAAGGGCCCGGGCGGCATTTGCTTCACACAGGCCTTTGTTTGTGACGATGGCGACATGCAGCAGACCCTAAACGATAACCGCACCGCCCTGCAAAAATTCCTGGATGGCATCTGGGCGAAGATGATTCAAAACCGCATTATCGCCATTCTCCGTTATGCGTATGAGAAGCTCGTGAAATAAAAAGCAATAAACGCGCGAAACGAAAAATACAATGAAACACACCCTCCATGTCAATTTGATATGGAGGGTGTTCTGCGCTATGACCGGCATGATACGGGAAACAACAAAGTACGGCGCGAAAAGACTGCCAAGATATCGAAAGTTCTGCTTAGGGTTTGTATGAGGTAACCTCTATTAATATTATAACATGCTCCGCCCTTGATTTCAAGGCTTGTAATCCTGCGATTTTCGTCCATATAATAGGAAGGGTAAAAGGAGGGGCTGTATGAATATTGAAGCGGCGGAGCAGAACAAGCTACGCATGACATTGGAAGTGATACAAAGCCAAATTCACGCGCTGGAGACGCGTGTGCAGGAAACACGAGATACTATTTTGGAGCAGGGGCGGGATTTTATGCTGCAGAATCCCTTTGGTGCGCTTTATGGTGAGGCAGATGAGCTGAAACACAGCCAGACTGAGTACTTGGAACGCACACAGAAGGATGAAACAGAGCTTGCCTTGCTGCGTAAAATGTTGCTTGCGCCTTATTTCGCGCGTGTGGATTTTCTGCAGGTGGGTGAAAATGAAGCGGAGTGCCTTTATTTTGGCATGAAAAACCTAATGGATACTAAGACGCTGGATAGCCATGTTTTAGATTGGCGCTCCCCCATTGCCTCTTTGTTCTATCAGGATTTTTCGGGCGATGCTTGGTATGATGCGCCGCGTGGGCGGATTTATGGAAAAATTTTGCTGAAACGGCAGTTTCAGTTCGCGGACAGTGCCCTGTTGCGCTATGTGGATAATGAGGTGAAAATTGACGACAGTATCCTGCTGGACACCCTCGCGCAGGATGGGAAGCAGACGCTAAAGGTCATAATTTCCAGCATTCAGCGTGAACAGAATGAGGCGATTCGCTACGGCGGTGGGCGGAATCTCTTGGTTACAGGCCCGGCGGGCTCGGGCAAAACCTCGGTCGGTCTCCACCGCATCGCATTTTTGCTATATCAAAACCGCGGCCAGCTGCACGCGCGGCAGACATTGATGCTCACCGGTAGCAGGCTGTTCCGCAGTTATATTGCGGATATTATTCCAGAGTTGGGGGAGGAAGATATTCTCAAGGATAGCTCGGACGCCCTGCTGCAGGAGAATTTTCCGGGTTGGCAGCTGGAGACGGGTGTTGCGCAGGCAGAAGCGTTGTTGGCAAATGCACCTCTGCGCAGGGCGGGGGTGCAAAGCAAATACCACCCGGATTTCCTCCGGAGCCTGGAGCAGGCAGTGGCAACGCCTGGGAGCTTTGTCGATCTTTTTGCGGGAGATGTTTGCGTTCTGCGGGCGGAGGATTTGCGTTTTCGCTATCAGCAGCAGGAGGAACGCTACGCCATGCAACAAAAGCAAGCGCAGTTGCAGCGCTTTGCGGCGGGGGTAATCGACACGTATTTCCGCAATCACCGCACCGAGCTGCTTGAGCAAATGGAGAAAACCCTGCCCGTTTATGAGGATGGCGTGAAAGCGCTGCAGCACCTGCAGGATGCGGTGCAGCGAGAGGGTGCACAAGCAGTTCAAGCTGCTTTGACACCAGATTTTTTTGGGCTATACATTGACAAGCTATGTGACTTTACAGGGGAACATGGAGTAGCCCGGGAGACGGCGAAACGTTTTGCCAACCACAAGCTCTATTACGAGGATGCCGTGGTTCTACAATATCTGCGCTGCTTCCATGGTAATGCGGAGCAATTGACAAAAATCCGGCATGTGCTGCTGGATGAGGCGCAGGACAGTTGTGAACCTTTACACCGTATTTTGCATTACACCTTCCCCAAAGCGCAATTTACCATCCTTGCGGACGGCAACCAGGGCATTTTACCGGCAATAAACAGCAACGATGCGGCGCGGCTAAGTGCGGTTTATGGCAGCGAACACATCCAGCTGAAAAAAAGCTATCGCTCCACGCGGGAGATTGGCCGCCTGGCGCTGCGCCTGTTGGAAGGGGAGCCGCATGAAATCATGGAGCGACCCGGAGAGCCTGTGGCCTATTTGCAGTCGCAGGATTTTGCCGCCACTATCGCTCAACTGCTGCAGCGGGAGGAGAACGCGGGAAGAACCAACTGCGTGCTCGTGCAAACACAAAGACAGGCGCAGCAGCTCTATAAAGCTCTGCGCCCCCTATGTGAGATTCAATTGCTGCGCGAGCAGGACGAAACAGTGAAAGGGAACATCCTACTGCCCGTGATACTCTCCAAGGGCTTGGAATTTGATCATGTTATCCTGCCGGGCTGTGACGAGATTGACCTGTCCGCTCCGGAGGGGAGACGCCTGCTTTATCTGATGATAACCCGCGCCTTGCATCGCTTAACGTTGCTATTTCAAGGCAAGCCGAGCTTTTTTGCCTAAAGTTCGTAACCATTTGTAACCATTTTCGCTTTTTTGTAATCCTTTTGTATCCCAATTGTAACGCTTTTGTAGTGGTATTTGCTGGCAAAATGCAATACAATAGACTTGCAAGCAGACAACTGCTTTTGAAATAGAAAGGAGCATGAAAAATGGTTATGCAAGCTTTTTCTGTGATTATCGTATTAGCGATTGTCATGTCCCTGGCCGCAGTTCGAACCAGCGAGGGGAAAACCGATCCGTAATACGTGAATCATTTTGGTTAACATAACAACCTCCAGTATCCCGCCAAGCGGGAGCGGGGCTGTAACAAGACACGAATCCCTGCAGTCACCACCTGCAGGAGTGCGCATTGCACGCACAGGTCTTGTTACAGCCCCGGTTTTTTGTTAAATCGTAAGGCTTTCAGAGTAGGAGTCCATCATATCACTGAAAGAAACGCCGGCGGCCAACATAATGGCAAAAATGACGGCGTACAAAACAAAGGCAACAGCTAAAATGATGAGCTGCGCGCGCGCAAAGCTGCGCAGGGACTTTTTGGGGGTGGAACCAAAGCCCCAAACAAACAGCATCGCAAGATAAATCAGCGGGCCGACGCAGGGGATAAGGTTGATAGCGAAATACCCCAGCCACTGCCCGACGGAGACATGCTCCTGCTCCGAGGAATTTGTGAAGTTATTGAAGCCATTGGGCGGGTAAGGGTTGTAAGCGGGCGGAGCGTTAAACATATTCGGCGCAGGCGGCGTGTTGGGAAAGTTGCTGTATTGGTTCTGCACAGGGGGAGCATAAGGCGGGGGAACGGGGATGTTTTCCGGCTGTGCGGGTGGGGCAACCGGTTCTTGGGGTGCGAACGGCGGGTCAATCAATTGCCGCTTACAATGTTCGCAAAAAACGGCCTCATCGCGGTTTTCCGCGCCGCAGTGTTTACATGTCATGTCTAAACCTCATTCATTATATTTACAAAAATTGTGGCAGACGGATGATGTATACCACAAAAAATGCCAAAATCAAAAGACCGCCCGTCAGATATTCCGCCTTGCGCGGAATCGGAAAACGCCGCAGCAACACACGCCGGTGCGCGGCGTAAAGCACAGTGGGCGCAACCGTGAAAAAAAGCGGGTGCAGGCGAAAGGCTTCACGAAAATCCAGGCGCAGGCAGGCAAGGTAGGCGCGCGAAACACCACAGCCCGGGCAGGGAATTCCCAAAAACAGCTGTACCGGGCACTTCCAAACAAAAAGAATAAACAACAGGGCGAGCAAAACACCAATATGAATACAAAGCCAGCGAAAAATTTTGTTTTGAAAAAATTGTTTCATAGGATGAGTTTACCATGCGTTCCTATATTTCACAAGACAAAATGCTGTATTTTCATGCAAATTTTTAGCATTCTATTTTATTTTCCCTGCGATAAATTCTAGAAAAACGGCTAAATTAGTAATGTCGTTTTGTTTATTACTCCGGCACTTAAAAGTAGGAACGATTTGCCGGTCTTTTTGACGCTATGCTACGTCAAAAATTCTCGCAATACAGAAGTATTGCTGCGCTTTTTTCCTTGCCTATCGCCAAAAATTCTCGGCAACTCATTTCCTACTTTTAAGTGCCGGAGTAATATAAAACGGCAAAATCTATGGAGAAAGAGGTGTATGGGATTTTATTCATTGAAAAACGGAGGATTTAATATGACGGAAGAAGCAATCAAACAGACGCGGCCGCCGGCGGAGCAACGAGGCCATAATAGCCTAAACAGCCTGTTTCGTGCGGCCAGCCTATCCCTTTGTTTTTTTTGTGTGGCAGTGTTCGGTGTGGTGGCCTATGGCTCCTTTGCTATCCCCAATTCTTTTTATGTCACGCAGGAGCCCGCACAGGGTGTAAACTTGCCTGAGGTTGAGCTGCCGTTTTCGCTTTCGGCGGAGGGCGGGCAAAGCGTTTCTGTTATGCAGGATGGACAGCAGGGCAGTTATGACATGACCGTCAGCGTACTGCGCATGATTCCTGTAAAATCAGCAAAACTGCATGTCACGCACAGGCGCTATGTCATCCCCGGCGGTGAGGTTTTTGGTATTAAGCTATACACCAAAGGTGTGCTCGTTGTCGGCGTAGATGTAGTGAGTACGCAGACAGGGTCACAAAACCCCGGGGCAAAAGCCGGTTTAAAAGAGGGCGATTTGATTTTATCGATGGACGGAACGGAAATCACACGCAACGCGCAGGTTTCGCAGCTTATTGAACAAAGCGGCGGACGGCGTATGGAGCTGCGCATTTCACGCGGGGGTAAGGAGCAGACGCTCTCTCTGCAGCCGCAGCAATCCCAAACGGACGGAAAATGGCGGGCCGGCATCTGGGTGCGAGACAGCTCCGCAGGGCTTGGCACGTTGACCTTTCAAGATCCGGAGAACAAAACATTTGCGGGCTTGGGGCACGCCGTTTGCGATGTGGATACGGGAGAAACCCTGCCGATTTCCGCAGGTGAAGCAGTGAAAGCAACCGTCAAAGGTTGTTATAAGGGTGTCAATGGCAAGCCGGGGGAACTTTGCGGTGTTTTTTCCGGCGAGAGCATCGGCGCTTTATCCGTCAACAGTGACGCAGGCATTTACGGCAAGCTGAAACAGGCGGATACAAACGCAAAAAGTATTCCTGTTGCGCTGAAAAGCGAGGTGAAGCCGGGGCAGGCGCAAATGATTGCCACGGTGGATGGCACAGACGCGCAATATTATGATGTGGAAATTCTCAAAATTTATCAAAATGAAGAGTCGGTTCAAAAAAATATGATTGTGAAAGTCACGGATTCACGTTTGTTGGAAACAACAGGTGGCATCGTGCAGGGTATGAGCGGCAGCCCTTTGGTTCAAAACGGAATGCTGGTGGGCGCAGTGACGCATGTGTTTATCAACAATCCCCAGCAGGGATATGCAATTTTTGCACAAACCATGCTGGAAAACGCCGATAAGCTGGCACCAAATAAGACGGCAAAGGCATCATAATTCCGAGGCGAAGCTACCTTCTTTGCTGTTTTTGAATGAAAAAATTTATTTCCTGTCGCAAAGCGTTATTTTACCGAACTTGCAAGAGAAACAGCACGACAAAAAAGAAAAAAATACCATTTCCGGCAATTGACAATAAATCCCAAATATGGTAAAGTGCCGTTGAAAACCAAAGACGGAGGAAAGAAAAATGGATAAATTGTTGCATATCATGATTGCGGAAGATGGTAATGAATTCGG
Organism: Oscillospiraceae bacterium; assembly: GCA_031549535.1. Lineage (GTDB taxonomy): Bacteria > Bacillota > Clostridia > Oscillospirales > Acutalibacteraceae > JAVBPP01. The sequence continues at coordinate 10,388 of JAVBPP010000116.1, forward strand.
GATGAAAAGCGCTAAGATGCTGCAGGAAAGCGGATTTCAAGTGAATCTGGTTCCCAAAGACGGCTCGGCTGTGCTTCAGCAATTAAAGCAGGGGAACACCCCTGATGTCTTAATTATAGATGCGTTTATGCCAAGGCTGGACGGGCTGGGCGTGCTCAAGGGTATCCCGGCGCTGCAGCTGAAGAAAAAGCCTTTGATTATGCTCATGTCCAGTGTGGATAATCCACAATTTGAGCAGGAGGTGCTGGGTGCCGGAGCAGATTATTACCTGCTTAAGCCTTTTGATGTGCAAATGCTGGGCGAACGCATTCTGCAGTTGACCGGAATGGGCCGCGCCGGTCAGCTGCGCGGCAGTATGCAGCCGGCGGGCAATGATTTGGAGCTGGTGGTCTCCGATATTATGCACCAAATCGGCGTCCCCGCCCATATCAAGGGATATCAATACTTACGGGAGGCAATTTTAATTTCCATAGATGACAATGAAATGATGAATTCTGTCACAAAAGTTTTATACCCTACAGTCGCCAAGCGCTACAAAACAACCTCCTCCCGCGTGGAACGTGCCATTCGCCACGCCATCGAGGTGGCTTGGGATCGCGGAGATGTAGACGTGCTCAGCTCCTATTTTGGTTACACCATCCAAAACTCCCGAGGCAAGCCCACAAACAGCGAATTTATTGCGATGATCAGCGATAAACTGCGCCTGCGGATGAAAATATCATGACAGTGCAAAATATTTGTTCGAAAAGCCTTGCCGTAATGTAAAAGATGGTATATAATTATACGATGAAATGGGAAAACCGAGGAAAAGAGGCGACAGAAGATGACGGATAAAACCATTCAGTTTTCCATCCGGGACGAAACAGAGCGCTACATGAAGCGCACACTGCAAGAGGTCTATGATGCGCTGGTTGAAAGCGGGAAAGGCTATAACCCCGTCAATCAGATTGTCGGCTATCTGCTCTCGGAAGACCCAACCTATATTACAACACATAACAACGCGCGTTCCCTAATTTGCCGCCTGGACAGGGACGAACTGTTGCAGGATATGGTGAAGCATTATATGGGTCTGGCGGGCGTACAAAACGCGGATCAGCAAGAAATCCAGCAGAGAGAAACGGAGAAGAAATAACACATGGCAAAAAAAGAAAATCAATTTCTAATGTATAAGGGCAAACCCTTGGTGCGGCATGAAAATACCATATACTACGGCTATATGAACGAGTCACACGTGGTTGTGCTACAAATTGCCAGCACGCGCGATGTAAAGGGCGTTAGTGTTGCGGATCGCGTTTTGGTGCAGCTTGTATGCACGGACGAGAATATCCGCCCGCGTGAGCGTATTGTAAAAAAGGCGGAGCGCAGGGGGCTTTACAGCGCCATGGATATCGGCACCATCTGGCTGGAGCGGGAACTGGAAAAGACCGCGTAAAACATACCCGGCCTTTTATGCAGAATAATAAAGCTTTTCGGGGTAAACCTTGCGTTTACCCCGAATTTTTTGCGTGAAAAACAAATCACTGCCAGCCTTGGGGCAGTAGGGGGCGATAGGCCGCAAGCAAATCGTCCAGCAACAATGCGGGGTAATCCACATTCGCGCCAAGCGGGTCGAGCATCAGCGCCTGCAGAGCGAGTTTGCGGTCACAGTGCACCGCTGCATCAACCAAAAGACGATATTCGCGGCCAAGTGTTTCGCATTTTGCTGCAATGCCGTCCGGCAGCGCCCCCATATAACTGGGGTGCAGGCCAAAGGCATCTACAGCGACGGGGAGCTCTACTACCATACCGTCCGAGACGTTTTCGATATACCCCCGATTAATCACATTTGCCATTTCTGTGACAGGTTTTCCTGTGATGAGCGCACGCATAAAATGCGTGGCGGTTTCACCCGAGGTGCCGAAGTCCGCAAAACAGAGCTTGCCCTGCATCAAAGCCTCCACGCGCTGCTGCTCTTTCCTGCGGCCTGCCTCCAGGGGGGCAAAATCTACATTTTTCCAGCGATAATTCTGCTCGCGCAGCACGTTTTCCTTTAAATAAAACGGAAAAAATTCGCCCACATGCCGGTCCCCCGGCGCTGGATAGAGGCCGTAAATATCATAAAGCTGGGCAGAAATCGGTTCCTCCTGCGCCAAGCCGCTTTCATACAACAGCTTGGGCAGCTGCGGATAAACATCCTCGCCATTGATAGAAAGTCCGGTAATCCAGGTCAGGTGGTTGATGCCCGCCGCGGTATAACTCAAATCCTGCGCAGGCACTTTGTATACGCGTTCGGCCAGCTTCTTCACAGTGTCCGGTGTTCCGTGGCAAAGGCCAAAAGTGCGAATACGGGTATATTGCTCAATTGCCAGGCAAAGTGCTCCCTCCGGGTTGGAGTAGTTGATTGCCCAGGCGCTTGGAGAAACGCGCTCCATCTCCCGCGCAACCTCCACCACGACAGGAACGTTACGCAGCGCACGGATGATGCCCCCGGGGCCGATGGTGTCGCCCACAGACTGTAACGCGCCGTGGCGGGTGCAGATTTCGATATCCGTCTTCCAAGAGGGAAAGGAGCCGGTTACAAAGGTGAAAAAAACAAAATCGACGCCTGGGATTGCTTCGTGAAAATCTAAATGCTTTGTAACGGTAAAGCGGCGCCCGGAGGATTGCACAAGCACACAGGCTGCTTGATAAATCTCGTCCAATACGACTTCGTTTAAATCCACCAGCCGGAATTCGCCGGAATGGATTATGTCCTCTTCGTGCAGAATATCGCTCAAGAGGCGCAGCGTAAACTCCTTGCTGCCCGCGCCAATAAAGGTGAAAATAAAACGTTCTTTCCCAAACATAAGTGCCTCCGGTATGTGTTTTGTTACAAACTCAATGGAAGTATTACACATTTCATACAAAAACGCAATGGGGAAAATCGGAAGCAATAGTATACCTAAATTTATTCCAGCAGAGCCTCAAACTGTGCCACTGCCTCGCGGTTGTAACTTTCATAATCCACGTCCATGGGTGCAATTTTACCGTCCAGCATATCACGCATGCCTTGAAACAAGCCGTCTTCGCTGTCTGGTACCAGGGTGCCGCCATGCTCCTGCATAAAACCGCGCGGTCCCATGATGTCTGTTGAGATGGCGGGCAACCCCAAGATGTCCGCCTCTGCCAGAACAATGCCAAAACCCTCATGGAAGGAGGGGAGGACAAAATAGTGGCAGCGCTTAAGAATGGTATAGGGGTTATCTACCGCACGAATAATAAGGATGTGCTCCGCACAGAGCAGCTGTGCGGCGTGAGCCACTGTTTCTTCATACAAAACGCCATAGCTTCCGATAATCACCAAATAAATACTGGGGTCCTCCAGCCACAAACGGGAAAATGCATCAATTAGCCTAAGGTGACCCTTTTCAGGTGAGAAACGGCCGATGGTAATGAATTTTTTATTTTCGCTGTTTAAGATTCGGTAAAACTCTTCTTCGGACACGTTGAGTTTCGTTCGCTCCTCCAAGAGCAGTTCTTCTTGTGCCATGCTTCGGATGTGCTGATGGTCCACAATGTTACGCGAAATCATAAAGCGGTCGGCGCTGGGGTTGAATGAACGGGCAGATTCCCACATGTTCTCTGTCACAAGCGCAACCTTGGAATAGTTTTGGTATGCGTATTCCAACACGTCTCGCCGTTGGTTTTGTCGAACTTCAATTTCTTGCACCATATTGCTGTGCACATAAATCACACGGTTGCAGGGGAAGGTGCTGTAAAGGAGGATGCGCTTGTGCTCATAGCCGGTGAAGTGAATCACATGGTCAAAATGAATGTCACCCAGCAGCCGTTTAATCTCATATGGGTAAGCGTGCCTCATTTTTTTCAGGTATAGCTCAGTGCGTATCAAGCCGAACGTAAATAATGTCACCCAAGTGAGCTCCTTTGGGGTTACATTCATCTTTCCTGTATTCATCAGGTAGGCGACATTGGGCGGAAATTCAAGCAGCTGATGCATGTTTGTTTTTCCAACTCGCCAAGACTCTGCTGTGATGATATAATTTCGCTTTTCTGTGTCAATATTACGCAGCAGGCATTTAATAGAAGAGGTAATCCCGTTTTTCGCCAAATTTCCCACAAAGATTAGCACATTTTCCTTACCGTTATGCGGGATATTCTGCAAAATAAGATCGGAAGGATCGCCGTATAACAAGAGCCGGCAAAGTTTTTGTGCAGCGGAGGCATTCTCATAGTTACAGAACTGCTGTAAAAATGCGCTGTCGTCGTAGTGCTTTTCGCTATTCATTTCCGCATATAGTTCGGCTAGCGTATTGATAACCGGAAACGGCAGCGCTTCCAAATCCAGATACAGGCCTCGGTCGGCCAGATAGCTTTCTTTATCAAAAGTGAATAAGATAATTTTTCTGCCTGTAACGGCAAAATCAAACAAAACACTGGAATAATCCGTAATCAAGCAATCGGCCAGGTTCAAGAACTCATAGGTCTCGTACACCCAGGGAAAGGGGCGGATACGCTTAAAATGCCGAAACGGAATATCTTTCGCTGCAATCGGATGCAGGTTCACATAGAGTACCTGATGATCCGTTAGCAGCTCATCCAGCTCATATAAATAATATTGCATGTATAAAGAACTGCGCTTATCGCTCGGGTCAGAGGCAACACCGCGCCAGGTTGGCATATAGGCAAACACCTGCTTATCCTCAAGCTGCAGCAATTCGCGCAGCTCCCTGCGACGCTCTGCGTCAAAAAAAGCGGCGTTGCGCGGATATCCACCCAATACGCATGTTCCGGGTGCGATGTTCTCCAGCATGTAATCCGCAATCATGTGCTCCATGGTATAACTGTTTGGGTAGAGCAAATAATCCGCGACAAAAAAATTTTTTTGCGTGTTGCCGATATTGTGCAAGTCAGATTTGATTTGCCTTCCCAGCGTTTTCAAAGGTGTTCCGTGCCAGGTGTTCAGGTATACCTGACCCTCCTTCTTAATAAAAAAGGGGAGAAAGGTATTGTCGTTTACCAAATACTTGCAACTCGCCAAGGCCGTAAAATATTCTTCTGACGAGAGAACAACCATAGAAACTTTTTCTAACAGGTTATAACGCGCCAATAAACCCGAGATTTTCTTTTTTGCGCCCTCTCTTACGCTGAGGTGGGGCGTATAATCCCGAAACAACGGATTCTCGCACAGTTCCCGCAACATATAGAAGGTATTTCCGTTCACTTCACTGCCGTGCTGGCACTCCAGTAAAATACCATGCGGGTCAAGGGGAAGGGTTCGATAAAGCCGGATATACATCAGCCTTGCGCGGTAGTACTTGTTATACTTGTTCTTTTTCCAATTTCTTTTCAGCAGATGGAACAACTTCTTCACACGAATTTGAAGCGGTCGAGTGCGATTTAGCATAAACTTGCTGTCCTCCAGAAATGAAACATAATAAGGATACCTGTGCTTGTCTGGCTTCCTAATAAAGTGTATGCGCCGTATTTGCGCAGTATGTTGACGAAGCGGCAGGTAAAGTGCTATACTTTACGAGTACACATGTCGATTTTTGTCATTTTTGGCGTACATGGAATTCTGCATCACCGGATATACTATAGTATTGCCGGGAATTATCATGATAAGCATGCAATACAACGCCGAAAAACCCGAAAAACGCCAAAATATTCCGCTTTCACTTACAAAACTCTAAAAAAAATTAACGAAAAGCCGATAGGACGCTTTCGGTGGTTACAAATATAAACAGAATCATACATGCGGGTAAAGAATTCATGTATCTTCAAAAAATCGCTTGCATCTGTGGTGGTGCGGTGCTACTATAACCCCGGAACAAGAAATCAATTGTTTCAAATACACAAGTTTAGGTGATTGAAAAAGGGTTTCTCTCGGTTGCGCAGGAAAGGATAACAGCTTGGTTATGATGAAAAATATCAGAATCGGCGATGTTTTGATAGCGGAGGGCTACGCGACAGAAGCACAGATCGCGGACGCCATCGCGGTTCAAAAAAATGACCCGGCGAAACGCAGATTGGGTCAGATATTGCTGGACAACAGAATAATCAACGAAGACCAAATGCTGCAGGCGCTGGCAACCAGATTGAATGTAAAGTATGTCACCCTCATTAACTTTCCCATTGAAATCAACGCGGTCGCTAGAATCCCAAAGCAGGTTGCCTCCAAATATACCGTAATTGCCATTGCGGAAAATGAGAGCCAGGTAACCGTTGCGTTGAATGACCCGCTGGATTTTTATGCCATAGAGGATGTTCGTTCCATTGTCAACAAACCGCTGAACATCATCCTTTGTAAGCGGGCGGAAATTGAAAAGCTGATTGCTTACTGGTATTCGGAGCTGGATGCCCACAATGCGGCGAAATCGGCGAACGAAGCGGTGGAGAATGTCAGCACAGTCAACATCGAAGACCTAAGCACCAACCCGGACGACACACCCGTTGTCACCTTGGTGAACTCCATCCTATTAAAAGCGCATAACGCCGGAGCGAGCGATATTCACATCGAACCCTTTGATAAGCACACCTCCGTGCGCGTTCGCATAGACGGGCAGATTCTGGATTACTTGACCCTGTCCTCCGCCTTGCACAGCCTAATCGTCTCGCGCATTAAAATCCTCTCCTCGCTGGATATCGCCGAAAAGCGGCTCCCGCAGGATGGCCACTTTCGCACCAGGCTGAACAATGTGGAACTCAATGTTCGTGTATCCATCCTACCGACCATTTACGGTGAAAAAGCGGTGCTTCGTTTCTTAAGCTTAAACACCACGCTGGATCACTCGGAAACCTACGGTATGTCGGTGACGGATTACAATAAAATCTCAGATATTCTCCAAAGCCCCCACGGAATCATTTATATCACAGGCCCCACCGGCAGCGGTAAAACCACAACGCTGTATATGATTTTGGAGCGGCTGGCGCAAAAGAATGTAAACATCTCCACCATTGAAGACCCGGTGGAACGCAATCTGGAGCGCATTAACCAGACCCAGACCAACGTTCAGGCAGGGCTTACCTTTGAAAGCGGCCTGCGTTCCCTGCTGCGGCAGGATCCGGACGTCATCATGGTCGGCGAAACGCGCGATAATGAAACCGCCTCCATCGCGGTGAGCGCGGCGCTTACGGGCCACCTGGTGCTTTCTACCTTGCATACCAACGATGCTGTCTCCGCCATTGTCCGCTTGCAGGATATGGGCGTTGAGAAATATATGATTGCGAACTCCCTGATTGGCGTGGTTGCGCAGCGCCTGGCAAAGAAAATTTGCCCCTACTGCAAAACAGCCTATCAGCCCACGCAGGAGGAAATTGACCTCGTTGGTCTCCCCGTTACCATCCTGCACAAGGGCACCGGCTGTAACCACTGTAGCGACACCGGCTATAAGGGCAGAATCGCAATTCATGAAATCCTGGCCATTGACCCTGCCGTGCGCAGCATGGTGACTAGGGGCATGAGCGTGGAACAGATTCAAGAGCAGCTGCTGCGGGACGGCAAAATGCAAACCCTGCGTCAGAGCCTTGCAAAGCTGGTTGCCGAAGGGGTTTCTACAGTGGAAGAACTGCTCAAGCTCACCTACACGGTTGAATAAAGGAGAACAGGCATGACAATAGCGCAGTTATTGACGGTTGCCAGAGAAGGCAAGGTCTCGGATGTGCACATCACCACCGATAGCAATCCGGTCTTTCGCGTGGATGGGGAACTCAAAGAAACCCAATATGCCCTGACACAGGAAGAGAAAAACGCGCTGATTCTCTCCATGCTCTCCCCGGAGCAGCAGGCGGACTTTAAAAGCGGCAAAGATGTGGATTTTTGTTACACCATCCCACCCAGAGCCCGTCACAGAGTCAATGCCTACCACCAGCAGAACAACTACGTCGCCGCAATCCGTATCATCAACGATACCACACCCACCTTTGACGAGTTGCAGCTGCCGGAAATTATGCGAAAACTCGCGGACGAACCGCGCGGCCTGATACTCGTAACAGGCCCCACGGGCAGCGGAAAATCCACAACACTCGCCGCGATGATCGATTATATCAACTCTACCAAGGCAAGGCATATCCTAACAGTAGAGGATCCCGTGGAATATGTGTATTCCAAAAAACGTTCCATCATCCACCAGCGTGAGGTCGGCGTGGATGTGAACAGTTTCGCGGCGGCGCTGCGTTCCTCCTTGCGTGAGGATCCGGACGTCATCCTCGTGGGCGAAATGCGGGACTATGAGACCATCTCCGCGGCGGTTACCGCGGCGGAAACCGGCCACCTTGTGCTCTCCACATTGCACACCATCGGCGCGGCGGATACCATTGATAGAATTATCGACGTGTTCCCGCCCCACAACCAACAGCAAATCCGCACCCAGCTCGCGAGCATCCTAAAGGGCGTTATCACCCAGCAGCTGCTCCCGCGGGCAAGCGGAAAAGGCCGCGTGGCGTCCTTTGAAATCATGACAGGCTCGGACGCCGTGCTCAACCTCATCCGTGAAAACAAGTGCCACCAGCTCAACGGCACCATCCAAATGAGCGCCAAGCAGGGGATGATAACCCTGGACGCGTCCCTGGCTACCCTTGTAAAAAACGGTACGGTCAGCCTGGAGAGTGCATTGGAAAAGAGCCGCAACAAAAACGACATGATGTCCTTTTTGCAGGCTCCGGCGGCCTATTAACCTTGTTGTTACTGTCTTTTGCGCAAGAGACATGACAAATACATGTAAACAAAATATTTTGGAGGTCACTCAAATGAAAAAGTTCAGAAAGAACAAGAAGGGCTTTACGCTTACCGAAATCATCGTAGTCCTTGTAATCCTTGCCATCCTGGCAGCGGCGACCATTCCGACCATGTTGAATTTTGTTGAAGAAGCAAGAGGCAAGGCCATGATCGCGGAAATCCGCACCGTTTATCTTGCAGCCCAGGCTCGCGCAACTGAGAAAGTTGCTGTTGGCGGCGATTTTGATCCGGATTTGGCGAGCGCAGATGTTGCAAAGATTCTTGAGTTATCCGAACTCGGCGCAGGACATGAACTCATTGAGATCGGCGAAGCGGTTTCTGTAGCTATGCCAGATGGCACTGGCGAAATCAGCTATGTTATTATTGCAGACGGTCCAGCTGCATCTGCGGAAAGAGCAGCCCTCCTGCGTCCCGGCCAAGGTGTTGAAGTATTCACGGGTACCACTGCAATTGCTGATGCACAAGCCGCTGCTGTCCCCACTCCGTAAAAATTAGACTTCAGAGAGAAGCAATTACCAATTACCCAACTAAATTATCCAATATATTGCCGGAGTTTGCGCAGCTCCGGCAATATTACGCTCCAGAGCACTTTTGTAAGAAAATTCCAATTTGCCCCGGTAGGGCGCGGCTTCCCAGACGCGCCGAGGCCGGATGCCCCAATGGAACGCAACAGGATACCACCACGCGGCGCGTCAAGGATGCCGCGCCCTACGGAATGCGCGCCGAGGCCGGATGCCTCAAACCGAATGCAACAGGATGCCGCTATGCGGCGCGTCAAGGATGCCGCGCCCTACGGAATGCGCGCTGAGGCCGGATGCCTCAAACCGAACGCAACAGGATGCCGCTATGCGGCGCGTCAAGGATGCCGCGCCCTACGGAGCGCATGCTCACCACCTACGCGAATCTGACAAATGGCAGGTAATCTCCCATGGACAAAACCATTCTACTGATGAATATCATACTCTATGTGTTCATTTTTCTGTTCGCCATATGCATTGGCTCATTCCTCAATGTGCTGATTTGGCGCATCCCGAACAAAATGAGCGTGAACGGGCGCTCCATCTGCCCCAAATGCAACACGCCCATCAAGGGCTATGATTTGATTCCCGTTTTAAGCTTCCTCTTTCTCGGCGGAAAATGCCGCGCCTGCAAGGCGAAAATTTCATTTCGTTACCCCGCAATTGAATTATTGACCGGAATACTTGCGGTAATCTGTTTTTTGCGTTATAATTTTACTATCGAACATCTTTCCTGGCAGCCGCTTGTCATGTTTTGCCTCACCGCAATCTTGATTTGCATTGCCATGATTGACATAGACACCATGGAAATCCCCAACGGCTTGGTGCTGGCCATCCTTGTCCCTGCTGTGGCGAGCTACTTCCTGTTTCCGGAAATCGGCATCACAGCGCGGCTCATTGGCCTGGTTTGCGTCAGCGTCCCCATGTTTTTGCTCAACCTTGTTATCCCGGATGCCTTCGGCGGCGGCGACATCAAGCTCATTGCGGCCTGCGGCCTGCTGCTCGGCTGGCAGAATACCCTGCTCTCCATGTTTTTTGCGCTGCTGTTCGGCGGCGGATACGCGGTGCTGATGATGCTGCGTAAAAAAGTGAAGGGCAAGCAGCATATCTCCTTCGGGCAGTATATTTGCGCGGGTGTTTATATCGCCATGCTATTCGGGGAGCAAATAATAGATTTATATCTGGACACATTCCTTAGGAGGTGAGCCCGTTTGCCAAAATATAAGTTTACGGCAAAATCCCTGGAAAATAAAACCGTCAAGGGTGAACTTGTCGCCCGTGACCCGGAGCACCTGTATAAGCTGTTACAGGCGGAAAGCCTGGTTTTGCTCAAGAGCGATGAAATCGTGAGCAAGGTCGTAAAAAAGAAAATGAAGGCCAAGGATGTTTCGGAATTCTCCCGCCAAATTGCGGATATGGTGGATTCCGGCATTCCTGTTATCCGCGCCATCGGCATCATGAAGGAGCGCGATGTAAAGCCCAAGCAAAAGGAAATTTATGAAATCATTTATAAAAATGTTTCCAACGGCATGACGCTCTCCGAGGCCATGCGCCAGTGCGGCAGCGTCTACCCCGAGCTGTTCATCAACATGTATGCCTCCGGTGAATCCAGCGGCCAGCTGGAAATGACCGCGCGCAAGATGTTTGTGCACTATGATAAGGAGCACAAGCTCAACGCCAAGGTCAAGCAGGCCATGATGTACCCGATGATTCTTTCCATCTTGGTCGCAGGCGTTGTGCTGCTGCTGTTCACCTTTGTTTTGCCGCAGTTTTTTGAAATTTTTGAGGGTATGGAGCTGCCGCTGATTACCCGCATCGTCATGGGCATCAGCCACTTTGTCACCGGCAACTTTTTGTATATCCTCATCGGCGTTTTGGTAACCATCGCCGGTGTGCAATACCTGCTTAAGGTGCCGAAGATTCGACTGGGCTATGACAAAGCAAAATTGAAAATGCCGGTTGTGGGCAAGCTGTTAAAAATCATCTATACCGCTCGTTTCGCGCGGACACTTGCCTCCCTGTATACCAGCGGCATCAATTTGACGAACTGCTTGACGATTTGTTCCACGATAATCGGGAATAAATATATTGAATCCCAGTTTGCGCCCATGATCAAAGAGGTGCGCGACGGCGAGCCCCTCTCCAAGGTCACGGCGAAAATTATTGGTTTTGACGTCAAGCTGCCCTCCATGATGTTTATCGGCGAGGAATCCGGTCGCCTCTCCTCCATGCTGGAGACGGTTGCCGAAAGCTTTGACTTTGAGGCGGAGGCCGCCTCCGCGCGCATGGTCGGCCTCATGGAGCCAATTATGATAGTCGTCATGGCGGGTGTTATCGGGAGCATCATGATTTCCGTCATGCTGCCGCTGATGCAAACTTATAATCAGATTAAATAAGCAGACTGTAACGCAAGAGGTGTGAAATGGGCAACTCAATCTTTATCTCCAACAATCGCATCCAGGCCATGTCCCTGAAAAAAAACGGACATGTCAAGGTGAACCAATACGTCAGCGCCGAGCTTTCCGGCCGCTCGATGATTAACGGCGTCATCACCAATGTGCAGGAGCTGGTCACCCAGCTGCAGGCGCTGCAGCAGCGCAATCCCGCCCTGTTTAAGGACGCGACCTTGACGATTGACGCGGGTTCCCTCGTCACCAGAAAAATTCAGGCCCCCCAGCTCAACAAGCCGCAGTACGACAAGCTTGTGCAGGAAGAGCTGGCGGACCAAACAGCGGCCTATGAAGATATGCTCTATGACTACACCTTCCTCACAAAGGGGAAGAAGGGCGGCTCCATGCTGGCCTGTGCGGTCAACACTCCGTTTATCGAAACCTATATTCAAGTGTTTGAGCAGGCGGGCATCAAGCTCGCGGCCATTCATGTTGGGCTTGAAACCCTCATCAGCTTTGTTTCCGGTAATAAGGAGATGAATAAAGGCGTTATCGCCCTCAATGTTTTGGACGGCATCAACATGCTTTCCATGATTTTTGAAAACGGGGAATATATCTTCTCCACCCGCACCCGGCTGTTGGGCGAAACCGAGGAGGAATACGCCGCCAGCATCGCCCAGAGCCTTTCCTCCCTCACGCAGTTCAACAAAAACATTTCCCAGGTGTTTTACATCGGTGCCTCTGACCGTTTGCTCTCCCTCATTAAAAATCAAATCATGATGGTTGAGTTGCCGCTGATTAACTACGATTTACTGAAAAAAGCGGGCAGTAGCATCGCCGTTTCAGAAGCCTGCCATTTCGCCTATCTGGAAGGCTTTGCGGATGCGAAATGCATGGATTTGCTGCGCCTGTATCAAAGCAAAAACAAAAAGCAGCGCAAGCCGCTGAACAAGCTATACTTGATTCCCGCAGTGTTTGCGGCACTTGTTGTGCTCGCCACAATCGGCCTGCGCGTCGGCGTGGCACTGGATAATAAGGAAATCAAGGAAATTAACGCCTATCTCGAGAGTGAAATTGTCAAAACGAAGATAGCCGAAATTGCCGCCATTGAAAAACAACAGGCGGAATATGAAGGCTTCTATAAGCTCTTTGACGAGGCGGAAAAATCCTTTGCGGAATATCCGCTCTTTACGCAAGAGGACTACAAGGCGCTGTATGACAACGCCCAGGGCAAGGTGACAATCGGTGCTGTGAAATTTGATTCCGCGAAAAAAACGGTTGCGGTGAGTGCACAGGCGGCATCGGAATTTGAGAGCGCCAATTACATTGCCCGCCTGAGCGGCAACGAGAAATTCAAGAATATCACCTACACCGGCTATTCCCAAAGTAGCCAGGGTGCCTACGGTTTTTCATTCACCATACTGCTTCCGGCGGAATAGAGGAGGGTTACGAACATGGAAAAAGGACTATCCAAACGAGAAAAAATGCTTATGGCCATCTTGGGCGTCATTGTGCTGATTGCGGTTTCTCTGCAGTTTCTGCTTCTGCCGGCGTTTGCGGCAAAAACAGAATCCTCCGGCTTGCGTGAGGATGCGCAGGCGCAGCAGGAGGAGATAGACAGCAAGCTCATGCAGCTGGAAAGTCTCAAATTGCTGCGCGACCAGTCGCGCGAGCGCGTGATGGAAAAGCAGAAGATATACCCTGTGCCAAACACCAACTATAAGTTGGATAAGGCCGTTACAGACCTCTGCGCCAGCGTGGGTATCAGCCCCAAAAGCTTGACGATAGGCGCGTCCCGCAACGCCATCTACGTTGACCCAAATGCAAAGGCCGAAGAGAAGAAGGAAACAGAGAAGCAGGCAAAGGATAAGGATTTAAGCAAGTCTGCCATGATTATTACAACCGTAACGGTCAAAGCCCCCGCCACGCAGGAGCAGGTGCTTGCGCTGCTGAAAGCGGTGCAGAAGCAAAGTGACGTGCGCGTGAAGTCCATCAGCTATTCCAATCCTTTGGACCAGAACGCGGCCATCAATTACATCTCCAGCGTGGAAGTGGTGTTTGATGTGTATATCCGCAATAAGATGGAGATGCAATAAGGAAGCCTATGAGTAAGCAAGCGGCCAATAAAAAAGCAACCTTTGCGTTAATCGCCCTGCTGGTAGCGGCGGCGCTGCTTTCCGTGTCCTATGCGGGCTATAACGCCCTTAAGGATTTTCAAGATAAGCGGCGTAACGAGCAAATGGCGGGCGAAATTGTAGCTATTTTGGAGCAGACGCTGAAAGAGGCGACCAAGGTGGAGGTTGCACCGGAGGATGGAAAACCCGCCAACAGCAAGGTTATCCGTGTTCAAGACGGCCAGCTGTATTTGGATGACACGCTGCTATACGAAAAAACGCTGGAGCATCAGCGAAAAGTCACCTGGAGTGTAACAGCTTCCCGCATCTCAATGCAGCTGCAAATTCATATTTTAAATGAAGATGGCCTGGTGTTGGCCAAAAAATCCGGTGAAATATGGATGAATAACCTTCAGCTTTTTCACAGGACGATTGAGGGAGAGACCCGTACAAGTGTTGTGAACCCCCAGATTTCTTTCGAAGAGGATATGACGTCATAGTACCAATTGGTGTTAGAATAAAAAAATCCGCGAAAAAGCTTTTCTGTATGGCTTTTTCGCGGATATTTTTATGAAGTTGGTATTATGCCAAATTTTCCTTCAGCTTTGCAAGCTCTTCGGCGAGTGCGGTGGGGAGGGTGCTGCCGATACTGGCGTAAAATTCCTCAATGCCCGCAATCTCCTGTTTCCACAGCTCTGGGTCAACGGAGAGAATCTCTTTTAGCTGGGCTGCACTGACCTCATCCTCAAGGCCCTTGAGGTTCAAATCTTCAGCCTTGGGCACATAGCCGATTGCAGTCATGTCTGCATCCACCTTGCCCTCGCAGCGGTCAATAATCCAATCCAGCACGCGCATATTATCGCCGAAACCCGGCCACAGGAAGTTGCCGTCATCGTCTTTGCGGAACCAGTTGACGTTGAAAATCTTGGGCGCTTTGTCCGCGTCCAACGTTTTGCCGATATCAATCCAGTGCTGCCAGTAGTCGCCCATGTTATAGCCGCAGAAGGGTAGCATCGCCATGGGGTCGCGGCGCACCACTCCCACCGCGCCGGCGGCGGCGGCCGTGGTTTCAGAACCCATGATGGAGCCTACGAACACGCCGTTGTTCCAATCCGTGGATTGGTAAACCAGCGGAGCGAGCTTGGCTCTTCTGCCGCCGAACACAAAGGCGGAAATCGGCACACCCTGCGGATTTTCAAACTCGCTGGAGATGCAGGGGCAATTTTTCGCGGGGGCGGCGAAACGGCTGTTGGGATGTGCGCCGGGAACCTGGGCTTCCTTGCCGTTCCAGGGGTTGCCCTTCCAATCCACTGCGTTTGCGGGCGGGTTTTTGTCAAGTCCCTCCCACCAAACGGTGTTGTCGTCTAAGTTATGCACCACGTTGGTGAAAATCGTGCCGGATTTTGTGGAAGCCAGCGCGTTATAGTTGGATTTTTCGTTTGTGCCGGGAGCAACACCGAAAAAGCCGTTTTCCGGATTGATGGCGTAGAGCCTGCCGTCCGCACCCTTGCGTATCCAAGCAATGTCGTCGCCCACGCACCAGACCTTATAGCCCTGATCCTTATAGATTTCAGGCGGAATGAGCATGGCGAGATTCGTTTTGCCGCAGGCGGAGGGGAATGCGGCGCAGATATATTTCACTTCCCCTTGCGGGTTTTCGATGCCAAGAATGAGCATATGCTCCGCCTGCCACTGCTCCTTATAACCCTGATAAGAGGCAATCCGCAGTGCAAAGCACTTTTTGCCCAGCAGCACGTTTCCACCGTAACCGGAGTTGACGGAAATGATGGTGTTATCCTGCGGGAAATGGCAGATATAGCGCTTTTCTTCATCAATGTCGCACTTGCAGTGCAGGCCGCGTACCCAGTCATCGCTGTCGCCCAGGGCGTCAAAAACGGCCTTGCCGATGCGGGTCATGATGGCCATGTTCAATACAACATAAATGGAATCCGTCAGTTCTACACCCGCCTTAGAAAGGGGGGAACCGATGGGCCCCATGGAGTAGGGGATAACATACATGGTGCGGCCTTTGTAAGCGTCCTTGGCGATGCCCTGCAGCATGGTATAGGCCTCATCCGGGGCCATCCAGTTGTTGGTGGGGCCGGCCTCCTGCTTGGTGGGGGTGCAGATAAACGTGCGGTGCTCCACACGTGCAACGTCATTCACAGCGGTGTTGTGCAGGTAGCAATCCGGCAGCTTCTCCTCGTTTAGCTTTAAAATTTCACCTGATTTGCAAGCTTGCTCCTTCAAACTCGCAATTTGCGCCTCGCTGCCGTCAATCCAAACGACCTGCTCCGGCGAGACAAGCGCAATTTGCTCTTCGACCCAACGCAAGACGGTTGGGTTCTTCGTCAATGTTTCCATACAGGGCTCCTTTCAACTCAATCGGCTTTTTATGTGCTTAATTTTATATTATAGGCAAAGCAGTTCGGCATTTCATGAACGAAATGTGAACATTTATAAACTTTTCTGTTTTAACAAAGTATGAGTCAATTTGTGTTCTATTTTCAGCCGTTATACCCAATGCGTCACCTGTGAATGGCGCAAAAAGAAAAATGCAAGACGGGTTGTTTCATCTTGCAAATTAGAACAGCGCATAAAAACGTCAAAAATGGACGAAATCCAAATTTAAGTAATCTGTCACCATTTTATCAATCATGCGCTCGGTAAGCAATTTTCCCTTTTCGGCGGTAGCGCTTGAGGGAAAGCCTAAGCAGCCCACGTAGCCGTTCGGCGCAGCTTGCACACGATGGAATAAGTAATCTTCAAAAACACTATATGGAACATCCTGTTCCCGGATACAGGACATTTTAACCCTTTCCGGGTATAGATAAAGCGCTATTGAGGTTTCTGCTTCACAAGCGTGCCGCATTGTTGTTTGATTTTCCAGCACATCTGAATATTCAATTTCATAGGGTTCCAGTAAAAAGATATCTCTTCCTAAATTCGACAGTGCTTCGAGATGGAAGGGATCGCCGTGAAAAGTCAATATAACAAAATTTTGAAACCCTTGGGAACGCCACCAATCTGTAATGGACAGGATAGTTCCGCTAAGAAGTTCGCCTGTCAAAGAGGTGGTGCCGGGCAATAGTCGGTCGCAGGGTAGGTTTACGCCATAGTTAACGGTTGGCGCAATGAGACAGCCTGTTCTTTTCGAAAGAATATCTGCAAAATACTCAACAACTAAAATGTCATTGTTTAGTGGAAGATGATATCCATGCTGCTCGCAGGTGCCTGCGGGGATAATTAGCACGTTATTATTTTGCAAGTGGGTTTTTACCTCGTCAAAAGTCATATCGGCCATTTTCATATGACGATGCCTCCATTCCTTATACCAATGGTATTACAGCGCACAGGCCTCTTATGCCATTGCGTCAAAATCCGACTGCAAGGCCTTCGCCAGATATTGCCCGGTGAAGGATTCCTTGACCTTCGCTACCTGCTCCGGTGTACCCTGGGCGACGATTTGCCCGCCGCGGTCTCCGCCGTGGGGGCCGAGGTCAATGATGTAGTCCGCGGTTTTGATTACATCCAGATTGTGTTCAATCACCAAAACGCTGTTGCCCGCATCCACAAGCTGCTGCAGCACCTCGATTAAGCGGTGCACATCCGCCGTGTGCAGGCCGGTGGTGGGCTCGTCCAGAATATAAATCGTTTTGCCGGTGGAGCGTTTGGAAAGCTCGGTGGAGAGCTTTACCCGCTGTGCCTCGCCGCCGGAAAGGGTGGTGGCGGGTTGGCCGACCTTCACATAGCCCAGCCCCACGTCATACAGAGTTTTGAGCTTGCGGTGGATTTTTGGAATGCTTTCAAAGAAATGCATCGCCTCCTCCACCGTCATTTCCAAAACCTGGTGGATATTCTTGTCCTTATATTTGATTTCCAGCGTTTCGCGGTTGTAGCGCGCGCCTT
>JAVBPP010000068.1:0-47054 GCA_031549535.1 Oscillospiraceae bacterium
CTCGGGTATCTGTACATTTCCGCCCACCCTGTCTGCAAGCTTTTTTGTCCGTTTTCATGCTTTTCCTTGCAGATATTTTACCACTTTTTCGCCCATCTTTCCAGTGCTTATATGGGTTTTTGGGTTGTTCGGCAGGCATTAGCTACACTTCCTTCATTGCGAGTGTAGCATGGGAAAACAGCTATTGACACCTGTCGATATCTTGAGGTATTACTCCGGCAAACTTTTCCCGCAAATCGCATATAGCTGCGCAACCGCATCTTCCGCATCAACCGGATAATCCGGGGTCAACGGCTCTTGAAGCTTGGATTCATCGATGCGTTTGCATGCTTTGATTGACAATTGAAAATAAAGCTTTACCTTCGGCGTTTGGAAGGCGACCACTTCCGTATAGCAAGTGGGCACACCGCCGGCGGTCTCACCGATTATTTTACCCAGACCATTGTCTACCATAATTTCCGTAAAAGACGATGCCGCGCTGAAAGTGGCAGGAGAGGTCAAAATATACAGGTCACCACGATATCTCGTTTCGCCGTAGCCGCTGTTCTGAAACACCGACTGCTCATCAACCTTTTTTAAATAAGGACCATAACGGATGGCATACCGTCCATAACCGATGTAGCTGTCAACGTCCACATAACGCAAAAATTCACTTGCAACGCCGGAATCACCGCCGCCGTTGGCGCGCAGGTCTATTGCGACTGTTTGAATTTGTTGCTCCCGAACATCTGCAAAAAAGTCCTGAACGGTTTGTTTGTATTCTTCGTTATTCACACAGCTTTGCAGGGTAAAAATTGCGATGCTGTTTTGGGAATCAACGGTATAGCTCACAAAGCGCGGCTTTTCATTTGCGCTCGTGTCAGAGGTTTTTTCATAAGGAAGATATGTATATACTGCCGCCGCGGAGCCGCCACCTTCCTCATAAATGATTTCCACACGGTTCCCCTCGAATGCGGCGCCCAGACAGCGAAGTCGGAAGTCTTCATGGATATCCAAAGCAAAATCTAGTTCCGCCGCACCGTCCATATCATGAAAATATTGCTTTTTGTAATTTTGAAATAACGCATGCGTATCCACGCCGCCGATAGAACGGATTTTTTTACCCTTATGTTCCCCCTCCCCGAACGTCAGCACTCCATGCTTCATTTGAAAGGTTCCGTGGGGCAACACATTCGGAGTTTCCTCAAACGCTCTGACAAAGGTGTGGCTGTCGCCCAGCAAGGCTACGCAACGGGACGCTGCCTGCCATAATTCCATTACACTTACCGTGCTGCCGAATGCTGCAACCTCCGTATCTCGCTGCGCCGCAACTTCGGCGGGCAGTCCGTCCATACATTTCGGATGGCGGGATTTGATGTGGTTCAAGATATCATTCATCTCACGCTCCGCTTCGCTCTTTGTCGACACGGTTTGAAAAGCGGTGTAGTCTGCAACACTTTTCAGCATAAAACGGCGAGGATTGAAAACACAGTACCATGTACCAATGCCGAGCGCAAAAAGGCAGGATACGATAATCAGCGCAACTAGGCTACGTTTCACATATTGTTTCATAGGCTCTTTCTCTTTTCCCACAGCCACTCTTCCCAAGGCTCCTTCCACAAAAAGAACCAGCCCATGCCATGGCCGTGCTTATCCTCCCGTGTAAAGCGAACATCCGCACCCAGGGCTTGCAGTCCCTTGTACAAAAACTCGTTTCCACTCAGTTCAATCTGACTGCAGGCGAGCCACATCGGCGTTTCTTTGAGCAGCCGTAAATCCTCCTCCCCCATGGGCATATGGTAACGATCTTTGCCGGCATCAACATAATTATACTCTGGATTTTTTTCATAAATCCACGCCACTGTTGGGATGATTCCGGCAAACCGCTCCGGATGGCGCAGCGCCTCATAAATCACACTGTGCCCGCCGTAGGATATCCCGATGAGATAGATACGTGAAAAATCCACGTTGCCGTATTTCTGTTTGACTGACTGGATCAACGCCCAGAGCATGTCGGAAAATTCGGCACAGTTATATTTCTCGTCATAGCCCAGCTGCGGCACAAGGATACCGCAGTTTTTCTTTGCACGCCAAAGCCGCCAAGCTGTTCCGGAAACCTCCCACAGCGGCCTTATATTGTCAAAACCCGGCGCGCCCGCTCCGTGCAGGAATACGATAAGCGGCTGTTTGTCCGTTCCCTTTGCCGGATGTAAACGGAAGCGGTAGAGCTTGCCGGTTTGCTGAAAGTAGAATTTGCGGCCAATCAGCGGGCGGGTTTGTATGGTATCCTGCGTCAGCTTCTTTGCGCGGCGTTTGTCACGCGCGTGGATTCGCTTCGCAATCCGGAACACACGCAGCGCACGGTTTAAATACCGCTTGAGGTAGCGCGGGCTATACCGCTTTTTAATGGTTTTAATCTGCTCCAAGCCATCCGGTTTCACACGATAAAATTTCCCGTCTGTAAAAAGCAGCTCAAACAAACCCTGCGTTTTACTTTGGTGCGCTTGCATCGCCGGAATCGCATCTTCCGTAAATCGGAAGATGCGATATGTTTTGTCTGCGTCGGCGCATTCATACACCAGCTCGAGCCCCTCCTGCGCTGAGAAAAAGGGATAATGCTCGGCTTCATCCGAGGATG
The DNA here is from genome assembly GCA_031549535.1 of Oscillospiraceae bacterium. Classification (GTDB taxonomy): domain Bacteria; phylum Bacillota; class Clostridia; order Oscillospirales; family Acutalibacteraceae; genus JAVBPP01. The sequence continues at coordinate 2,618 of JAVBPP010000068.1, forward strand.
CCATCAGGTAGCAATATGCTTTCTTCATACAGGCGTTCCCCTCTCTATTTCGGCAGGCAATCCGCAAACAAAATTGTATTCAACCCCGCGCGGTACTGCTCCTGCGGCACATGCAGGATGCCCTCGGCGAGCAGCTGCTCCAGCACATAGGCGCGCATGGTGTTGCTGTTGAAGGTGTTCCGCGACCACTGGTGACACTGAGCCTGCATGTGCTCCGGGAAGCGGGGTTTGCGGACTGCGTAGATGGCCTTGTCCAGCTCCTGCCCGATTGAAACCAGCTCGGCTGGTAACTCCGGCAATATCTCAAAAAAGTCCTGCTTGCCGTTGACTACTACCACATTGACCCGGTCACCCTGCTCCTCCTGTACCAAATAACCCTTTTCATACAAACGCCGGTATTGCTCGATGTGTGCGTCATCCTTGGGCAAGGCTCCGGTATAGGCCTGATACAACCAGATAAAGTCATTCATCTTGTTTTCCCGCCAGTTCCCGGTTCTGCCGTCGTAACAGGTATTCAGCTGCCAGCTTTCCAGATGAAGGCCGTCGCTGTGCTCGCTGCGCGTCATATCTCCGCAAGTAGCGTATTTTTTCTCATCATAGGGCAGGACTGCATTCGTTTTCAGATTCGCAAACGCCGCAAAACAACCGCCATCCTTGCGTTTGACTTGAAATTCGTTGTAATCCACATCACACACAAAGGTGCAGTAGCCGATTGCATAGCACACAGCCGCCCAAAGCAGAAAGTTTTCGTCCCCGCGCGGCGCATAAACCAAATCCTTGTCAAAGCCTGACAGTGCCTTTTGCACCAGCGGCACATAGCCTTGGATGAGGGTGGTTGCGTATTGGCGGTAGAGCGCGTGTTCCTTTTCGGCATCTTCCGTTGTGGAGTTGATGATATAAATATGCGTGCGGTATTTCTCACCCGCGAGCCTGTCCAGAAAGCCGTATTCCTCCAGCTCCTTGACGATATCCTCAATAAAAAGCGGAGAAATGCCCAACTCCTGCGCAATTTCTGCCACGGTACGCGGCTGCCAGTAAGCGGCATAGGCAATATTCTGCGCAAGGCGGCTCTTCAAAAAGTCTGCGGTATCCCCCTTCGGCCCCGGTGAGCCACTGTGCCCCATGTGTTCAAATTCAATCGGCCGAAAGCCGAGTTCCCCTGTTTCCCGTGTCATATCGACACCCTCCTTCAACTGTTTTCGAGCCTCAAACAGATGCCACTTTACGGTTCCCTCCGTAATGCTCAGCCGCCGCGCGATTTCTTTTTGCGGCACACGGTCGTAATAAAAGAGCATCACAATTTCCCGCTGCTGGCGGGATAAAAACGCAATCTCCCTGCGCAGCAGTGCGCAGCTCTCCCGCTGCTCCAGCATATCCCGTTCCGGCGCGGCCGGTTCCGGCGCTGCCGGGTACGCACATTGCTCGAGCGAAACGCAGGCATGCCGTGTTTCCTCCTGCAAAAAGCGCGCATAGACATTGCAGGCGATTCGGTAGATGTAGGACTGCGGAAACAATACCTCCCGCGCGCGCAGCAGCGAGGCATAGACCTCCAGCACAATCCGGGAGGCCAGCTCCTCGGCACGGTCAATACTATCCAGCCGAGAAAGCGCAAAGCCGTAAATTTTTTTGCTGTTTTGGAGCAAAAGCGCGTCCGCTTCTTGCTGATTCATGTTGTGGTCACCCTTTTGTTTGTGGTCTCATAGATACAGTGACTGCCATTGAAAAAAGGTTGGGCATTTATTTTAACAAATTCTAAAAAAATATCAATATTTTACCTTGACATCACAGGGCCGTTCCTGTATGATGGTCAAAGTTACCAAATTATGAACAGGAGGCGGGCAACATGACAGGAAAAAAGCGCAATATGCTTTTAGCGGCTGATTTTTCTAACGGGATTGCTATGTCCGCCTTGCCCAGATAGACTTTTGCGGATAGAGCAAGCCCGAATCGTTTGGATTCGGGTTTTTTGTTTTTATATTACTGTATTGAGGAGCTGCAGCTGTGCCGATTCACCAAACACAACGCGCTTTTTATAAGCAAATGTTCCGCCTTGCCCTGCCCATTGCGCTGCAAAACCTGCTGACAAGCTCGGCGCAGCTGGTGGATACCGCCATGGTTGTGGGCTTAGGAAACAGCGCCACCGCTGCGGTCGGTGTTGCGATTCGCTGGAGCTTTTTGCTTAACATCGGCCTATTCGGCATTTCCTCCGGCTGCGCTACCCTCGCCTCGCAGGCCTGGGGCGCAAAAGATGACAGCAGCATTCAGCGCAGCTACGGCATAGGCCTGCTGCTCTCCGCCTTACTCGGCTTGCTCTATACCCTCGGCTGCGTCTGTATGCCGCAGGCCATGATACGCGTATTTACCTCCGAAGCGCCTGTAATTGAGCAGGGCGCGGTTTATCTCTCCACCGTGGGCTGGTACGGCGTATTTGTCGCCTTTTCTATGATTAGTGCAACGCTGATGCGAGCCACAGGAAATGTGGTGACTCCCCTGCTTTGCGCCGTTGTTTCCGTGCTGACCAACTCAGTTTTGAATTACGGACTGATTTACGGCAAGCTTGGTCTGCCGAACCTGGGGCTGCGCGGTGCGGCGTTGGCAACCGTAACTGCCGCCGCTGTGCAGGCGCTGCTGCTGTTTCTGATTGGCAAGCTAAAAAAAGAGCATATTTTCTCTTCCCTGCGTGGGATTTTCGCCTTTACCCGCCCCTTTTTGGCGCAATTCTTCCGCATCATGACGCCGACACTGGGGAACGAGCTCTCCTGGGCAATCGGCACCAATATCTACATGATGGTTTTTGCGCGGCAAGGGAGCGAAAATTTTGCCGCCTACACAATATTTTCCTCTGTTGAGCAACTTTCGTTCATCTTTTTCATCGGCATCTGCCATGCCTGCGCCATTATGGTGGGCAAAACCATCGGCGAGGGGGAGTTGGAGAGCGCCTACACCCAGGCAAAGCGCTTTGTGCGCATGATGCCGCTCGTGGGCATTGCAATGGGGCTTTTGATGGTGGCGCTGCGTTACCCGGTGAGCGGCCTATTGCCCATCGAAACCGACTTTGTGCGCGAAAACGTGGCAAAGTTACTATTGGTTTACGCCTGTTTTCTGCCCTTTCGCCCTGTGCCCTATATCTGCATTGTGGGCATTTTTCGCGCGGGGGGCGACACCAAAACCGGGATGTTTATCGACTCCTTCTGCCTGTATTGCATGAGCATCCCCGCCGTACTCATCCTCGGCTTTGCTGTGCATGTGCCGTTCTGGCTGTTAATCGCCGCTATGTATTTCTTTGAGGACTGCATTAAGATCATCCTGTGCCTTCGGCATTTTAAGCTCCGCCGCTGGATTCGCCGGCTCAACTTCCCTGAGCCAATCAGCGCGGAATAAGCTCCACTGCGCGGCAAATTGCGGCTGCTTTGCTGCGCAGCATCCAAAAAGGAGGGACATTTTTGGAACAGAAGACAGACCTGAAAAAAGGGCGCGTAAAACTGCTGATGCAAACCATGCGGGGCGGCAGGCTGCTGATTCTGCTGGCTGTTGCAGCGAGCGCGCTGAGCGTTTTCTTTAGCTTTTTAACCCCGCAGATTATGAAAGTAACCGTAGATTCCATCCTCAACAGCCTCCCCTTCTCCCTGCCTGCTTTTTTAGCGGACGCAATCGAGACCCTCGGCGGACGTGAGTTTTTACGCGGACACATCTACCTTTGTGCCATCGCCAGCGTTCTTTGCGCGGTGCTTTCCAGCGCGGCTAACTTTCTTTGTCGCCTGTTTATGGCGAAAAGCAGCGAAGGTGTGCTGCAGCGGCTGCGTGACCGGTTGTTTGAGCATATCGGCCGCCTCCCCTACTCCTGGCACATCAAAAACCAGACGGGCGACATCATTCAGCGCTGCACCTCGGACGTGGAGACACTGCGCAACTTCCTCTCCTCCCAAGTGTTGGAGCTGTTCCGCGTGGTGATGATGATTGCGGTCTCCCTGAGCCTGATGCTACTGATGAACGTGCGCCTGACCATGGTTTCCGTCAGCTTTATTCCGCTGGTGCTGCTGTATTCCACCATTTTCTCCAAGTACATCTTCAAACGCTTTGAAAAAGCGGATGAATCCGAGGGCGCGCTCTCCTCCTGTGTGCAGGAAAACCTGTCCGGCGTGCGCGTTGTCCGCGCCTTTGGACGGGAAAAATATGAGGTGGAGCAGTTTGATAAAAAGAACGAGCACTTCGCCCACAGCTGGATTCACTTCAGCTCACTTCTGGGCTTTTATTGGGGCACCGGCGATTTTGTAACGGCGCTGCAAGTGCTGGCCATTGTCCTCGCAGGCATTTATTTTGCCGTGCGCGGCAACTTGACTCTGGGGGAATTCACCACCTTTGTCTCTTACAACGCCATGCTCTCCTGGCCCCTGCGTTCTCTGGGGCGCATTTTGGGCGACTTGAGCAAAACCGGCGTCGCCCTGGGCCGTTTAAACGAAATCCTCTGCGCGCAGCCGGAGCGGGACGAAGAGAACGCCCTAACGCCCTCCCTATCACAGGACATTGTGTTTGACAACGTCAGCTTTCGCTATGAGACCGGGCCGGAGATTCTCAAGCACATCAGCTTCACCGCAAAAGCGGGCAGCACGGTGGGCATACTGGGCGGCACGGGCAGCGGCAAATCCACGCTGATGTGCCTGCTCAACCGCCTGTATGAGTTAGATGAGGGCTGCGGGCGCATCACAGTGGGCGGTACGGATATCCGCGAAATACGTCTGAGCCATTTGCGCGGCAATATTGGCTTTGTACTGCAGGAACCGTTTTTATTCTCCAAAACCATTGTGGAAAACATCAAAAGCGCCTGCCCGGAGCGCTCAATGGACGAAATCCGCAGGGCGGCGCAAACTGCCGCGGTGGACGAAACCATTCTCGCCTTTGCGCAGGGCTATGACACCATGGTGGGCGAAAAAGGCGTTACCCTCTCCGGCGGGCAAAAGCAGCGCATCGCCATCGCACGCATGCTGCTGCAAAACACCCCCATCAAAATTTTTGACGATTCTCTCTCCGCCGTGGATACCCAGACGGACATGAAAATCCGGGCTGCACTGCGCCGGGACGCTTCGGACGCTACGGTCTTTTTAATTTCTCACCGCATCACGACTCTGATGCACGCGGACTGTATCCTGGTGCTCGACGAGGGGCAGATTGTGCAGAGCGGCACACACGAGGAACTGATTGAGCAGGAGGGCATCTACCGGCGCATCTACCGGCTGCAGCAGCAGCTGGAGGAAGAAAGTGCACAGCTGAAAGCTTAAGCGCTTAAACGCCATCCACACGTTCAAGCCATTTTTTTGCATCCAACAACCACCGGTGAGGGAGTAAAACCATGCCGTTATCCATGACGAAATTGATATACATCAAGGAAGCATGAACAAGAGAACGTTCCAAGGCTGCCGATACAGCGTTAAAAAAGGGCGGTGTACCGTCTTGATCCCACGATAATTTATCTGCAAGAAACAACGCCATATCATAGTCGGACGGCTTTTCTTTCAACGTAGTATGACAGGCTACTGCCGATAAAACGAGAGGATTGTGAACACCAAATAATGCACTGGCAAAAACAGCCGAGTGCCGCTGGTGCAACAAGAACGGATATTTCTCTTCCGCCTCATCCATTTCCCACTTTTCATCTATGGCGCAGGCAAGCATATCCTGCGGCTGCATAACATTTGAAATGTCATGCAACAAAGCGGATGTGGATGCTATTGTTTCATCCAAGCCAAAACGGGTTGCGATTGTTCGGCTCGTTTCCGCGACTGAAACGCAGTGGGCTGCCGTATCCTGTTTGGCGTTGACAGTTAGAAAGTTTGTGACATCTGTTTTTAAATCGCCCGATAATGTGATTGTTTGTATGTATGGCCAATGTGTTAGGTGAAACATATGCTTCTCCGTCCTTCCGATTTATCGTTTAACCATTATCCCATGTTCGCTGCCGGATAACAAGTTTTTCATGCGGTGATCTTGTCAAAAACACTGTAAATTACGATACAAGGAGCGCTGTATGAGCCAGTTTGAAGAACAAAATTACGACAAACCCTTTGACATACGCATTTTCAAAAAACTGCTGCCCTTTTTTAAGCCATTGCGCAAATACATGGTGCTGTTGTGCTTCACTTCCATCCTCGCTTCGGGGATTGATATGGCAATTCCGCTGTTTATGCGCTCTGCAATTAACGATTTCATTGAAAAGCAGACTCTTTCCGGCCTGCTCCCCTACGGCGTCTTTTATTTTCTGGTGATTGCCCTGCAGGTGATTTCCGCTGTCTGGTTTGCCCGCCTCGCCCTGCGTATTGAGATGTTGCTGGGGCGCGATATGAAGCGCGCGCTGTTTGTGCGCCTGCAGGAACTGAGCTTTTCTTATTACAACACAACGCCTGTTGGCTACTCCCACACCCGCGTGATGAGCGACACGGGGCGCATCGGCGGCCTTGCTGCCTGGGGTCTTTTGGACGGCGCCTGGAGCCTCGCCTATGCGGCGGGTGTGATGATTATCATGTTTCGGCTGAATGCGCGACTTGCTTTGATGGTAGTTACGATTATCCCGCTGGTCGCCGTCTTAACCGCCCTGTTTCGCAAGAGGATGCTGAATTCCCACCGCGAGGTGCGGAAAAACAACTCCCAAATCACCCGCGCCTACAATGAATCCATCTCCGGCGCACGCACCAGCAAGGTGCTGGTGATTGAGGGGCAGAACCAACGCGAATTCCAGGGGCTGACAAGCGATTTTTACAGCTCCAGCATGCGGGCAAACATGCTGCAGGCCGGTTTCATCCCACTGGTTGCGTTCTGCGGTTCCCTGGCCGTGGCCTTTGTGCTCACGCGCGGCGGCAAGCTCACTATGGCCGGCGCCATGGAAATCGGCACACTCTCCGTCTTTGTCTCTTACGCCACGAGTATTTTTGACCCGATTCAAAACCTGGCGCGTCTGGTGACCGATATCATCTCCGCCCAAGCCTCTGTGGAGCGCGTGACGGATCTTTTGGAAAAACCTTCCGATATACAGGACAGCCCCGCCGTTATAGAAACCTACGGCGACTGCTTCACCGCCAAAAAAGAGAACTGGGAGCCCCTGAAGGGCGACATCCGCTTTTGTGACGTCTCCTTCCGTTACCCGGACGGGGAAGACTATGTGCTGGAGCATTTCAATTTAGAAATCCCGGCGGGAACCACCGTTGCCATCGTCGGTGAAACCGGGGCGGGTAAATCCACCATCGTCAACCTCGCCTGCCGCTTTTTTGAGCCGACCGAGGGGCAAATCCTCATTGATGGCAGGGACTACCGCGAGCGCTCACAGCTTTGGCTGCACAGCAACATCGGCTATGTGCTGCAAAACCCGCACCTGTTTTCCGGCTCCATACGCGAGAATATCCGCTACGGTAAGCTGGACGCCACGGACGCTGAAATTGAGGCCGCGGCCGAACAGGTTTCCGCCCATAAGGTTGCGCAGCGGCTGGAAAAGGGGTATGATACCGATGTGGGCGAAAGCGGCGATTTGCTCTCCACTGGCGAAAAGCAGCTGATTTCCTACGCCCGCGCCATCATCGCCCAGCCGCCCATTTTTGTGCTGGACGAAGCCACCAGTTCCATTGACACCGAAACGGAGCGGCTGATTCAACAGGCGACCGAAACCCTGCTCAAGGGACGTACCTCCTTCATCATCGCCCATCGGCTATCCACCATCAAAACGGCCGACATCATTCTGGTTGTGAAAGAGGGAAAAATCATTGAACGCGGGTCACACAGGGAGCTGATGCAGGCGCACGGCTATTACCATGAGCTATACACCAAGCAGTTTGAAGAAGATGTTTGGGAGCGAGAGCTGCAAGCGAGATAACAGATGCTACTTGCGCAAAAAGAAAGGTTGTGCCATAATTTTGTGGCACAACCTTTGTTAGGAGAAATTTCATGCCAGAAAACAAACGAGACCGGAAATTCTATTGGCAGCTGTTCCGGGAAACCTTTGCGCTGAGCGCCTTTACTTTTGGGGGCGGCTATGTCATCGTGCCCCTGATGCGCAAAAAATTTGCGGAAAAGCTGGGCTGGATTTCCGAGGAGGAAATGCTGAATTTTGTTGTGATTGCGCAAAGCTCCCCCGGCGCAATTGCCGTAAACGCTTCCATTTTGGTGGGGCATCATCTGGCCGGCGTACCCGGCGCTCTGTTGAGCGTTGCCGGCACTGTGCTGCCACCGCTCATCATCATCTCCGCCCTGGTGGGGATTTACACCGCCTTTCGCGATAATGTCATCGTTAACGCGGCTATGCTGGGGATGCGTATCGGCGTGGCCGCCGTGTTGGTTGATGTCATCATCAGCATGGTAAGCGGCATCATCAAAACCAAAAGCCTGCTTTCCTGCGTTGTGCTCGTAGCGTCCTTCATCGCCGTTTACTGTTTCAAGGTGCATGTACTGCTTGTTTTTGTTTGCTGCATGCTCATCGGCATCGCCAGCGCCCTGCACCAAAAACACCGGAAGAAGGAGAGCATTCTATGATTTATCTCCGCCTGTTCTGGAGCTTTCTTCAAGTCGGCCTGTTTTGCATTGGCGGGGGCTATGCCGCCCTGCCACAGATTCAAAATCAAGTCACGGTCAACGGCTGGCTGACGCTGAATGAGTTCACAGACATCATCTCCATCTCCGAAATGACACCCGGCCCCATTGCCATCAATGCTGCCACCTTTGTGGGAACCCGTGTGGCGGGGCTGCCCGGGGCGTTTGTTGCAACACTCGGCTGCGTCTTCCCCTCCTGCATCATCGTGCTGACACTCGCGTTTTTCTACAAAAAATACGGCAACCTCAAGGCTGTGCAGGAGGTTTTGCGCAACATGCGCCCTGCCGTGGTCGCCATGATAGCCTCGGCGGGCCTTGGCATCCTGTTACTCGCCCTGTTCGGCGGCAGCCTCCCTCACTCGCTTGCGGATATGAACTGGCTGTATCTGGGCATATTTGCGGCAGGAGTGGCTGTTTTACGCATTTTTAAGCTCAACCCCATCTGGATTATTGCAGGCAGCGGCATTCTGGGCATCGCCCTGTATTTGCTTGGGATTTTGTGAAAAGACCTTGTCATGCAATATATTCGGTGGTATACTAACCTTCAGCATAACCATTGGGAGGTAATGAGAGAGATGAACAAAAAAACATCCATCCTGCGCTCGCTGTGCAGCCTTTGCATGGCGCTTTGCCTGTTGCTGTCACTCTGCGTGGTCGCTTACGCGGAGCCTGCGCCAAAGTACACCATCGGCAACCCCTATGAAACCGTGGATTGGGACAATTGGCAGCCCTATAAAACCCAGCTGCATGTGCAGACCAACGCCTCTGACGGCGGCGTGCCCATGAACGTAACCATTGAGGAGCACTATCGGCTCGGCTATGATATTTTGGCGATTACCGACCATATGGTGCTTGGTTCCAAATGGAACGAAATTCCCAAGACCGTTCCGCTTGCCCGCTATGTAAAGAAGTCCCGCACACTCATGGCGCCCATGGTTGCGCTGACGGATGAGCGCCGGGAGGAAATCATCAACGGCGTGGGGCGCGGCGGCCGCGGCATGATGGAGGTCTCAAACGCCGTGGAGCTCAATGGCATGTCCCCGCGCAACAGCCATCTGAACGCCTTTTTCACCGATTACGGCGGAGGAGCTGCCGGCGTGGACGGCGACTACGAAACCATGGTGGAGCGTATTGAAGCACGGGGCGGCATCACCTTTTTGGATCACCTGGGCCTGTATACCAAGGCCGATAAGCAGCCCGATGCCCGTTTTTATACACAAGACGATAAATTTGTGAATAAGTATGCCAAAATCTTTGTGGATCACCCCAGCTGCGTGGGCATGGATTTGAACAGCAGCGAAGACAGCCACACGATTTATGACCGCATTCTCTACGACCGTATCCTGGAAAAAACCATTCCATACGGCGTTGTCCCCTGGGGCTTCGGCTTTAGCGATGCGCATATGGACGGCCAGTTTGACAAAGGCTGGACGGTGCACTGGATGCCCGAAAAGACAGAACCGGAACTGCGCACAAGCATGGAAAAAGGCACCTTCTTCGCCATCTCCCGCTACGGAAAATATCCGCAGGAGGTCGGTGAAACACCGCTGGACGGCAAAGAAAACCCCGTGCCCGCCGTCAACCGTGTAACGGTGAATCAGGAGCAGGGCAGCATCTCCATTGAGGGCAGTGAATATAAGCGCATCGCCTGGGTTTCCAAGGGCGAGGTCATTTCTGAGGAGCCGACACTGGTTCTCAGCGAGCATGATGCGCAAATCGGCAGTTTTGTGCGTGCCTTCCTGGTTGGAGACGGCGGCATCTGCTACGTTCAGCCGTTCACCGTTCTGCGCGATGGGCAAACACTGGAAAAAGTGGAGATTCCGGAAACGCACGATATGGCCTACTACATGCGCGGCTTTGTTGACGGCTACAACAAGCTCATCCCCAAGGATTCGCCTTGGCGCATGCTGTGGAATTTGATTGCGCACTACGATTCCGCTGTAGATATGGATTTCAGTAAATAAGCATGTGGATACTTTATGCGCTTTTGGCGGCATTATTTGCCGCGGCAACAGCCATCCTCTCTAAAATGGGGTTGAAGGATGTTAATCCAACCCTGGCAACGGCGATACGCTCCGTGGTTATCCTAATCATGGCTTGGGGTATCGTGTTCCTAACCGGGCAACACAAGGGCTTGCAAAATATTACAACAAAAAGCCTGTGGTTTTTGCTTGCGTCCGGTGTTGCAACAGGCCTTTCTTGGCTGTTTTATTTTCAAGCGCTGCAACGCGGCGATGTCTCCAAGGTTGCGCCGCTTGATAAGCTGAGCCTGGTGTTCACCATGGTATTCGCCTTTGTCCTGCTCCATGAAAAGTTGGATTTCAAAACGATAATCGGCGGCATACTGATTACCGCAGGCACCTTTGTTTTAATCCTATAGTATTACGCAGCACCTTAACAGTCGTAACTTTTGCGGGCTGAAATGCTTTGCTGTATGGGATTTCTGCCCGCAAAAGTTTTACTACTGTTTGGGTGCTGATACTAATTTCACAATTAAAATCAGCGGACGCATGTATTGCGTCCGCTGATCTTTTACAGATATTTTTCAGCCTGCAGGCGGAACATATAGGCATACTTTCCGTTCTGCGCCATGAGCGCATCGTGTGTGCCCTCTTCCACAATTTCGCCCTTTTCCATCATATAAATTTTATCCGCCATGCGTGTGGTCGAAAGGCGGTGCGAAATAAAGATAACCGTCTTTTGTTCAGCTGCCTTCGCCATCGTTAAATTTAGGTTGTATTCCGAAACCGGATCCAAGTTTGCCGAGGGTTCGTCTAAAATGATAAACGGACAATTTTGATACATCGCGCCGGCAATGGCGACCTTCTGCTCTTCGCCGCCGGAGAGCTGCACACCTTCGTCGTCAAATTCACGCAGCAGCTGGGTTTCTATGCCGTTTGGCAGACCCTCCAGTTTTTCTGTAAAGCCGCTTTCCCGCAGGGAGCTGTACACGCGCTCCGGATTGATTGCACTGCCGCGTGCCACATTTTCGCCTAACGTCGCGGCAAACAGCTTGTAATCCTGAAATACGGCAGAAAATTGCGCCTTGTGCTTTTTCAGCGTATTTTCACGGATATCTTGCCCACCGATGGTGATAGCACCTTCACTCACATCATACAGGCGCATCAACAGATTTGTCAGCGTTGTTTTGCCCGCGCCGTTATAACCCACCAGCGCAACTTTTTGGTACGGCTCAATTTCCAAATTAATCTGTTTCAAGGACGGCTCGGCATTCCCCGGATAACAAAAGCTGACATTCGTAAAGCGGATGGTCTCCGGCTTTTTTCGGCTAACCGACTGTGCACCATCCTTAATTTTTGTTTCATAGTCCAGAAATGTTCGGATTTTTTCAATAAACAGCCCATTCTCCCGCACACCACGCCAGCCCCAGGCCGCAACATAAAATAGCGTAGTGCTGACACTGGCCGCAGCGTTAAACGTAGCCACAAAATCGCCGACAGAAAGTGTTTTGCTCACCATCACGCGATAGCCGGTATAGCCGGTTACAAGCAGACAAATCAGCAGCGCCGGCGGCATACACTGCAGGAAAAACTCTCGTTTCCAAAGCGGGCGGCTATGCTTACGCGCTACCAAACGGTGCTCCTCCACTGCCTGTGCATAGCGTTTATTGAGCAAAGGGACTACTGCGTTCAGGCGCAGCTCTTTTGCATAATACGGCATGGTAAACAGGCGCAAAAAATACATGCCCTTGCGTTTCAGCGGGTTAATTTCCTCCTGCTTTTTCATGACCCGGCCTGACAAGCTGGCACTCAGCGGAATAATGGCAATACTACCGCCCAAGATTAAGCCTAAGCACACCGGGTCAATTGTTGTGAGCAACGCGGAAAGCGCCGCCACGGTAAGGACGCTCTCAAACATCCAGCTGACATGCCGGAGGGTATTCTCCACACGTTCCTGCGCGGACTGCATCGCAAACACAAAATCGTTGTAATATTCCGGGTCATCGTAGGCGGCAAGATCGGTCTGCATGGCTTTTTGGTACAAATCGCTGTTTAGGCGAAACATCACTTTTTCCAGGGAACGCGTAAAATATACATAGTAAAACAAAAAATTACAGAATTCCGAGATGGTAATCATGACCGCAAACGCACCGACAGCCCAAACAATGCGCGTCAAGTTTTCACCGCTCATAACCACATCAATGATATATTTTAGCAGCATACTGTCAGAAAGTGTCCACGGAACGGTGACAGCCGCATGCAGCAAAATAACGCCAACCACCAGAAACGGCGCTTGCCGGAATAGGTAGCGCAGCACAAACCAGTTGTTGGCCAGCACGCGCCCTTTCCCGATTTTGTCCTTCTCTTTCTGTTTTTTGTTTTGTTTCATTCCGTCACCTTTCCCCCGGCCGCACGGTAATTCTGCGCCTGCATCGTGAACATCTGGGCATATTTCCCTTCATCCCGCATCAACTGCCCATGACTGCCCGCTTCAATCAGCTCGCCCTCTTCAAAGACCAGCACACGGTCAGACAGCGCCGCAGAGGAAAGGCGGTGGGAGATATAAACCACGGTTTTGTCCTTTGTAGCCTCAAACAGGCTCTCATACATCTGATGCTCCGCCACCGGGTCCAGTGCGGAGGAAGGCTCATCCAGCAGTGCAATCTCAAACTCCCGAGCAAACAGCCGGGCAATCGCCACCTTCTGCCCCTCCCCGCCTGAGAGTGAAGCGCCCTCATCGTCAAACTCCTTCGTCAGCAGGGTATGAATCCCGTTAGGCAAGGTCTCAACCTTTTTTTGCGCACCGCTGCGCCGCAGCGCATCCTCTACCGACTGTGTGTCCTCCCCTGCATACTCACGCATCAGCACATTTTCCGTCACAGGGAGGGAAAAAATCTGATAATCCTGGAACACTGTAGCGAACTTTCTACGGTATTGCGCAAGGTCAAATTCCCGCAGCGGTACACCATTGAGCAGGATTTCGCCCTCGCTCGCATCATAAAGCCGAAGAAACAGCTTGGAAAGCGTAGATTTGCCCGCGCCGTTGTGGCCGACAATCGCGATTCTCTCCCCCTTGCGTATGGTAAAACTGATATTCTGCAGCACAGGCTCGTTTCCCTCCCCGTATCGGAAGCTGACGCCACGAAATTCCAGACTTTCCATCGCCGGCGGTTCCACCCCGCCGCCCTGTAAGCTCGGCTCATATTCCAGCAATTCCCGCAGATTCTGAATATACAGACCCTGCTTATGCGCCGTGGAGAAAAATTCTGTCAAATTCCCCATTTGCCGCTTAAAACGCGTGATTGCACTCAGGAGCACGGAAAAATCTGCAATTGCCAAATTGTGCAGCACTAAAAAGCGGTAACAGGCGTAGGCATAGCCGCCGATATTCGGCAGCAAGCCGCTTACAAATTCCACCAGCATATCAAAAAGCGTAAACTTCCAACCGTATTTTTTATAAATGGCGCGGTTCCGCTCCACCGCCTGCCGAAACTGCTCCTGCAGCACGTCAAACATGTTTGTTGTCTTAATTTCCTTGGCAAAATCCTTGAGAAAAACCGTGCGTTTGATATAATCCTTTTGCCGTTCGTTACTTGTTTTTTCCTTGTCCTGGCGGTAGTTCAAGCGATTGCGTACCCAGGAAAAGCCCATCATCGCAAAAGAAACCAGCGCAACAAGCAGAATGCGCGGATCAACGCTCACAATGTAGACAGAGATAGAAATCGCCGTGATAAATGCACTAAAAGTCGATGAGAGGTTATACATCACCTCCCGGAACAACTCTTCGCTCACCGTATCACCCGCCCGCTTGAGCTTGTCATAAAACTCCGGATTTTCATAGCAGGCAAGCTCCATTTCCGCCGCCTTTGCAAAAATCAGACGGTTGATATAGCTCTCCACGCGCAGATTCTGCTGCTCGTTATAATATTCAAAATACCAATGCTGCACAAAATCTGTAAAAAGCTTGGCGCAGACTAAGCCGCCGAGCAGCAGCAAAAAACTGCCGAAACTTCCGCCGCCCGTAATCAACTCCACCGCCCGCCGCAGGAACCAAACTGTATACACAAAATTATAAAAAAAGGTAATCAACAAATGAATGCCAAACTGTAAGAACACCTTGGACGGTGATGCTCGAAACACCAACGTAAGCATAAACCAGCTGTTGGAAAACAGGTGGCTTTTTTCACGCGTTTTGTTGCTGCGCATGGCACTTCCCCCTCATAATGCCAATCCCCATTTTGAATACGTATTCTAAAAGCGGATTGGTATAAAAAACAAACAGCCCCTGATTCACAATCAGAGGCAAAACAACAGTCCACAAAACAATTATTTCAAAAGAGCGGACAGCGTAACCCTGATTTGTGTTCGGCAAAAAGTTCTGGTCACCCTGTCCACCTCGCTTTCGTTTTGATTGCTAAAGAATACTTCTTTTTATTATAAATGTCAAGAATTATTTACGCTGAAACGTGCAAAAAACTGCATGTTCCTTGACAAACCACGCAATCAATGGGATAATGCAATGTATATTTTTCATGTAAGGACGGAGCAGTATGGCTAAGGAACTTGCCAAGCAATATGACCCTGCTGAGGTGGAGGACAGGCTCTACCAATTTTGGCTGGACGGCAATTATTTTCACGCGAAGACAGATACAACAAAAAAGCCCTATACCATTGTTATTCCGCCGCCCAACATCACAGGGCAGCTGCACATGGGGCATGCGTTGGATAACACGCTGCAGGATATACTCATTCGCTGGCGGCGCATGCAGGGCTATGACGCGCTGTGGGTGCCGGGGACGGATCACGCCTCCATCGCCACAGAGGCGAAAATCGTGGAAGCTATGAAGGCCGAGGGGCTGACGAAGGATGACCTTGGGCGCGGGGGCTTTTTGAAGCGCGCCTGGGAGTGGCGCGAAAACTACGGCAGGCGCATTACGCAGCAACTGAAAAAGCTCGGCTCCTCCTGCGATTGGGAGCGTGAGCGTTTCACGATGGATGAAGGCTGCAGCCATGCGGTGAACACAGTGTTTTGCAAGCTCTATGAAAAGGGCTTGATTTATCGGGGCGAGCGCATCATCAACTGGTGCCCGCACTGCCTAACCTCCATTTCTGACGCGGAGGTGGAATACGAGGAAAAGGAAGGCTTTTTCTGGCATCTGCGCTATCCCTTGACGGACGGCAGCGGCTACCTTGACCTTGCCACCACCCGCCCGGAGACCATGCTGGGCGACACCGCCGTAGCCGTTCACCCGGACGACCCGCGCTATCAAAGCTACATCGGCAAAACCGTGACGCTACCGCTGGTCAACAAAGAAATTCCTGTTGTTGCGGATAGCTATGTTGAAATGGACTTCGGCACCGGCGTTGTAAAAATCACACCTGCGCATGACCCGAACGACTTTGAAGTGGGTCTGCGCCACAATCTACCCGTGCTGAATGTGATGACAGAAGACGGGCACATGAACGAAAACGCGGGCGCTTACGCCGGCATGGATCGCTACGAGTGCCGCAAGGCCGTGGTGAAAGCGCTGGAGGAGCAGGGGCTGTTACTGAAGGTGGAGGCGATGAAGCACAACGTCGGTTCCTGTTACCGCTGCCGCACCATCGTGGAGCCGCGCGTTTCCCTGCAATGGTTTGTGAAAATGAAGGAGCTTGCGGAGCCGGCCGTAGAAGTTGTGAAAGACGGCACCATCCGCATGATTCCCGATCGTTTTGAAAAAATTTATTACAACTGGATGGATAACATCCGCGATTGGTGCATCTCCCGCCAGCTCTGGTGGGGGCATCGCATCCCCGTGTATTACTGCCAAGCTTGCGGCGAGCTGACCGTGAGCGGCAGCGCTGTTGCCGCCTGTCCAAAATGCGGCGGTGCGGTGGAGCAGGATCCGGACACGCTGGATACCTGGTTTTCCTCCGCTCTCTGGCCGTTTTCCACCCTTGGCTGGCCGGAGCAGACACCGGAACTTGCGCATTACTACCCCACGAGCACGCTGGTTACGGGCTATGACATCATCTTTTTCTGGGTTGCCCGCATGATTTTTTCTGCTGTGGAACAAACGGGCAAGCATCCGTTTGACACCGTGTTTTTCCACGGCATTGTGCGCGATGCGCAAGGGCGCAAGATGAGCAAATCTTTGGGCAACGGCATTGACCCGCTGGAGGTCATCTCACAGTACGGCGCAGACGCCCTGCGCTTCACCCTTGCCACAGGTAACAGTCCGGGGAATGATATGCGCTACTCGGAAGAAAAGGTGGCGTCCAGCCGTAACTTTGCCAATAAAATCTGGAATGCGGCGCGTTTCATCCTCATGAATCTGGAGGGCAGTGATGCACACGGCGCACTGCCGCAGGAACTTGCTCTGGAGGATACATGGATACTCAGCCGCCTGAACAGCTTAATTGCCGAGGTGACGGAAAACCTGGAGAAATTTGAGCTGGGTATTGCCGTGGCCAAGCTTTATGATTTTATTTGGGATGTATTTTGCGATTGGTACATTGAGCTGGCTAAAATTCGCCTGCAAGCGGGTGGCGCGGGTGCGCAGAACGCGCGGAATGTGCTGATTTATGTGATGAACACCATGCTGCGCCTGCTACACCCCTTCATGCCCTTCCTCACAGAGGAAATCTGGCAGAGCCTGCCGCACCAAGGGGAATCCATCATGGTGGCTCCCTGGCCGGTGTTTGACAGCGCCCTGTCCGCCCCCGCGCAAGAAAACGAGATGGAAAAGCTGATTGCCGCCATACGCGCCATACGCAACCGCCGCGCCGAGATGAATGTGCCCCCCTCCAAAAAGGCAAAGCTGGGCATCGCCACCGCGCATAAGGACTGCTTTATTGCCGGAATCGGCTTTTTGCAGCGCCTGGCGGGAGCTGCCGAGGTGGAGGTTGCAAGCGCAATCGACTACCCGGACGCCGTGAGCATCGTCACGGCAGACGCTACGCTCTACATCCCCATGGGCGATTTGGTTGACCTCGCGGCAGAACGCGCCAGACTGACAAAGGAGCGCGAGAACGCGCAAAAGCAGCTGGACGGTGTGAATGCCAAGCTTTCCAACGAGGGCTTTCTCGCCAAAGCGCCGGAAAACGTGGTGCAGGCACAGCGGGAAACCGCAAAAGCCCTGGGCGAAAAAATTGTTATGCTAGATGAAAGCCTTGCGAAGCTGTAAGCCACATATACGAATACCTTTGGTTGGTTCAAGCAACGGTGTAACCCCCATAAAGGGTTGCACCGTTGCCTTTTGTCAAGAATTTGCTTCTGTAGCATCATATGCAAAAATTTTCTTCTCATAGATTATCATATTATTATGCGGCTGAATTTCATCTGTGGCCGTAAAGCCCATGGAAGTCCAGAAGGCCACGCCCGTTTCGGTTCCCGTATTCAAATACATATTGGTTGCGCCGTCTGCGGCGAACAGACTTTCAAGCCGCCGAAACATCGCTTTGCCGTAACCGCTTCTCCTGTATTCCGGTTTTACATAAAACTCCATCACATACCCGTAACCGGGCTTTTTATGTCCTTTGTGCGCTTCATGGTCAACCTTGCCATACAAAAAGCCGACAATGTCGTTCTCTGCGTAGCACAATTCCAGATGCCGGTCACAGGGGCCTTGCATGTTAAGAGTGCCGCGTGTAATTTTCTTTATCAATTTCTTCGTAACCATTGGGTCCGGCCTTTGCGCGTTCAGTTCCATGTGATATGGAATCATTAAGTTTTTCAGAAGCTTATAGTGCGCCCTATTTTCTTTTTGTAATTGCACGAATTTCAGCATGTTTGTTACCTTCTTTCAAAAAAACAAAAGCATCTCTGACAAAATCAGAGATGCTTTATTTTATAAAAAGCAACTTTTATAAAAGGGACAAAGTGGTTTCTGATTTCATCAGCGTATTCAATTTCTTCACTTTGTCCACCTCGCTTTCGTATAAATGTGAGCCCAGTATAGCAAGTAATTGCAACAAAAGCAAGTATTCTGACCAAAAACTTTAGTCCAAGCCAGGCATATCCGGGGACAAGACCACATAGTATTTGCTGAACACAAAATAAAAAGGAAAGAAAAAATATGGAACATAATCTGGAAAAATTTAACAAGGCAGTTTCCTTCCTCACACCGCGTGTCGCGGGGCTGCTGCAAAATTTGCCGGAAGAGGACAAGAGGCGGATTCAGGAGGTGCGTCTACGCGCAGAAAAGCCCCTCATGCTCAGCGCAGCGGCGCAGGCGTTGTTTTTATTACCAAACGGCAGGGTAAGCGGAATTTTCAGCGAAAACACTGTCACTTGCAGCGCAGCGGAGCTGAGCGACAGCTTTACCCGCCTGTGCGCCTACTCCGTCCACAGCCACAAAGAAAGCATTAATAACGGCTTTGTCACTGTGGAGGGCGGGCACCGCGCGGGCATCTGCGGCACGGCGGTGAGCGAGGACGGGTTGGTTGCGAGCATCCGCGATATTTCCTCCATCAATTTGCGTATCGCGGGGGAATACCCGGGCGCGGCTGACGGTTTATATGAATCCCTCTTTTCGCGCGGGCTTTGCTCCGTCATTCTCGCAGGGCCGCCCTCCTCCGGCAAAACAACGATGCTGCGTGACCTTGCGTGCCAGCTTTCCGGAACACGGCGGGCACAATTTTACCGCACGGTAATCCTCGACGAGCGTGGAGAAATTGCCTCAGTCTACCGCTGCACGCCGCAAAACGACGTGGGCTTGAATTGCGATGTACTCAACTGCTACCCCAAGGCGCAGGGCATCCAAACCGCACTGCGCTGCTTTGCACCGGAGCTGATACTCTGCGATGAGGTCGGCTCCCCACAGGAGCTGGACGCCATTCGCGCAGGGGTGCACGCAGGCGTTTGCTTTGCGGTGAGCGCCCATGCGGCAACACGGGAGGATTTGCTCACCCGAACGCAGCTGCGAGAACTGTATGAGACCCGGGCGTTTGACTATGTCGTTCTGCTCGGCGGCGAACGAACCCCCTGCCATATTTGTGAAATATTTGCGGTAAAGGAGCTTTGCGATGCGATATCCGGCGGCAATCCTGCTGGCGGTCAGCTGCTGCCTGGCGGGGCAGCAGCTGGCAAACCGCCTGCACGCCCGTGTGAAAGCGCTTGAGACGGTTCTGCTGATGCTGCAGGATATCCGTGCACAACTGGAATACCTCTCCCCGCCTGTTGCGGATATCCTGGAATGCCTGTGCCGGCGCGAAAGCCTGCGGCGCCTGACCTTTTTGCAGGACTGCCGAACCAGCATGCAAAACGGCTTAAACTTCCCGGATGCCTGGCAGGCGGCACTCTCGGGCAGGCAGGAGGAGCTGCGGGGGGAGGATTGCGAAAAACTCCTTGCCTTCGGCGCAGGTTTCGGGACAACGGATTTGAGCGGCCAGCTCGCGGGCTGTGCTTTATGCAGCGAAATGCTGGGCGAGCAGCTCACGCACGCCAGAGAGGCCTTTCGAACATACGGCAAGCTTTACCCCATGCTTGGCATGCTCACGGGCATTGCTTTGGCTGTTGCAGTGCTCTAATAAACGGAGGAAACTATGGATATTGATATCATTATTAAAATAGCGGTCATTGGGCTGATTGTCGCCATCCTAAATGCGATTCTAACGCGTTCCGGGCGAGATGATTATGCCTTGATTGCAACACTGGCGGGGATTGCCGTTGTGCTGATGATGCTAATGCCGCAGCTGAGCGCACTGCTCAATTCCATGAAAACAATGTTTAACTTTTGAGTGAGGAGAATTATGGATATTCTGCAAATCGCGGCAATTGCGATTCTCACCGCAGTTTTGGTGATACTGGTCAAGCAGTACAAGCCGGAGTATGCCATGATTGTGCAGCTCTGCGGAATTGCCGTGATTGCCGTCAGTGTCGTTGCGCTTGTGCCACAGCTGACCGCAAGCGCCGACTCTATGTTGGCATTTGCAAGCATTGACAGCAAATGGCTGACCCTTCTCATCAAGGCGCTTGGGATTGCCATTGTTACGGAGCTTGCGGCGGATATCTGTAAGGACAACGGATCCAACGCTGTTGCGGGGATGGTGGAGCTGGCAGGCAAGGCTTTGATTTTATTGCTATGCATTCCCCTGCTGCGCTCCGTTGCGGAAATTGCGGTGGGCTTGATAAACGGATAAGGAACATACAAATGAAACGATGGATTTACATTCTTGGTATCGCGGCGCTGCTTTTACTGCTTTTCCCCGTGATAAGCGCCGCGGAAACGCCGCAGGAGTTTGATGAAAAGACCTATGAACAGCAGCGGCAGTCCAGCGGAGCAGACGGGCTAATGCCCTCGCTGCCGGAGGAAACGCAGGATCTGCTGCGTGAGCTGGGCATTGAGGGTGTGGACTTCTATGCCATCTTTCAGACTTCCCCGCGCACGCTGCTGAACAGTCTGCTTTCTCTTGTTCAAGGCAAGGCGGGTGAACCGCTGCGCGCTGTGTTCAAGGCAATCGGTATTCTTCTGCTGCTCGCTGTTGCGCAGTCCTTTGTGCCCCAAGACAGCAAGAACGGGCAAGCGGTTGCTTACGCGGGCGCGGCACTGCTGATTGTGAGCATTGTCGCTCCGCTTTCCACCATGCTTACTTCTGCCTCCGCCGCCGTTAAACTCAGTTCAGACTTTATGCTACTGCTCATCCCCGCGCTGGCCGCTGTGATTACGGCGAGCGGAAATCCCCTGCTGGCGCTCAGCTATAATTCCTTCGCCTTTGCCGCCGCCCAGAGCCTTGCGCAATTCAGCCGGGGTTTCCTTATTCCGTTCACAGGGCTTTCCCTCGCCACCGGCATTGCGGGCACGCTTGCGCCGGAACTGAAGCTGCAGGGCATCTCCCAAAGCATCCAAAAGTGCGCTGTCTATGTCTTTGGCAGCGCAGTGGGGCTGTTCAGCGCCCTGCTCTCCCTGCGCGGCATTATGGCAAATACAGCGGATAGTTTGGCTGTGCGCGGCATTAAGCTGGTGATGAAAAGCGCCGTCCCTATTGTCGGCGGTGCACTCAGCGAGGCCTACGCCTCCATCGCCGGCAGCTTAACTCTTTTAAAAACCGCAGTGGGCATCTTCGGTATCCTTGCAATCGCTCTGATTAACCTGCCTATTTTATTGGAATTGATACTCTGGATTTTTGGCATGAAGTTTTGCGCCATGGCCGCACAGCTGTTGGATTTGGAGGGAGAAAAAGAGTTGCTTCAATGCATTTCCGCCGCATTGACGCTCCTGGCTGTGCTGGTGCTATTCACGGCGCTGCTGCTGATTTTAGCAACAGGAATTACGGTTGCGATTCACGTGGATCAGTAAGAACTATCAAGGAGATTTCATGGAGATTTTACGTCAATGGATTATCAGTGTCAGTTTTGCAGCCATTGCCGGTGCGCTGATTTATCTGCTTGCACCCAAGGGGTCAACGGAGCGGGCAGTGCGCACTGTGGTTGCCGTGTTTTTGATTGCCTCGGTGGCTGCACCCCTTACGGGGCTGAAAGAGAATAAAGTAAATTTGAGCGGAGCCGGCACCCCCGTTTTGCAACAAAATGCAAGCGCGCTGGAGGATTTGCTGCTACAGCAGGCAAACGAAACCACACAGGACACCCTGCAGGGCATTCTGAAAGCATATTTAGAGCAGCGCGGCCTTTCGGCGGGACAAATTTTATTGAAAACGGATATTTTGGACAATGGCCGCATAGAAATTAGGGAGGTCAAGATAAAACTGGACGGAACTGCCCGCGTCACAGCCGGGGAACTGGAAGAGGCGATTCTGACCCAGACGGGTCTTACGGTAAAGGTGGTGATTTTATAAACAGTTTCAAACAGCTGCTGCAGGGTTTTGGGGAGAAACTGCACGGCAGCAGCAAACAGAACAAAAAGCTGATTCTGATTGTATCCCTCGCTGCAATTGCCATCCTCGCGCTGCTGCTCTCCGAGCTGATTCCGCCACCGGGGAAGGAAAAACCGCCGGAACCCACCGTCTCAGGGGACACGGCGCAGCTGGCGCTGGAAAGTTACGCGCAGCGAATAGAAACACAGCTGACGGATATTCTAGCCTGCATGCAAGGCGTGGGTAAGCTGCATGTTATGGTAACGCTGGAAAACGGGCCCGTACAAATCTATGCCGAAAACGAGCGGCGCAGTATCCGCAACGAGGACCCCGGCAGCGGCAAGGCAGGTAACGAAAGTGCTGAGGAGGAATATGAATTCATCCTGCTGAAAAATGCGGACGGCAGTGAAAGCGGTATGCTCGTAAAGGTTTTACAACCTTCTGTGCGCGGTGTTGCGGTGGTGTGCGAAGGCGGCTCCTCAGCCACCGTGCAGCAGCAAATCATTGAAACGGTGACAGCCGTTTTAGATATCAGCAGCCTGCGCGTGAGCGTAAGCGCTATGAACAAATAACGAGAGGACGGAACATCAGTATGGTAATCAAAAAACGGCAGCTTTTAATGGCGACCCTTGTCATCGCGCTTGGCTCTGCAGTATTTATCAACTGGTACTACACCAAGCCCAATGTCGAAGCCGGGGCAGATAACAAACCCGGCACAAGCCAGGGCGAAAAGCAAAGCACGGGCGAAAATCTGGGTGACGCCAGATATGTCAATGGGGAAGGAACAACGCAGGCGGCTGCGGAAGTGATGAAACGGGAATATTTTGCCTCCGCCAAGCTGCGCCGCAGCACCGCCCATGAGGAAGCCAAGCAGGCACTGCAAAAAATTATTTCAGACAAAAATGCGGATAATGAAGCCATCAAATCCGCCAACAAGGCGCTGGCCGAAATTGCCAAGGCCATTAAGCAGGAGGGAGATTCAGAAAACCTCATCACCGCTAAAATCGGCGGAGACTGCCTGGTGATTCTCAACGGAGACAGCGCCGAGGTTATCGTGGAGAAAGATGTACTCAATGAACAGGTCGCGCTGCAAATTAAGGACATCATGATGACGCAAACGAAACTCCCCGCGGAAAAAATTACAATTGTTGAGCGAAACGGTTGAGAATTTCCGAGATTGTGCTATAATAAAAAAACAACACCAAACAGGCGGCAGGTTTTATGATACGAATTCCAATTAGAATACGTATCACCTGCTACCTGTTCCTGTTGTTCCATTCGGAAGTGTTGGAGAAAGGCATGGGGATAGGATATGACCAGAACACAAGCCCGGGAGCAGGCCTTTGCCCTGCTGTTTGAAAAATCGTTTCATCCGGAGGCGGATTTGGAGGACATTATTGCACTGGGTATCGCAAACGAATCTGTGCAGGACGATGCATTCACCGTGCAATTGGTAACAACGGCATGGGACAAGCTGGGGGAAATTGACAGCTTGCTGGAGCAGCATGCTAAAAACTGGAAAAAGAGCCGTATTTCCAAGGTCTCCCTCTCTGTGCTGCGGCTGTCCATCTGCGAATTGCTGTATTTTTCGGATGTCCCTGTCTCCGTTTCTATCAACGAGGCTGTGGAGCTTTGTAAAAAATATGCCTCGCAGGAGGATGCAAGCTTTGTCAACGGCATATTAGGTACCATTGCGCGGGAGCAAGAGGCACAGCAATCATGACACAGGGCTGTTACCTGGGCATTGATACCAGCAATTACACCACCAGCGCCGCGCTGTATTTTCCTGAAAGCGGCGATATTCTGCAAAAAAAGCTGCTGCTGCCCGTCCCGGAGGGGGCGCGCGGCCTGCGGCAGAGCGATGCGGTCTTTCACCACACAAAACAGCTCCCCGCATTGATACGGGAGCTGTTTTTAGAAGCAGATGCGCCCGTCCTCGCGGTTGCTGTATCGGACAAGCCACGCGATATCCCCGGCTCCTATATGCCCTGTTTTCTTGCGGGCGTGAGCGCTGCGCAATGTATCGCTGCGGCGCAGCACCTGCCGTTTTACCGCTTTTCTCACCAAGCGGGGCACCTGGCCGCCGCTCTTTTCGGCGCGGAGCAGACAGAGTTGCGCAACGCCCCCTTCCTCGCCTTCCACCTCTCCGGCGGGACGACAGATTTACTCCTCGTCACCCCCGACCCGGAAACGATATTCCACATTGAACAAATTGGTGACTCCTCAGACCTAAACGCGGGGCAGCTGATTGACCGCGTGGGTGTCCGGCTCGCCCTGCCCTTCCCCTGCGGGGTGCAGATGGACAGGCTATCGCAACACGCACAAAAACAGTTTCGCACAAAACCCGCCGTGCAAGGGCTTATGTGCAGCATCTCCGGCCTTGAAAATCAATGCCAAAAACTGATAGAGCAGGGGGAAACAGCGGAAAATGTCAGCCTCTTTTGTTTGGAGAGCCTTTGTGAAACCGTCAGCCTGCTTGCAACGCATGCAAGGGAGCAATACGGGTCTTTACCGCTGGTATGCTCCGGCGGCGTTGCGGCAAACAGTTTGCTGCGCACGCGTATGACACAGCGCTTCGGCGCCCACTTTGCCCCGCCCGCCTTTTCGCAGGATAACGCGGCGGGAATTGCCCTATTAAGCAATTGGAAGGCGTAAAAACTATGACTTCATCCCTGGTGTTCACTGTAACAGAATTGAACCGATACATCAAAACCGCCTTTGATTCTGATTTTACGCTGCAAAGCGTATATCTCAGCGCGGAGATTTCCAATTTCACCAACCATGTGCGCTCCGGCCACTATTATATGACCCTGAAGGATGAAAACGCCTGTATCCGCGCCGTGATGTTTCAACAGAGCAACCGCAGGCTGAAGTTCATGCCGGAGAACGGCATGCGCGTCATTGCACGCGGCCGCGTCAGCGTTTTCGAGCGGGACGGGCAGTATCAGTTATATCTTGAGGATATGCAGCCGGACGGCGTCGGCGCACTGCAAATAGCCTTTGACCAATTACGCGCCAAGCTGGAGAAGCAAGGGCTGTTCGACCAAGCGTATAAAAAGGAATTGCCGCATTACCCGAAACGCATTGCGGTCGTCACCTCCCCCACCGGAGCGGCCCTGCAGGATATTTTGAGCATCCTCGCCCGCCGTTGGCCGCAGGCGCGGGTGATTCTCTGCCCGGTTCAAGTGCAGGGCGAGGGCGCGAGGGAGCAGATTGCCGATGCTATTCTACGGCTCAACGCGGCGAAGGCGGCGGATGTGATGATAGTCGGGCGCGGCGGCGGTTCTCTGGAAGAGCTTTGGGCGTTTAACGAGGAAATGGTTGCCCGCGCCGTTGCCGGGAGCGAGATTCCGGTGATTTCAGCCGTTGGGCACGAGACGGACTATACCATCTGTGATTTTGCGGCGGATTTACGCGCCCCCACGCCCTCGGCAGCGGCGGAACTTGCCGTGCCGGATCGCCTGGAGGAATTACGCCGCCTGCAAGCCTTGCGCATTCTGGTGAAACAGCGGCTTCTGAACACGCTGCAGGGCAAAGAGCAGGCCTTGATGCTACTGCAAAATCGCCTAACCCGCCAACATCCGCTGGCCCTGTTGGAGAACCGGCGGCAGATGCTGGACAGCGCAGCCACCCGCCTGGAACAGAGCATACACAACCTTCTCGCCCTGCGGCAAAGCAGCTTTGCCGCAAGCTGTGGAAAGCTGCACGCGCTGAGCCCCCTGAAAATTTTACAGCGCGGCTACGCGGCTGTGTATCGGGCAGATCAGCCGCTTATACGAGGGCAGGATTTACATAAAGGGGATACACTACGGCTGCGTTTTGCGGATGCGGCGGTGAATTGTACGGTGGAGGAAGTGCAGCTTGTGCAAATACAACATAATACGGAGGTAATACCCCATGGAATGTCTCATGTGTGATATAATAAAAAGTAGAGAGCATGACCCATATTTTATTGCGGAGCTGGAAACCGGTTATGCCGTTCTCGGATGGTATCAAAAATTCAAAGGCTGTACTCTTTTTGTTTGCAAAACACATGCCGTTGAATTACACGAACTGGAATCTGCTTACCGGACAAAATTTTTAGAAGAAATGGCCCTCGTTGCACAGGCCGTATTTCAGGTATTCCAGCCGGATAAGATGAATTACGAGCTGATTGGAAATGGCGTTCCCCACCTCCATTGGTACCTGTTTCCTCGCAGAGCGGGAGATTCTCCTTACGGCGGACCCGTGTGGCGGATGCCAAAGGAGGAAATGTATGCCGATGCCGTGAGACCCGGCGAAAATGAACGTAAAAACATGATTGCCCAAATCAGAGCAGAAATTTTCAGGCTGCGAGATAACGCCTGATACGATTTGTTTATATAAATAATGATAGAACTCCCGGGGAAAGGACTGGATATACGCATGAAAGAGAAAAGCTTTGAAACCGCCCTCGCACGCATTGAAGAAATTGTGGCGCTGTTGGAGGGTGGCAAACTGCCGCTGGAGGAATCGCTCAAGCTGTTTGGCGAGGCTGCGGAGCTTGCGGAATGCTGCAACAAAAGCTTGGAGCAGGCGCAGCAGCAGGTGGAGCAGTTTGGCAAGCCGCAAGAAGGGCAAACGCTATGACGCTGGACTACAACACACAATACGAGGCCTATCTTACAGAAATTGAGCAAGCGCTCGCCGGCTGCATCTCCCCCGGCGGCGGCACGGGCGGCGCGCAGATGCGCGAGGCTATGCGCTATTCGCTGGAAAACGGCGGCAAACGCATTCGTCCTGTGCTGACACTGGCTTTCTGTGCGCTTTGCGGTGGGCAGGCGCGGCAGGCTCTCCCCTTTGCGCTCGCTTTAGAGATGATTCATACCTATTCCTTGATTCATGACGATTTACCCTGCATGGACGATGACGACATGCGCCGGGGCAAGCCCGCGAACCACATTCGCTTCGGTGAGGCAGCCGCCGTACTCGCAGGCGATGCGCTTCTGACCCAGGCCTTTGCCACAGCGGCGCAGGCGAATTTGCCCGCGCAAACCATTGTCCGCGCTGTTAGCATATTGGCAGATGCGGCCGGCTACCGGGGTATGATTGCGGGGCAAGCTATGGATTTGGCGAACGAGGGAAGGCAGGCGACGCAAGATGTCTTGGAGCAGACGGACGCTCTAAAGACCGGCGCTCTGATTCGCGCAGCGGCGGTTTTGGGCTGCACGGCAGCGAATGCTGATGAAAATCTAACTGCCGCAGCGGAAGAATACGCGGGCAAAATCGGCCTGGCGTTTCAGATTGTGGATGATATCCTGGATGAAAGCGGAGACGCGGCGGCACTGGGCAAACCCACAGGCAGCGACCGAGGCAGGCAAAAATCCACCTATGTCACGCTGTTGGGTCTTGCGCAGGCAAAGCAATACGCCCAAGAACTGACAAAACAAGCGCTGCAGGCGTTAGCCGATTTCCCCGGAGACGCCAGCTTTTTGTGTGCACTTGCGCAGAAACTCATGGAGAGGAATCATTGAACACCCATGGAGAAACATGCGATTTTATCGACTATTCACAGCCCCTGTGATGTCCAGGCGCTCAATGCGGCCGAACTGGAAGCCCTCGCGGCGGAAATTCGGCAGCTGCTGATTGAAACAGTCTCTCAAACCGGCGGGCATCTCGCCTCCAACCTCGGCGTTGTCGAGCTGACGCTGGCACTGCATTGCTGTTTTGATTCCCCAAATGATAAAATCATCTGGGATGTCGGCCACCAGGTCTATACACATAAGCTGCTCACCGGGCGCAGAGAACGCTTTTCCACCCTGCGAAGCGAGGGGGGACTTTCCGGCTTTGCCCGCCCAAACGAGAGTGAGCACGATATTTTTTATACCGGCCATGCCGGAACCAGCATTTCCGGTGCACTCGGCATTGCGGGCGCAAACGTAATACAAGGCAGCGGCAACTACGCCGTAGCGGTTGTAGGGGATGGCTCTTTCACCAACGGCATGATTTACGAGGCGCTTAATCACGCGGGGCGCACACAAAATAACTTGATTGTGATTCTGAACGAGAATGAAATGTCCATTTCGGAGAATGTCGGTGCCATGGCGCGTTACCTTGCCGCCCTGCGCACCAAGCCGGAATATTACCGCTTTAAGGCGCGCACGGAAAAGGCGCTGCAGTCCATCCCGCTTGTGGGCGATGATTTGCGCGAGGGCGTTTATAAGATGAAGTCCGCCATGAAGAATATCATGTATGGCGGCAGCGCCAACGGCAGCGCTTTTTTTGAGGGGTTGGGCTTTCGTTACATCGGCCCGATAGACGGCCACAACATCCAGCAGCTCTGTGAAGCGCTGCGCAGCGCAAAGCTGCTCAAACGCCCGGTTCTATTGCACATCAACACCACGAAGGGCAAGGGTTATGATTTTGCCGAAAAGGCACCGGCGCAATACCATGGTGTTTCAAAATTTGATATCATCAGCGGCGAGCCCGTTCCGGCGGACGAAACGTATTCTACATACTTTGGAAAAAAAATGTGCGAACTGGCAGCTACCAAGAACAATTTATGCGCTATCACCGCCGCTATGGCGCTCGGCACGGGGCTTGAGGAGTTTGCAACGCGCTTTGAGAGCCGCTTTTTTGACGTGGGTATTGCGGAGGAGCATGCCGTCACCTTTGCGCTGGGTCTTGCGCGCGGCGGAGCCATCCCCGTGTTTGCAGTATATTCCACCTTTCTGCAGCGCTGTTTTGACCAAATCATACATGACGGCACATTGCAAAAGCAAAAAATTATTTTGGCGGTTGACCGCGCAGGTTTTGTCGGCGGGGACGGCGAAACACACCAGGGCATTTATGATATCTCCTTACTGAACGGCATACCCGAAATCCGTATTTATGCCCCCTCCTGCTTTGCCGACCTGGGGTGCATGCTGGAGCATGCCGTAAAAGGTGATGCCGTTGTCAGCGCAATCCGCTATCCGCGCGGGGGTGAACTGCCCTTGCCGCCGGAATACCAGAGTGACGCCTGCCCATTTACCGTTCTGGGCGACGAAGATGCCGCACTTGGTATCGTAACCTACGGCAGAATTTTCTCCTATGCCTGCGAAGCGATGCAGACCCTTCGAGAGCGCGGCACAGCCGTTAAGCTCATGAAACTCAATCGCATTAAACCCATTGACAGCGGTGCGATACATGCGGCCCTGTCTTGTAACACGCTGTTTTTCTTTGAAGAAAGCGTGCAAAGCGGCGGCATCGGCGAAAGCTTTGCTCGCATGCTGCTGGAAGCTCGGTTTTCCGGCGTTTTTCACCAGCACAGCATTCCGGACGGCTTTGTGGAACAGGCAGAAGCTTGTGCCCTGTTGGCGCGTTTCGGTTTGGATACGGCAGGAATGTTACGCGTTATCGACAGCGGTGATATAGTATGAGCGACACAATGCGGCTGGATGTTGCCATTGTGCAGCGCGGCCTTGCCCCTTCGCGAGAAAAGGCACATGCATATATCAAGGCCGGAGCTGTATATTTAAACGGAAAAGAAATAAAAAAAGCTGGACATGCCGTTGCAGAGCATGATATAATTCAAGTTAATACACAGGAAACTTATGTCAGCCGAGGCGGTTATAAACTGGAAAAGGCATTGGCGCATTTCTCCCTGCAGCTAACGGACCTCACCTGCCTGGATGTCGGTGCCTCCACAGGCGGTTTTACGGATTGCATGTTGCAACATGGCGCGAAAAAGGTCTATGCCGTGGATTCCGGAAAAGACCAACTTGCGCAGCGTTTCATCGCCGACCCCCGCGTTATCAGCCTGGAACAGACAAATTTTCGCTATATAACTGAAAAAGAGTTGCCCGAAGCACCGGCATTTGCCAGCGTGGATGTCTCCTTCATATCCCTGCGCTTGATTTTACCCGTGCTGCATCGCTTCCTGGCGCAGAACGGCGGCGCCGTCTGCCTAATTAAGCCGCAGTTTGAGGCCGGGCGGCAGGATGTCGGCAAAAAGGGCGTAGTCAAAAATCCGCGTGTGCATGAGCGTGTCATCGCTGAGGTGATTGACTGCGCCACACAACTCGGCTTTTCCGTATCCGGCCTCACCTTCTCCCCCATTCGCGGGCCGGAGGGGAATATAGAATACTTACTGCTGCTGCATAAATTTACACAGCCTATACATCAGGCGCTCCCGGACATTGCACAAACAGTCCAGCTGGCCGCAGATTCCATCTAATACGAATTCGTGTAACAACGGAGGTTCCCGTTTTGAAGCTTGCAATTATGCCCAATATGACCCGCGAGGAAACGCCGCAGACAACACGGCGCATCTTGCAAAAACTCCGTCAGCTGGGAATCCCCGCTTTTCTGCCTGCAGAGCTTGGGGATGCGTTCCTGGATTGCGGCGCTCTTTGCCTTGCACAGGACGAGATGCTGCGGGCGTGCGATATCCTGCTCACTGTCGGCGGAGACGGCACCATTCTGCACGCCGCCAAGCAGGCAGCCGGAGTGGGAAAGCCCGTTTTGGGCATCAACGCAGGGCGTCTGGCTTTTATGGCGGGGCTGGAGGCAGATGAGCTGGAGCTGTTGGAACGGCTGCAGACGAAGACGTATGAAATCGATTCGCGCATGCTGCTACAGGCGCGTGTCATACAGGGAGAGACCGTTCTCACAAGCGCCGTTTGCGTGAATGATGCGGTGATTCGCCTGAATCAAACACAAAAAAGCGTGGAACTGCAGGTACTGCATGACGGGCAGCCGCTAAACCGCTATATCGGCGACGGCCTAATTGCCGCAACGCCCACCGGTTCCACCGCATACTCCCTTTCGGCGGGCGGCCCTGTGGTTGACCCGCTTTTGGACAGCATTCTGCTCACGCCCATCTGCACCCACTCGCTGTTCTCCCGTTCCCTGCTGTTCCGCCCGGACGCAACGCTCTGCGTGAGCGCGCCGAAGGGGAACGAGCTGCAGCTTTGTTGCGACGGGGAAGCGCCGCTTACCGTCCCGGCCGGAGCCCATGTCACGCTGGAAACTGCCGCGTATCGCGCACAGTTTATCCGCATTAAGAGCGATCATTTTATTCATATACTCAACCAAAAATTAGCGCAATGGCGCGCCTGACGGGGGTTTGAAGATGAAACGAAACCGGCATGAGATGATTCTGAGCTTGATTGCACAGCAGAGCGTGGCGACACAGGAGGATTTGCGCCAGCTGCTGCTGGATCATGGGTTCGATGTAACCCAGGCGACCGTCTCACGGGATATTAAGGCCCTGCAACTCATTAAGGTGCAGGGGCAAAACGGGCAGTATAAGTACGCCTTGACCAAATCCAAGTCAGACGAGCTGCTCACGCGCTTCCAGAGCATTTTTGTGCAGTCCGTCGTTTCCGCGGATTACGCGGGCAACATGCTTGTAATTCGCTGCTATGCCGGGATGGCGAACGCCGCCTGCGCGGCTTTTGATTCCATGGATTGGGAGGGGCTTGTTGGCACCCTTGCGGGGGATGACACCTTTTTCGCCGTCTGCCGCACAGAGGGCTACGCCTCCCAGATGCGCGACGCAATCAAACGCTTATTGCAAAAAGAGAAGGAATGAGTTAGAGCTATGCTTTCTCACTTGAAGATTGAAAACATTGCTATTATTGAGCGGGCTGAAATCGAGTTCGGCGATGGCTTAAACGTGCTCACGGGCGAGACCGGGGCAGGTAAATCTATTTTAATTGACGCCATTCACGCAGTCCTCGGCGAGCGTACCTCCCGCGATTTGATTCGCAGCGATGCCGGCAGCGCCAAGGTTTCTGCGCTGTTTTACGCCCACGGGCAGAGCATACGCGATACCTTGCGGGAATATGAGCTGCCCGTGCCGGAGGACGGAGAGCTGCTGCTGCAGCGCACCCTGCAAACCGACGGGCGGAATGTCTGCCGCATCAACGGGGAAACAGTCAGCGTTTCTATGCTCAAGGCCGTTGGACGGGATTTAATCAACATTCACGGCCAACATGACAACCAGGCATTGCTTAACGCGGAGCGACATTTCAGTTTTTTGGATTTACTGGCTTCCAATGCGGCGCTTTTAGAGGCCTACCGCGCACAGTACCAAACACTGGGGGAGCTCCGGCGCGAGCAGGAGGCTCTGCGCATGGATGAAACGCAGAAGGAACGCGAGCTGGATATGCTCCAGTTTCAAATTGATGAGTTGGAAAGCGCAGACTTACAAATCGGCGAACAGGAGGAGCTGAGCGCCAAGCGTAGCCTGCACCAGAATTCCGAAAAAGTGCTGGACGCGCTGCAAAGCGCCTATGCCGCGCTGCGCGGGGATGAGGACATGGGCGGCGCGGTGGACAGCCTGGAAACCGCCGCGGACGATTTGGAAGCCGCCGCCGCTTATTTTACCGATGTGGAGGAAACGGCAGCGAACGTACGCAGCCTCGCCTATGATTTGGCGGAATACACCAGCGAGGTGCGGGATGCGCTGGAAAGCTTTTCATACGACCCGCAGGAGCTGGCAGAAATTGAAGAGCGCTTGGATTTGCTCTACCGCCTCTCCCGCAAATACGGGACGGATGAGGAAGAAATGCTGCAATTTTTGGCGGATGCGGTAGAAAAGCGTGAACGCATCACCCTTTCCGACCAGCGCATCAAAGAACTCGATGCACTGATTACAAAGGCGGAAGCCGCGATGCTGCAAAACGCGCAAAAGCTGCACGGCAGCCGGGTCAAGGCCGCAAGGGACTTGGAGGAACAGGTAACGCGGGAGCTCGCGTTTTTGGATATGCCGAATGTCACCTTTTGTGTACAAATGACCCCTTGCACCCCAAACGCAAACGGCACGGACCGTATCGAATTTTTAATTTCCGCCAATGCGGGGGAAGAGCCGCGCCCTCTGGCAAAAATAGCCTCCGGCGGCGAGCTTTCCCGCATGATGCTGGCGATTAAAAATGTTTTGGCGGATAAGGACGATATCGGCACCCTCATTTTTGACGAAATTGATACCGGCGTCAGCGGACGCGCCGCGCAAAAAATTGCGCTGAAGCTGCACGAGGTGGCAAACGGCAGGCAGGTTATTTGCGTGACGCACTTAGCGCAAATCGCGGCGCAGGCCAAACAGCATCTGCAGATTTATAAGGAAGTGGCAGACGGAAAAACCTATACCCGTGTGCACCAGCTGAACCATGAGGGGCGCAAGCAGGAGCTCGCGCGCATCATCGGCGGCCTGGAGGTAACGCAGCTGCAGCTGGACAGCGCAGCGGAAATGCTGAAGGCAGCGGGGAATTAGGGCGCTCAGATTGTAACCTCATTGTTCCAAATAACAGCGACTGTGAATCGCTCTACATGTTTCGGCTCGCATAATGCTATTACTCCGGCACTTAATAGTAGCAAATTTCGCGGGAACAAATGCTTTCCTGTATGGGATTTGCTCCCGCAAAATTTATTGCTACTATTTGGTGCCGGAGTAAATAGCATTATGTTGTGGTCTCTTGCGGAGAAATTCACAGCCGCTTTATATTTTTTCTTTTCCATGCAACTTTTCGGCGGGCTGCCGCATTATGCTGTTGACAGGGTGAAAAACATGCTTTTTATGATGATGCAAATGGAACAGGAACGTATCGAGAGGCTGCAGCCGCAGGACGTGTATGACGAGTGGATTATGTGCATTGCTAAGGGAGATAAGCAGGCGCTGACTCAGCTCTACACCGC
The DNA here is from genome assembly GCA_031549535.1 of Oscillospiraceae bacterium. Lineage (GTDB taxonomy): Bacteria > Bacillota > Clostridia > Oscillospirales > Acutalibacteraceae > JAVBPP01. Next base: position 36,577 of record JAVBPP010000068.1, read on the forward strand.
CACAAAAGCCGCCGTCTATGGCTTTGCCTTATCTATGCTGCGCAATACCCACGATGCGCAGGATGTGATGCAGGAAGTCTATATCCGCATTTATGCGGCCGCGCCCGAGTATGTCCCCCGGGGCAACCCCAAGGCATGGATTTTCACTGTCACGCGTAACTTATGCCTGATGAAATTGCGTCAGGGCACAAAAATAATTCCAATTGAGCCGGAACTGCTTGACCCGCCGGATGTGCGGGACGAAATCACGCAAACCGTAGAGCGCGTTGTACTGCGGGAGGCCTTAAGTCAGCTCAGCGACACCGAAATGCAAATCGTGGTTTTGCACGCGATTGCGGGGCAAAAACACCAGGACATCGCAACGCTGCTGGATATCCCTCTGGCAACCGTACGTTCCAAATATCGCAGAGCCCTGTCAAAGCTCAAGACGATACTGAATCAAGAAAAGGAGGATGAGCCACATGTCCGAGAAACAATTTCTAAATGACTTCATCAGTGCCGTGGAACAGGACACCCCCGATGTGCTGGACGAAATCCTCCTTGGCTGTGAGCAGATTGACTGCGCACGCCGGAAAGGAGAATTCATGAACACGCTTGTTTTTGAAGAAAGCAATAAACAAAACAGCAGAAAACGCAGTTCCCTAATAAAATATGTTTCACTGGCCGCCGCCGTATGCCTGATTACCTTCGGCGCATTCTTCGCCTTTGACCGCTATTCCGTGGACACCGTAATTGACCTGGACGTTAACCCCAGCATTCAGCTGCAGGTCAACAAGTCCGAGCGCGTGCTCGCCGCAACAGCACTCAACCAGGACGCCAAGAAAATTCTGGACGGGATGGAGCTAAAGCATACCACGCTGAACACTGCCGTCAACGCGCTGATTGGTTCCATGCTCAAGCACGGCTTTGTAAGCGAAATCAAAAATTCAGTCCTCATTTCTGTGGAACACAGCAGCCGGGAAAAGGGTGCGGAGCTGGAAAAACGCCTGTCTGAAGAAGTGAGCAAAATATTGGACCAAAACGCGGTAAACGGCGCGGTGCTCACCCAAACGATTCCGGAGGATCAGGCGCTGCAAAAGCTTGCCCGGGAACACGATATTTCAGTTGGCAAGGCCGCCCTGGTGCAGGAGCTTGTGAAACGAAACCCCAGTTTGACCTTTGATTCTGTAGCAAAAACACCCATCAACGATATTAACCTTATTTTAGAAAGCGAACAGGAAAAAGTCAGCGGCGTTTCCTCCCAAGGCAAGGCTTCCCCTGCCGCCTATATTACCCAGGAGCAGGCAAAGCAAGCTGCCCTGCAGCACGCGGGTGTGAAGCAGAGCGATGTTACCTTCCAAAAAGTGAAAATGGATTTGGACGATGGCATCATGGTATATGACCTCGAGTTCTACGGAAAAAACTGTGAGTATGAGTATGAGCTGGATGCCAAAACCGGAGCGGTTCTGGAGCACGAGCGCGAGGAGCACGCCACAAAGGCACAGCCTTCCCCAACGAATCCGAACAAATCCTCCACGCAAGCCTCTACACAAGCGCAACCCGCCACACAAATCAGTCCGGAACAGGCAAAACAGGCGGCGCTGCGCCACGCGAACAAAACAGGTGCCGAGGTCACGTTCCTTCAAACAGAGCTGGAACGGGATGACGGAACATTGATTTACGATATCTCCTTTATCAGCGGACAAACAGAATATGAATATGAAATCGATGCAAAAACCGGCAGTGTGCTAAGCTATGACACGGATTACGAGCACCAGGGCACCGAAAAGCACCGCCAGACAACCACCGCGCCCGCCAAAAAGACGGCGATCACAGCCGGACAGAAAGACCCCACAGCCGTCAGCGCAGACCAGGCAAAAACCATTGCGCTGCAGCACGCAAAAATAAAACAGGCGGACACCACCGGCCTGCGTGCTCTGCTTGACCGCGACGACGGCAAAACAGTCTATGAAGTGGAATTTTTCCATGGCGATAAGGAATACGACTATGAAATTGACGCCGCCAGCGGAAAAATTTTGCACTACGATGTGGAAAGCATGCACGATAACGAACATGATGATTAATACTAATCCCAAGTAGAAACCTCGATATCTTTGCGGTCTTTTTCGCGCTGTGCTTTGTTGTCCTCCTTGCTTTACGACAGTAAAGCAGCGTCGTCCGCCGCGCACAACGCGAAAAATTCACGCAAATCTATTTGAGTTTTCTACTTGGAATTAGTATAAGTTGTAAATAAGCAGCCGCTTGTCAAATATACCAATCATCATTCAGAATACTTCCTGCAAAATTCGGCAAGAGCGCATACAGGAAACGCTCGTTACCGAATTTTGCAAGCATTCTAAAAGGTGATTGGTATTAAAAGACAGGCGGCTACTTTCTATATGCAATTTTTGAAGCAGTGTTTTTTAGGCTTGACGCATTTCTGCAAGGTCGCGGTAGCTGATTAACTGGAAACCGCAGGCCTCCAAGTGCTGGCGGGTTGCGGGGTCGCCGAACAGCCGGTGCTCCCATACGCGCCTTTGCCATACACTGCTGGTGCCCTTGAGCTCGTCTGTTTCCATCGCCGGGTGCAGATAGGTCTCCGTCACACCCTCCGGATAGGTTTTCACCAACTCATAGATATGCTCACGGAAGTTTTCATAGCTCTCGCTCTGTGGGCCGTGCCAATCATGTGGTAAGAGATAATCCGGCGTTATCACGCCGTTTGCCTTTGCCAGCGCCACGAAGGAGGCGAAAGCCTTGGTAATCAAGTCCCCGTCTACCTGGATACCGAGCATAGTGTTGGAAAGCATTTCGGGCACAAAATTGCCCGGAAAACGGAAGGGCAGGCCGTATTCGCCCGCAATCTCAAACGTCAGCTTGAGTAGCTCAAAATGCCCGGCCTCAATGCCATAGAGCGAACCCATGTGGTTATCCAGATGCGATGGATGCAAGCCCAAGCGCTTGGCGCGCTCAATTTGCTCACGAATTTCCAGCTCCACCTGTTTTAAATCCGCCGCATTTTCAAAGTCCGCGCAGCCGGCGTACATAAAGCCGTCCGGCGTGCGCAGGCTGGAGGTGTCTCCGTTAGCAATCGGACCCCACTTATAGTTGCCCCATTCGCTGGTGAAGGTCAAATGCACGCCAATCGCATGCTCCGGGTGTTTGGCCGCCCACTTGCAGGCCTCCGTGGACCAGCCGCAGGGCATCATTACCGTTGCGGAGGTGATGCCACCCTTTTCCAGTAAATCCCAAGTCGCCATGTTTGCCGCGCGGCACATGCCATAGTCGTCCGCGTTGATGATTAAGTATTTTTCCATCACTTCATCCCCCTTTTTTTGTGTTTTTTCCATGTATATGCACCGAACCCGGCAAGACCCAGCACCGCAGCCGTGCCCGCCGCTTTCAGCCCCGCATAAAAATTCGTGTGCCAACGGTCCGGAAACAATTCCTCAAAACGGATGGATTTGCTGTCCGTCCCAAAAAATTCGCGGTAGCGCACCATGCGCGTGAGGAAGGTGCGCGGTGTTTCCTCGTTTAAAATCAGCTCGCGCACACCCTGCATCAGGCCATCCCCATAGATATGGAAGCCGGAGCATTTGTTTTGAATCAGGTAAATATTATCCAACTTGCCGATAAAGTCGTTCATATGGTCATGGCCAAAAAACGCGACAATGATGTCGCCCTGCCGCTTCCAAGACGCAAACTGGCCGTTGTTGATATCCGGTGTGCAGGGGCCTTCGCCCAGATAACCCGCTATGATGTGTTCGTTTTTCGTGTAAACGCACTTTGAGCGGCTGCTGTTTCCATGCACCCCGTATGGGTGAAACCTGTTCGTGCGCTTGAGCAGGTCGTATTCCTCCCACACCGGGATATGCTGAAACAGCATGGCGGGCAGGGGCGTTCCGCCGTTTGCTGCCGTCAAGTGCTGCGCCGTTTGCTCATACCATTGAATTTGATCCGTTCGCACATAGGCATATTTCCCCATGCCCTGCGGCGCACGGTTGCCGGAATCCATGAACCAAAGGTTGAACGCATCCCGCTCCGCCTTGCTTGCCTTAATGGTTACATTGCAATTGCCGCAGCCGGTAACACCCGCATTGTCCGTCATCAAAAACAGCTCATATTCTGAAAACAGCGAAAATAGCAGTTCCTTTGGCTCCCCTCCCTCTCCGTCGTGGTTGCCGAACACCAGTGCAAGCGGCACGCTCCGCTCTCGGAACGGTGAAATGAGCTTTTGCACGCTCACGCGCAGCTCATCTTCATTCGCAGCCCTGCGCGTGCCGTCCTGCTCATAATAGCCGCTGGAGATGATGTCGCCCATCAAAACCGCTAAATCCGGCTGCAGCTCATCCAGCGAACGGTTGAGCAGGCGGTAAAAATCCTCGGAATTGGGGTCGCTGCGGTTTTTTTCATGAATATCTCCGACCACCATGATATGAAAGCTTCCGTCCCCGCGAAAGCGCAGGCTTTGTTTTTTCATGATGCACCCCTATTTATTGATTCAACAGCGCGGCAGCGGCTTCATCCAAAAACACAGTGACATCCGCATGGTTTTGCAACACAGAGGCCGGGCACTGCGGGCTGACGGAGCCCTCCAGCATGTCCTTCACCGCCTGCGCCTTTTTATCCCCCGTAGCGATGAATACAATTTTTTTCGCGTTCATAATGGTACCGATGCCCATGGTCAATGCACTGGTCGGCATCTCTCTGTCTGTAAAATAAATTTTATTGGCCTCTATGGTGCTGGGCGTGAGCTGAATTTGAAAGGTTTTTTCCGCAAAGCTCTCTCCCGGCTCATTAAAGCCGATGTGGCCGTTTCTGCCGATGCCTAATATCTGAGCATCGATACCGCCGCAGGAAACGATTTCCTGCTCGTAGCGTTCGCACTCCGCGGGGATATCGGCGGCATTACCGTCTAAAAAGTGAATGTTCTCCGGTTTGACGTCAATATGCGCAAACAGATTCTCGCACATGAAATTGTAATAACTATTTACATGGCTCTTGGGCAAATCGCAATATTCATCCAGATTAAAAGTGCGCATCCCCGCAAAGCTGACTTTGCCCGCCTTGCACTGCGCCACCATATATTGATAGGTGGGCACGGGCGAAGCACCTGTTGCAAAGCCCAGAACCGCGTCCGGCTTTTGGCGCATGACCTTGCAAAGCTCCTCCCCGGCTGCCGCGCCGATTTCGGCCTCAGTTTTTAAGATGTAAACTTTCATATATGTCCTCCTAATATAATGTCTTTATTTTGCTCTAGCTAAAAATGCAATATTGATTGCATGGTCCGCCGCGCGCTCAAAGTCGTTAATTGTATTCAAGAATAGCATGCCCGCCTCCGTGTTGCATTCCTTCGCGTTCAAGCGGAAAATATGACCGTTTTGGCAGGCAAGCGCCAATTCGTCAATGTGCTCCTCCAACTCATAAAGTGCCTGCCCCTCCTGCTTGTCCAAGCGCTGCAGGGTAAAGGCATGAATGGAGCGATCCATCAGAGTAATGACATTGTTGAATAAATTTTTCAGTTCCTCCTCCGCAGTCGGAGAAAAATGGTACCCGTCAGAAAGATTTTTTTGTGCCGCCTCGGCCAGATTCACCGCATGGTCGCCGATGCGCTCGATATCGTTGATGACATGGAAAAGCGAGGCTATGTATTTTGCGTCCGCGTCATTCAGCTCTCCCTCATTCATCCGAATCAGAAAATCCGTAATCCGATGGTTGAGGAAGTTGATGACATCCTCCTTTTCAAACACAACCGGAACACCCTCATTGTTTCGCTTGATGAGCGCCCGTGCCGCATTGCAAAAATTATCGCGGGCAATTTGTGCCATGCGGCCCACCTCTTTGCTCAGCTGGCCCATGGCAAACATCGGCGTAACCAGCATATGCTCATCCAAAAACTCCAGCCGCAGCTCCTGCTCACCCTTATCCCTGCCCGGAATCAATTTTTCCGAAGCCTTCACCAGCAGCTGCATAAACGGCAACATTACAATAGTTGTCACAACATTAAATATGATATGCGCGTATGCAATCTGTGCCGCCGGTTCATCCGTCATGCGCAGCAACAGCTCACCAAAGGCATTGCGCGTTACAACATTGAGAACCAGAAAAAGAATGGTTCCGATAATATTAAATAAAAAGTGAATCAAAACAGCGCGTTTTGAATTTTTCTTTGTGCCGATGGAGGCCAGCAACGCTGTGACGCAGGTGCCGATATTTTGGCCGAACAAGACATAAATGGAGACATGAATGGGCACCAATCCCTGGGAAGCAAGCGCCTGTAAAATGCCGACGGATGCGGAGGAGCTTTGAATCACTGCCGTCATCACAAGGCCAATCAGTATGCCGATTATAGGGTTTGCACTCTCTTGAATAAATGCGGCAAACACCGTGCTCTCACGCAGGGGCTTCATTGCGTCCGACATCATACCCATTCCCACAAACAGCATGCCGAAGCCGACTAAAATGGAACCGATATGCTTGGGCAGATTTTTTTTGGCGAAGGTTATTAACGCCATTCCCACAAAAACAGCCACCGGCGCTATAGATGAAAAATTCAAGGCGATGAGAACAGAGGTCGTCGTTGTACCGATGTTCGCACCCATGATAACACCGGCCGCTTGAATGAGGTTCATTAAGCCGGCATTGACAAAGCCGACAACCATAACCGTTGTTGCCGACGAGCTTTGGATTACCGCCGTAACCAAAAAGCCGACAAGTACCGCCAGAAAACGATTCGTTGTTAGTTTTTCCAGCAACTTTTTCATTTTGGAACCGGCCGCGTGCTCCAGTCCGTCTCCCATAATTTTAATCCCGAACAAAAACAGCCCCAGGCCACCGGCCAGCATAAAGAAATTCGTTAACTCCATACGTCACCCCGCAAAAAATTCAAGATTCTAGCCGATTGTCACCTCTCTGTGCTGTTCGGAGGAATCATAAATTGCCTGCATGATTTTGGAGGTTTCAATCGCAAAATCAATATCCTGCCGATTGCGCTCACCGGTGCGAATGCAGCGCATGAAGTCGTTAATCTCTTCCTCATACATATCCCTGGTGCGGTAGTCCGGAATGCTTTCAAGCAGCATACCGTTTTTCGCGCTGTACAGCTTAAAGTTTTTACAATATTGCAGGCGGATGCCCGCTTTATCACCCAAAAAGTCAATATAGGTCTCACGCTCGCCGATATTCTGCGCCCAGGCGCCGTTCATGTTAATCACGGGGCCGGAGGTGCGAACCAGTGCCGTTACGGCGTCATCCACATCGCACACGCCATCAAAATTCGCTGTTTCTTCCGCCCACATGCCTGTGTAGACATACTCCTTGATATCCCTTCCGATTTTGCAGAACACCTCGCCGGAGGCTGTCAGCGGCTTGGGATTGCCGCAGCAGTAAAGCGCCAGGTCGATGTAATGCACCCCTGTATCAATCAGTGTGCCGCCGCCCGCGGATTCCTTACGCGTAAAATCGCCGCCGATGCCGGGGATACCCCGGTAGCCGCGAAAGCTTAAATAAATTTGATAGACCTCGCCCAGCTCGCCCGCATCAATCAGCTCTTTCACCTTATTGACCGCTGTGCCGAAACGGTTACAGACACCAATGCTCAGCAGCTTGCCCGTTTCGTGGGAAACGCGTTGCATCTCCAGCGCCTCCGGCAGGGATTTTGCCGCCGGTTTTTCGCTGAACACATGTTTGCCCGCTTTCATAAAATCAATGGCGACAATGGAATGAAAATCATTGTGCGTACAGACGGAAACGCTGTCCAGCTCCGGGTCATTTAAAATCTCATGATAATCATATACTGCCTTGCCGCAGCCGTATTTTTCTACGGCCTCGTCCGCGCGCTCCGGAATAATGTCACAGAAATATTTAATTTCTACCTCGTCATTTTTCAGATACGCCGGGATATGGGAGCTGTTTGCGATTTTACCGCAGCCAATGACTGCAACCTTGATTTTTTCTGCCATGTCCATCCCTCTTTTTCCATATTTTTATAGCCCATTTATCATAGCAAATGCGGCGCGGAAAGTAAAGAGATGGCTGGTAAAAGAACATTTTCATTTTCGCCGAAAACCCATTTACAAGTGCAAAACTTTCCTGTATGATGGTCATAACGGAACACAGACAACGTATAAAAGGAGCAGATGAGACATGAGACAATTCCCAATCGGCGTTATTATTAACAGCTTCAAATTGCCGATTCCCGCTGCTGTAAAAAAAGCGGCGGAGGTCGGCGCAAGGGGCATCCAGGTTTATGCTACAAGCGGCGAAATGTCCCCGGAGAATATGGACGGCGCAAAGCGCAGAGCCTTTGCGGCTTTGGTGAAGGAAAACGGGCTTGTGATTTCTGCCCTCTGCGGCGATTTGGGACAGGGCTTTCATGACCCCCAGCGCAACCCCGCAAACATCGAAAAATCCAAGCGCATCCTTGACCTTGCCAAGGAGCTTGGCACGGATGTTGTAACAACGCACATCGGCGTTGTGCCGCAGGATAAAACAACCCCGCGCTACCAAATTATGCAGGAGGCCTGCTTTGAGCTCTCCCGCTATGCAGACGAAGTCGGTGCGCATTTTGCCATTGAAACCGGGCCGGAAACCTCTCTGGCGCTCAAGGAATTTCTGGACTCTCTAAATTCCCGAGGTGTTGCAGTAAACCTGGACCCCGCGAACCTTGTCATGGTGACGGGCGACGACCCCGCTCAGGCGGTTTATAACCTGCGTGAGTATATCGTGCATACCCATGCGAAGGACGGCGTGCAGAATTATTATAAGGATCCTGAAATTGTTTATGGGCTGAAACCGGGCGACCCGCTGGTGACAGGCCCCTCCTTCCTGGAGGTTCCGCTGGGCGACGGGCAGGTGAATTGGGACGCCTACCTTGCCGCGCTGGAAGACATCGGCTACGAGGGCTTTTTGACCATCGAGCGCGAGGTGGGAGACGACCCGGAGCGGGATATCCGCAAGGCCGTCAGCTTCCTAACGGAAAAAATGAAATAAGGGGATTCGCACATCATGAAAACCTGTATCAGCTCCTATAGCTTTTCCAAGCTCCTGCGCAGCGGTGAGGAAACACAGCTCAGCCTAATCAAGCGCGTTGCCGACATGGGCTTTGACGCGATTGAATTTACGGATATTACACCACCGGAGGGCTTGGATCAGCTTGGTTATGCGGCGCTTTTGCGCACGGAGAGCGAAACGCAAAGGCTGCCGATTGTAAACTACACCATCGGCGCAGACTTCTTAAACTGCGCGGATTTTGACGCGGAGGTGCAACGCCTTTGCGGGCAGGTGGATATTGCCCGGGCACTTGGCTCCAAGGGCATGCGGCATGATGCAACGGGCGGCTACCGTACAGCGGAAAAGAAGTACCGCGGCTTTGCGGACGCCCTCCCCCGCCTGGCGGAAGGCTGCGCCCGCGTGAGCGCCTATGCCGCGCAGATGGGCATTGTAACCATGGTGGAAAACCACGGCTTTTTTTGCCAGGACAGTGTGCGGGTGGAGCAGCTGGTGAACCAGGTGGCGAGTGAAAATTTCGGCCTGCTGATTGATGTTGGTAATTTCGCCTGTGCGGACGACCCCTCCCCCATCGCGGTGGGTAGGCTGGCGAATTACACAAAGCATGTGCATGTCAAGGATTTTCATATCAAGAGCGGCAGCGGCATTGACCCAGGCGCGGGCTTTTTCAAAACCCGGGGCGGCAATTACCTGCGCGGAGCCATTTTGGGGCACGGCGATATCCCCGTGCTACAGTGCCTTTCCATCTTGAAAAACAGCGGCTATGACGGCTATGTCAGCATTGAGTTCGAGGGCATGGAAGAACCTTTGGGCGCAATCGAAATTGCTTATGCAAATCTATGCCGGTTTATTGACCTGGCGTAAAATAATGAAATAGGAGAAATGAAAATGAAGAAGTATGTTTGCACCGTATGCGGTTATGTGTATGACGAAGCAGCCGGCGACCCGGATAACGGGATTGCGCCGGGCACTGCCTTTGAGGATTTGCCGGACGATTTTGTCTGCCCGGAATGCGGCGTTGGCAAAGATATGTTTGAGGAAGAGAACTAAGCGAAAGGATAACAACCCATATGTCAGCTAGCTTAATCCGGCAGGATATGTATGCTGTCGGTGTATTAAATCCCGCCATGCGCATCTTTGACGTTGTGATGCAAACGGAATACGGCACCTCCTACAACGCCTATCTTGTAAAGGGCAGCGAGAAAACCGCCTTGATTGAAACCTGCCATTTGCGCTTTTGGGAGCAATTCCTTGCCAACCTCGGCGAGGTTTGCGAAGTTGCGCAATTGGACTATATCATTCTCAACCACTGTGAACCGGATCATTCCGGGTCTCTGGAAAAGCTGCTGCAGCTATGCCCCAAGGCGCAAATTGTGGTGAGCCAGGCCGGTTCCATCTATTTGAAAAACATTACGAACCGCACGGATTTACCAGTTATCGTGGCGAAGGACGGCGACACGCTGGACTTGGGCGGCAGAAACCTGACGTTT
>JAVBPP010000081.1:0-2916 GCA_031549535.1 Oscillospiraceae bacterium
AAACGCTCGTTACCGAATTTTGCAAGTATTCTAAAAGGGATTGGTATAAAAACTCACCAACAAATTCAATGATTACATCATATACCAATCTCCATTTAGTGTTTTGTAAGCCAGTCTTGGGGAACATTTTCAGCCCTCCGCCGTTTCGCCCGCCACCTGCCATTCCACTAAATCCTTCGACCAGGCAATGCCCAAACGGCAGTCTCCGCGCTTGGCGTGCAGGGATTGATCCACGGTTCCGGCGTAAAGCAGATAAAATACACCGTCGCTTTTGCGTGCATCCAACAAATAGGCGGCGTTGGCTCGTTCGGCGCTGTTAAACGCTTCCTGCGGCAATGCAAGCTGATGCTGCTTTGTCCAGCGCCCCCAGCTTTCGTCCTCGCCCGGGTCGCCATCCATGCGCAGCAGGTACGGGCGGTGCTGAAAGCGCCAATTATACCCGGTTGCCATCAGCTGCCAGCTGTCGTCAATGCGGATAAACTGCACATTTTCATACCAGCCGCCCAGCTCCGCCGGGATGCGCGTCCACTGCGCATCCGCAATGCCGTCAGCCCAGGCAAATTGGATTTTTTGCTTCTCCTTCCAGCAGAGATAGACCTTGTTGTTGGCAAAGGCAAGCGCCGCGTCAATCGCGCGGACGTCCTTGGTGGTTTCCGGCGCGAGGGGCTTGTGGAACTCCCATTGCAGCAGGTCCGCGGAGGAGGCATAAAACAGTTGATTGGCAACGCCCGGCTTATCGCCCCAGGAATTGTAGCACAGGTAGAAAAGGCCGTCGTGTTCCACAATGTCCGGAGAGGCCAACCCATAAGCGCCCAGCTCTTTGCCGTAAGAGCAGAACAGAATTTCGCATTCCTCACCAAGCGCCGGGGTGCGCATACCCAGCAAATGGCTGCGCTCCATGTCGTCCTCAAAAAAGAAGGCGGAGGCAAAAATATAGAAATAGCCCGCGCGCCACACAATGCAGGCATCCTTCACGGCCCAGTCCGCGATATCCACAACGGGATTTTGGATAGTTTCCCGATCAATTAACATACTGCCGCCCTCACTCGGTGTTTCATATTGTGCATATGTAGGTTCTTCTCCCTCCGGCGGATGCCTGCAGGCGGCGCACAATCCGAACAGGAGGGATGGCAGCAACAGAACGCTGAGCAGCCGTTTGATAAAAAGCATAGGAGTGACCCCTTTTCATTTTATTACCGACTCACGCACCGCGTGTAAAAAACACACGGAATGCGTAGTTGTGTTTTGCCGGAAGCATGGAATATACTATTGCCAGAAACGTTTCTAATAAATTTTCTAAGGACGTGTTTACAATGGCAAGCTATTTCAGCGAAAAAATGAAGCAGCTCCGCAAAGCGCGGGATTTGACACAAGAGCAGGTGGCGGATATCTTTCTCGTTGCGCCGCAGACGGTGAGCCGTTGGGAGACGGGCACGAATTATCCGGACATTGATATGTTACCGCATATCGCCATCTTTTTCAAGGTCTCAGTGGATGAGCTGCTCGGCACAGAAGATATACGGGGCGAAGAGAAAGCCGCCGCGTATCGGAGGGATATCCGGAATTTACTGAATGAGGGCAAGTTGGGCGATGCCTTGGATTTGGCCCGTACTGCGGTGCGGGAATACCCCGTGAATCCCGATTTGCTGTATCTGTTGTTGCAGGCTTTGTGCACAGCCTGCAGCGATGCGTCACCGGAATCTCTCGAGGATAAAGACAAATACAAAAAAGAAATCATCGCAATCGGGGAAAGAATTGCAAGCTCGGCGGAGCAGCATGCGTATTTCCCGCATAAGTATCAGCTCGTCAGGCAATATGCAAAATGGGGCATGCAAGACGAGGCAAAAAAAATCGTGTATTCCCTGCCAGCCGAGGCCTACCACACCCAGGACTTGACACTGCAATATGTGCTGGAGGGCGAGGATTGGCTGCGCACGCAAAAGAACAGCATTACGCGTTTTACCATTATGCTCTGCGCCTTTATTGAAGGTTACGCAAGGAAGGCGGATTTGAATCCGTTACAAAAAATAGCGTGCCTAAATGCCATGACGCAAATTGAAGACCTGACATTTCCTCTGGACGATCTTGAGGATGATAACGGCACGCATATCGGCAAAGCGCTGCGTAACGCCGAAATAGCCGCGCTGTATTGCGAAGCGGGCGACACAGAACGCGCATTGCTTTCTGTGGAACATGCAACGAAAGAAGCGATGCATGTCCTGGACGAAATGGATCAAACCAACGAGGACGGGAGCAATTACTATGCCTGGCCAACGCCGCGCAACCTCTGTTGGATTTTGTGGGAGGACCATTTTGCAACATCACAATTTGATTGTATCCGGAGCGAGGATCGCTTTGTCCGCTGCTTTGAGGCGCTGAAAGCAAATTCGAGGCAGTTAAAGTAATAGGAAAGGGATGCAAGGGGCGCGCGTGGCGCGCCGCGCGGTCGGTATTGCCCAAGGGTTTCCGCGCAGGAAAAAACATAGGACGCGCAATGTGCGCCCCGCGATATGCCCCGCAAATTTCGCCAGAGCCGTTTCAGGTTGCATCTGTAGGGACGCACTGTGTGCGTCCGATGCCGGTTCCCTGTGGCAAACGGCATCTAAAGGAAAAGGCGGTGCGCCCGGTGTGCGCACCCTACGGCGATACGCCCCATAAATTCCATCGAAGCCGTTTCGGCAGCCTGCCGCTGGGAACTCCCTCAGCCGCCTCGCAGGCGGCAACCGCCTCGCGGGCGGCAGCTCCCTCGGGGAGGGAGCCAAAGAGCGCATCCCAGCCTCCCTCGCCGAGGGAGCTGTCCCCGCAGGGACGCAGGGAGTCGCTAGGGGAGCTCGCCGTGGATGTGACCGCGCAAGGGGCGAACCGTCGCCCCCGGCGATCCGATGCCGCTTTCCTGTGGCAAACGGCATCTCCCGG
>JAVBPP010000092.1:0-22054 GCA_031549535.1 Oscillospiraceae bacterium
TGCAAAAAACAAATCCCACAGCTCCGCAGGCGCGTCTGCATGCTCTCCCAGATATTCCTGGGCGGTATCGTGGAAGGCCTCCACCAGCTCGCCAAAGCTGTCGTCCCGCTCCGCAAGGCACAGTGCCTGCCTGCCTTCATATTCCAAAAATACGCGCTTGTAATATTCTATCACCGCATTCGCCGCCGCGCGTATAGGATTGCCGCGCCCCTTGGCAAGGCGCTTGGCGCGGGCAAACTCCCTTTGTGAGAGCGTGAGGGAATACATATCCCGCACCCGGTCGGCGAGGTTATGTGCTTCGTCCAATAAAAAGACATAGTTTTCCTGCGGCTCCTCGGTGAAAAAGCGCTTCAGCCCGGCCACCGGGTCGAACAGGTGGTTATAATCGCCGATCACAATGTCCGCCCAAAGCGCGATATCCAGTGAAAATTCGTGCGGGCAGACGCAGTGACGCAGGGCATATGCACTTGTGATTTCTGGCGTGATAACCGTCTCCCGCTCCCAAATTTCCAGCAGTGCGGCTTTCACACGGTCATAATGCCCGTTGGCGTAGCTGCATTCCTCCGGATTGCAGGCCGTGCCCGGGCAGGGGCAGATTTTATCCTTGGCGCGCAGAGTGATGCTCTTAATTTGCAGCCCCTGCTCCTGCATGAGCAGGAGCGCATCCTCCGCCACGGTTCGTGTGATGGTTTTCGCCGTGAGGTAAAACAGCTTGTCGCATTCGCCCTCCCCCATGGCTTTCAAGCTGGGGAAGAGCGTGGAGCTGGTTTTGCCAATGCCCGTCGGGGCTTGCAGATACAGCTTGCTGCCCGCTCGAATGCTCTGATAGACCGCCGCCGCGAGCTTGCGCTGCCCGGCGCGGTAGCTTGGATAGGGAAAACGCAGCGCGGCAAGGGAGGCGTTGCGCCGCAGTGCCCAATCCCGGCGCAGGCGCGGAAACAGCAGATATTGTTCCAGCAAATCCCCGAAAAAGAGTTCCAGCTCCGAAGCCGTAAAACGCAGCTGCTTTCGTTGAATTTCTTCGGTTTCCAATTCATAATAAGTCAATTGAACGCCGATTTCATCCGGCGGGTTTTGCATCGTACCCAGCAGCATATGGGCATAGCACTTCGCCTGCGCAAGGTGCAGTAGCTCCGCCTCCTGCAGCGCCGCAAAGCCCCTGAGTGTTGTTTTGATTTCGTCCACCGTCAACAGGCCGCTTTCATCCGTAAACACCCCGTCCGCACGCCCCTGCAGCTGCAGCGGAATATCCAGTTCCGGCAACTCCAGCTGGAGTGCAACCTCGCTCTCGTATCCCTCTCCCATGCTTTTCTGGATTTTCCTGTGAATACGTGCTCCCTCCTGCCGAACACTGAAATCCCCGGTGCGCGTGTCAATGCTGCCGCCGGAAAAGACGGTTCCCACCAGCTCACGCACAGAACAGATGCGCATTTCATTCGGCATGCCTTTTAGACCTCCCACGTTTCTGAATTGTATTATACTCTGAATGGAGTGACAATACAATTTTTTTGCTATTTTTACGAAAAATACTGACGCTGGGCAAGAAATATGCTAAACTGACGTCAATAAATGACCGGGGGAACACGATGCTGTATTTTGTTCTGGCGCGTACGGGCGGCGGTAAGACGACGCATGTACATAACGTAATTGCGGATTTTATCCGGGATGGCAAGCGAGATATTGTTTTGCTGGTTCCGGAGCAGTATTCTTTTGCAACGGAGCGCATGATGCTGGAAAAGCTGGGGGCGAAACAGGCAGCCTATGTGGATGTTTTGAGCTTCAGCCGTTTGGCACAGCTGGTTTGCACCAACGCGCACGGTAAGGGCAGGCATTTACAGGACTGCCAGCGTGTGTTATATATGTCCCTTGCGCTGGAGGCGGTGCGCGAGCAGCTGCAGCGCTTTCAGAAGCAGGCGGCAAAGCCCTCGCTTGCCAAGGAGATGCTCGCACTGCATAACGAGGTGCGGCAAAGCGGTCTGGATGCCTCTTCGCTCACTGCGGCGGCAGAAACAATGGTGCCCGGGCTGCTGCGGCAAAAAGTAACAGATATCGCCCTTGTTATGCAGGCATACGAGGCCATTGCGCAGGAGAATGGATATGATGAGCAGGATTTAATGCGGGAGCTTTGCGAGCAACTGGAAACAAGCGATTATTTTCGCGGAAAGCTTGTTGTGCTGGATGCATTTTACGGTTTTACGGGGCAGGAGCTGCAGGTGATTACGCAAATTTTGAAGCAGGCGGGCGTAGTGTATGTCACCTTATGCACGGATAATTTGGATTTGCGGCAGGGCGAACAGGATGTGTTTTGGTACACCAAGCAAACTGCGGCAAAGCTCAAACGCATTGCCGGACGGCTTGGGATTCCGGTTGCCAAACCGCAGTATCTTTCCGCATTTAGTAAATTCAACAATTTTCCGCCGAAATATCAGCGCTATACCGACACGGCACTTTCCGCCCTGGAGCGCAATCTGTTCGCGCCGGACGCGGATATTTATCCGGAGCGCTGCGATGCCATCACGCTATGCACTGCGGCGGACTTAGCCGAGGAATGCCGTTTTATCGCGGTGAGTATCAAAAAACTGATACGCGAAAAGCACCTGCGTTGCCGGGACATGGCGGTCATCGTCCGGCGGCAGGAAAGCTATGAAGCGCTGCTGCGTTCGGAATTGAAAAAATGCGGCCTACCCGTGTTTGAGGACGAGCGCCACAGTATTGCGGAACATGCGTTGATGCTGCTGGTGCGCAGTGCGGCCGAGATTGCCGCAGGCGGCTTTTCTGCCGATGCTATCCTGCGTTTTTGCAAAACAGGGCTCGCCGGTCTTCCGCTTACGGCCGTTTCTGAGCTTGAGAATTATGCATTTCTCTGGCGTCTGAGCGGATCGCAGTGGGTCAAGCCGTTTACAAAGCACCCGCGCGGCTACACGGATGCGTGGAAGCCGCAAGATATCGCCGCGCTGGAACAGTTGAACACCGCACGGGAAAAGGTGATGGCACCTTTGCTGCGCTGGAAGGAATTGGCTGCCGATACCGATGCGCCGGGCTATGCCGGCGGGCTGTATGACCTGCTGACGGATTGCGGCGCAGCGCAAAGCCTCAAGCAGCTGGCTGAGGAATTGGACAAAGCGGGGGAAACGGCACTTGCTCTGTATCAAAACCGCGTCTGGGAAACACTCATGGAGTTATTGGATGCCTTTGCCGGCAGCTTGGAGGGCAGACGCTGCAGCCCCGCGCGTTTTCGGGAGCTGTTTGAGCTGATGCTCACCACTGTTACGCTGGGCAGCGTTCCGCAGGGCTTGGATGAAATCACAGTCGGCAGCGCGGATCGCATCCGCCCGCTTGCGCCGCGCTATGTGTTTGTCGCGGGGCTGAACGAAGATGTTTTTCCGGAGTTATGCGTAACCGGCGGAACATTCAGTGATAAGGATAGGCAAATCCTTGCCGATGCCGGAGTTGAACTGTCTGTATTCGGCGCACAGCGTTTTGCGCAGGAGCGGCTTTATGTCTACAACGCTCTCTGCTGTGCGCGGGACGCTGTGTTCTTGAGTTGCCGCTTGCAGGACGGAACGGGGGATTCCCTTGCGCCGAGCAGCGTGTTTCTGCGCGTGCAGGAGCTGTTTCCGCAGTGCCAAACCGTTTCGGCAGGCAAATTACCGCCCTCGTATTTTGCGCAGGGTGCGGATTTTGCCTTTGAGCAGCTGGCACTGCATTATCAAAAGAAGGATACGGCCTATACCACGCTGCGAGAAGTGCTGCAAAGCAGGCCGGGCTTTGGCGAAAAGCTGAAGGCTCTGGACCGCGCCGCAAGCGAGGCGGCGTTTTCCCTTTCGGATCGGGACACCGCCGAGGCGCTGTTCGGGAATCCCATGCGCATGTCTGCCTCGCGGGCGGAGACCTATCATAAATGTGCATTCCAGTATTTTTGCCAATACGGCCTACGGGCTTATCCGCGTAAACGCGCCGAGCTTGACCCGCTGCAGCGCGGCAGTATGTTGCATGATGTCATGGAGTTTCTGCTTGGCGTCATCGGCCTGGATACGCTGGAACAGGCAAGTGAGCAGGAGCGCACACAGCTGATACGCGGGCGTATTCAGCTCTACGGGCAAACGGTTCTTTCTGCGCAGGAGGATGACTTACAGCTGCTTAACATATTGGAACGGCATGTGCAAACCTTGAGCCTGCTGTTGGAACGCCTGTTGCAGGAGCGCAGGCAGAGCAGCTTTGAACCGGTGGATTTTGAGCTGGAAATTGGCGGAGAGGGCGGCATTGCGCCCTATTGCCTGGAGCTGGAGGACGGCAGAAGCCTGCAGCTGGCGGGTAAGATAGACCGGGTGGATATTGCGGAAATTGACGGCAAACGTTATGTGCGTATTGTCGATTATAAATCTACGGATAAATCCTTGGAATTACAGGATGTATTAAACGGTATCAGCCTGCAGATGTTCTTATATCTGTTTGCTCTGGAACGAAACGGGATTCAGCGTTACGGGGATCTGGAGCCGGCAGGTGTGTTGTATCAAAAGGCAGCAAAGGAAGCGCTGCAAAGCGAACGGGGGACGGATTCTGAAAAGCTGAAAAACGCACATGCCAGTGATTTAAAGCCGAAGGGCTGGCTGCTGAAAAATATGTCCATCCTGCAGGCGATGGAGCACGGCCTCGCGGGTCTTTATATCCCGGCCAAGCTTTCTTCCAAAGGGGAGCTGAGCGGCAGCCTGATTACCCTCACGCAGCTCGGTGCCCTGCATCAAAAAGTGGATGATTTGCTCACGGATATGCTGCGGGCGCTATATGAAGGGAACATTGCCGCAAGGCCTTTACTGCGCCAATCCGGCGCAACACCCTTCTGCGCGATGTGTGACTATCAGTCGGTCTGCCTCACGCAGGAGGAGTCTCCCAAGCGCAGCCCCTGCCTTTCCACAAACAAAGAGGTTCTGGAGCTGCTGGATTCAGGGAAAAAGGAGGGCGAGTGCATTGGCAAAGATGGAATGGACGACGCAGCAGAAAGCGGCGATTGACGCGCGCGGCGGCACGGTTTTAGTCTGTGCGGCGGCAGGCTCCGGCAAAACGGCTGTGCTGGTGGAGCGCGTCATCGAAATGCTATGCGATGCAAAGCAGCCCTGTAATGCGGATGAACTGCTGATTGTTACGTTTACACGCGCGGCAGCCTCGCAAATGCGTGAACGCATTGGCCAAGCCATAATCAAGCGGCTGCGGCAGGAGCCGGAAAACAGGCATTTGCGCAGGCAGCAATCCCTGCTGCCGTTGGCACAAATCAGCACCATTGACAGCCTCTGCGGCAATTTGGTGAAAACCCATTTTCCGCTTTTGGGCATTGACCCGGACTATGTGCTACTTGAGGGCAGCCAGAGTAAGGTGCTGCGCTACCAAACCGCGCAGGAGCTGTTGGAGCTGGCTTACCGGGAAGATGACCCTGCGTTGCAACTGTTGCTTCATACGCTTTCCAGCACAAGGGACGACAGCGGGCTGATTGAAACCATCTTGCGCTTGGATGACGAAGCCGGCTCTCACGCGTTCCCGGAGCGGTGGTTGGACAGCCTTTGTGAGCCCTACCGTGCGCATACGCCTTTTTTACAGAGCGTGTGGTGCCGCGTT
Organism: Oscillospiraceae bacterium; assembly: GCA_031549535.1. Classification (GTDB taxonomy): domain Bacteria; phylum Bacillota; class Clostridia; order Oscillospirales; family Acutalibacteraceae; genus JAVBPP01. Next base: position 5,611 of record JAVBPP010000092.1, read on the forward strand.
TTGTTGGAGCATGCCTGCACCCTGCTGCAAGGGCTGATTAGCACACATGAGAAAGCCTGCCTTGCCATGCAGAAGATGCCGGAACTGGCGGAATATTATATTCCAGCCTTCCGCAGTGATATCACCATGCTGCAACGGCAGTTGGAGCTTGCCCAAAGCGGGGATTGGGATGCATTGTCGGATGAATTTCTGCACCATAAATTTGTAACCTTGAGTGGGAAGCCAACAAATTCGCCCGAAAAGGCGGAAATGATGGCCTTGCGGAATGCGGCAAAAGAGCGCTATCGAAAGTCCATGAAAAAATTGGAGATGGACACAGTTGCGCAGATTCATGAAGCGGAGCGTGACGCACTGCGCCCTGTTGTGGAGTTGCTTGTTGCATTGGTGAAACGCTTTGGCAGGGCGTATGCCGCTGCAAAGCGGGAGCGCGGCCGCGCGGATTTTTCAGATATTCTGCATTGGTCCCTGGAGCTGCTTTGGGAGAAGGCGCCGTCCGGCGAAATGTGCAAAACAGCACTGGCGCAGAGCCTTGCCATGGAGTACCGCGAGGTGCTGGTGGATGAATACCAGGATGTCAACGATGCGCAGGAAATGCTGTTTCGCGCCCTTTCCCGGAATGAGGAAAACCTGTTTTTTGTCGGGGATATCAAGCAGAGCATCTACGGTTTTCGTCAGGCCATGCCAGAATTGTTTTTAGAAAAGCAGGAAACATTTCCGCTCTATCAAGAGGGGAATTATCCCGCTAAAATTATACTGGGCAAAAATTTTCGCAGCCGTGCGGGTATTACCGAAACCGTGAATTTCCTGTTTCGCCAGCTTATGCACCGTGATACGGTGGAAATCTCCTACACCAAGGATGAGGAGCTGATTGCGGGTGCATCCTACCCGGAACACGCAGCTTGTGATGCGGAAATCCACCTGTTGGACGCAGCCGCCCCCGGGATGCCGGCGCAGGACGACGATTTGCTGCAGGCCCGCCATATCGCGCAGGAGATACGAGCGATGTTTGCGCGGGGAACTTTGGTGCAGGACGGCGACGGGCAGCGCCCTCTGCGGCTGGGGGATATCTGCATTTTAATGCGTGGCGTAAAGCACGCGCAAAGCTATATCCGGGAGCTTTCGCAGCAAGGCTACCCCGCTTATATGGTTGGCTCCGGCGGCTTTTTTGAGGCAAAGGAAGTGCGTCTGGTTCTGGCTCTGCTCCAGGTGCTGGATAATCCCATGCAGGATATTCCGCTGCTTTCTGTGTTGCTTTCTCCCTTGTTTGGCTTTACGGCGGACGAGCTTGCCCGCCTGCGAATCGGGAACCGCAGGGCGTCCTTGTATCAGCTGGTTCAGGAAGCCGAAGGGAAGTATCAGGATTTTCTGCTGTGCATGCAGGAATGCCGCCTGTTGAGCGCGGCACTCTCGCCGGGTGAGCTGCTGCTGCGGCTATATGAGGATTTTGGGCTGCTTTCCCTGGTCGGTGCCATGCGCTCTGGTGAGCAGAGGCAGGCGAATCTTCGCCTGTTAATGCAATATGCGCAGGAGTATCAGCAATTTGCCGGCGCGGGGCTTTCCGGCTTTCTGCGTTTCCTAGAGAGCCTGCAGCGCAGCAAGGGTGAGTTGGACAGCGCAGGAGCCTTGCCCGAACATGCGGATGTTATTCGCATCATGACCATTCATAAGAGCAAGGGCCTGGAATTCCCCGTTGTGTTTTTAGCCCGCTGTTCAAAACAGTTTGTAACGCAGGATGAAAAGGGAGCTCTGGTTCTTTCGAAAAAAACAGGCATCGGATTGCGGCTCTATGATATGGAGAATTACAGCTACCATAAAACAGCCGCAATGCAGGCGGCAATCCGGCAAATGCACCGCTCCATGCTGGCGGAGGAGATGCGCCTTTTGTATGTTGCGCTGACACGGGCGAAAGAAAAGCTGATTACCGTTTCTGTCGCAAAAGATGCACAGCGCTGTCTTAGCGCGGCGCAAAGTGCCCTCGGGGAGCGGAAAAGGCTGCAGGCAGATGCCGTTTTGCGTGCCACTAGCTTTGACGATTGGCTTTTGCCCGCTGTGCTGCGCCACCCGGATGCCCATGCCCTGCGCATGCTGTGCGAGGGATCCACCATCCAAACCCTTCCGGCCGCATTTGGGCTCAAAACCCTTGTCGTCACATCGCTGGCGCAACCCGCTGCTCCGGAAGCGCGGGAGGAGTCTGCCCCGGATGCCATGCTGCAAGCGCAGCTTGAAGAGCAGCTTGATTATGTTTACCCCTACCGGGAGCTTGGCACCGTTGTCGCGAAGCAAAGCGCCTCCGAGCTTGTGAATCAGGGGCTGGATTTGAGCTTCTTCGCAGCGTCCAAGCCCGCGTTTTTGTGCTCAGATAGGCTCACACCGGCACAGCGCGGCACGGCGACACACCGCTTTTTGCAGTATGCGAATCTTAGCGCGGCAAAACAGAGCTGTGAACAGGAACGTGACAGACTGGTGCAGGCAGGTATCCTGAGTACCCAAGAAGGCAGGGCTGTGCGCCTGGATACGATTCAACGCTTTCTGGAGAGCGATTTGGCGGCGCGGCTTATGCGAGCCGAGTATGTGCAGCGGGAATATAAATTTGCCGTGCGCGTTCCGGCAACGGAATTATACTCCGCACTGCCGCAGGCTTACGCGCAGGAGTATATTGTGGTACAGGGTGTGGTGGATTGCATGTTCGTTGAAAATGGGCGGCTTGTGGTTTTGGATTATAAAACCGACCGGGTGACGAAGGAAGAGGCTTTGCTGGATTCTTACAGAAAACAGGTCTTGCTGTATTGCCGGGCACTGGAAAATTGCCTTGAAATTCCGGTGAAAGAGAGTTACTTATATTCATTTGCGCTGAACAAGGCAATCCCGGTAAAATAATTGCCGCAGAATGCAAATAACCACTTGGCAGCCTGTCCGGTTTACGGTATACTATAAATCTGTTAGGTTCATTTACCCATGTGAGGAGAAGCGTTCTATGGAAAAATACTCGGTTCCGTTGGGGAAAATTGTGCAGGAGCTTTCCTTTGAAGTGGCGTATACGCCAAAGGATGCAAACGATATTTACGTTTCCACCCAGGATGTCAACCGGCCGGGGCTGCTGCTTGCCGGCTACAGTGAATATTTTGATCCGGACCGTATTCAGTTTTTAGGCCTTGCGGAGTTGGAGTTTATTCATGGGCTGGGTGCACAGGCGGCCAGGGAGCGCATCAAAAACTTTATGGAGCAGCGCCCTGTGGCGGTTCTGATTACAAGGAGCCTCGACATACCGGAGCACATGCTGGAATTTGCGCAGGAATATGAGGTGCCGGTGCTGAAGTCTTCCGATACGACTTCCGGCTGCATGGCGGCGATGATTTCTTTTTTGAGCGTGGAGCTTGCCCAGCGTGTTACCCGCCACGGTGTGCTTGTGGAGGTCAGCGGCGAGGGCGTTCTGATTCTGGGCGAAAGCGGTGTTGGCAAAAGTGAAACGGCGCTCGAGCTCATCAAGCGCGGGCATCGCTTGATTGCGGATGACGCTGTGGAAATACGCAAGGTATCCAACCGCACGCTGGTGGGTTCCGCGCCGGATAACATCCGCCACTTTATTGAACTGCGCGGCGTGGGTGTGTTGAATGCCCGCCGAATTTTCGGCATGGGCGCGGTGAAGCTGACAGAAAAAATTGACATGGTTGTGCAGCTGGAGCTTTGGGATAACGACAAGGTTTACGATCGGCTGGGGCTGGATAACACATATACGGAAATTCTTGGTATCCGTGTCCCTGTAGTGATAGTGCCCGTTAAACCGGGGCGTAACCTTTCCATTATTATTGAGGCGGCCGCGATGAACAACCGCCAGAAAAAGCTGGGCTATAACGCGGCGCGCGAGCTGCTGCATAAACTTGGGATGACGGACGACATTGTCCCGGAGCAGAATGAGATACTGGAATGGCATGATTTTTAGTATAAAAATACATAAAATACTGGAGGAAGCATACAATGTATCGAGTAGGCGTAGATTTAGGCGGAACCAACATCGCGGTGGGGATTGTGGATGAATCCCTCAACATTATCGGCAGGGCAAAAATGAAAACCAATTCACCGCGCCCTGCGGAGCAAATTTTTGCGGATATCAACACCTGCGTCAGAAACGCAGTGCAGGAGGCCGGCGTTTCGATGGATGAGATTCTCTCCGTCGGCGTAGGCACCCCCGGCTCCGTAAACAAGGATACCGGCATGATTGAATATGCAAACAACCTGGAGTTCAACATGGTTCCCGCGAAGCAGATGCTCGAGGCGCTTATCGGCAAGCCCGTGTATCTGGAAAACGATGCGAACTGCGCGGCGCTCGGTGAAGCCGTGGCGGGCGCAGGCAAGGGCGAGAAAAACTTTGTAGCCATTACACTGGGCACAGGTGTTGGCAGCGGCGTCATCGTAGACGGCAAGGTCATCAGCGGCGTCAACTATGCGGGCGGTGAAATTGGGCATATGGTAATCTCCTTTGACGGGGAGCTTTGCACCTGCGGCCGCCGCGGCTGTTGGGAGAGCTACGCCTCCGCGCGCGCTCTCGTTCAAATGACTAAGGATGCCATGCGAAAAGATCAGGACAGCGTCATGTGGAAGCTGGCAGATGACAGCATCTTGAATGTCAACGGGCGCACCGCGTTCGATGGCATGCGGGCAGGGGATGCCAGTGCAAAAGCCGTGGTCAATCAGTATATCCGCAATGTTTCTATTGGCATTATCAATATCATCAATATTTTCCAGCCTGCCATGGTTTGCGTGGGCGGTGGCATCAGCAACGAGGGTGAAACCCTAATGGAGCCCTTACGCAAGTTTGTGGAGCGTGAGCGGTACAGCCTGTATGCCGAAAAGCAGACAAAGCTTGTGGCGGCAGAGCTTGCGAATGACGCGGGCATCATCGGCTCCGCGCTGTTGGATGCATAATAATACCAAAGCTGGTATAAAAAACGAGGGAGTATAGTCTTGAATCAGTATGAAGCGCTACGTGCAGCCTGTGAAGAACAGAATATACCGGTTGCCATGCAGGCTCCGCTGCGGGACTATACGACCTTCCGAATCGGCGGGCCGGCCGCTGCGCTGTTATCCCCCCGGGACGAAACGCAGCTGGCCGCAGCCCTGCGCCTTTGCAAGGGGATGCAAGTACCTCACTTTATTCTGGGGCGGGGGAGCAATCTTCTTGTGGCGGACGAGGGAATCGACCGCGCTGTTATTTACACCGGGCAATGCAAGGGCTTGGAGCGCGAGGGCAATACTGTGCGCGCCTGCTGCGGGGAGATGCTCAGTCGCCTGTGTGAATTTGCGGCGGAGCACGCGCTCAGCGGGTTGGAATTTGCTTACGGAATTCCGGGAACGGTGGGCGGAGCCCTGTTTATGAATGCAGGAGCCTATGGCGGCGAAATGAAGGATGTGGTGCTCTCCTGCCGCTATCTGGATGAAAGCGGAGAGCAGCATGAAATGCAGGCGCAGGATATGCGTCTGAGCTACCGCCACAGCGTTTTTGCCGAACGCAGCGCCGTTGTCACCGGTGTTCAGTTTGCCTTAATTCCGGGTGAGGGCGCGGCGATTCGTGAGACAATGCGTTCCACGATGGAAAAACGCAAGAAAAAGCAGCCGCTGCAATACCCCAGCGCGGGCAGTGTGTTTAAGCGCCCGCCGGGGCATTATGCCGCCGCTTTGATTGAACAATGCGGCCTAAAGGGCAAACAAATCGGCGGTGCCCAGGTGAGCGAAAAGCACAGCGGTTTTATTATCAACCGCGGCGGAGCCAGCGCACAGGATGTCCGGCGACTGATTGCCTTTGTGCAGGAAACAGTGCAAAAACAATGTGGAATTTTGTTGGAGACAGAAGTTCTGTTTTTAAAATAGGAAAGAAAGTGTTATGGCAGAATTTGAATTGGTGATTGTAACCGGCCTTTCCGGCTCGGGGAAGTCCGTTGCGGTGGATGCGCTGGAGGATATGGATTTTTTCTGTATCGATAATATGCCGCCCAAGCTTATCGCAACCTTCATGCAATCCCTAAGCGAAACACCGGCGCCAAGAAAACGCATCGCAGTTGTGACGGATATCCGCGTGGGCGATGCGGGCTTTCCCTCGCTGTTTGACAGCTTAGAGCAGCTTCGCCAAATGCAATACCCGTACAAGCTGCTGTATATGGATGCGCACGAGGAGGTTCTTGTTCGGCGTTTCAAAGAAACAAGGCGTAAGCATCCCCTGCTAGAGCAATGCGGGGATTCCCTGCCGGATGCCATACGCATGGAGCGTACTGTGCTGCAACCGGCAAAGCAGATTGCGGATTATGTGATAGATACCACTTTGATTTCGGCGGCACAATGCAAACAGCAGGTAACCGAACTGATTATGCGCAGCGCCCAGGGGAGTATGCATGTGCGCTGTCAGTCATTCGGGTATAAATACGGCTTGCCGAATGATGCGGATTTGGTGTTTGACGTGCGTTGCCTGCCGAATCCGTTTTATGTGCCGGAACTAAAAGCGCTCACCGGGCTGGACAAGCCTGTGTATGACTATGTTATCAAATGGGATGAGGCAAAGCAGCTTGCCTCAAAGCTGTTTGATTTGCTTGACTTTTTATTGCCCTTATACAGCGCCGAGGGAAAGAGTCAATTGGTGATTGCGGTTGGCTGCACAGGCGGAAAGCACCGTTCCGTGGTGTTTACGCAATTGCTCTGTCAACACATCCAAGGGCTGCAATATACCGTCTCCGGCTATCACCGGGATTTGCAGAAGTAGAGGGAGACTTCTATGACGTTTTCATCTGAGGTAAAACAGGAACTGCGCAAAATGGAATATCTTTCCCCCTGCTGCATGCATGCCCAGAGTTATGGGATGCTCCTGTTTGCAAAATCCTTTACCGCGCGGCAGCTTGCATTTTCATCCGAAGATGCAAGCTTAGTTTCATATTATGCTCATATCCTGCTCTCGCAGTTTTCTGTTTCGGCATTGCAGGAGCAGCTCAGCAGCAGAAAATACCAGGCCAGCGTTGCGCAGCCGCAGGATTGTGCCGTCGTTCTGCAGGCCTGTGGCCACGAACAGCGGGAGCCAAATTTGCGGATTTTACATTCTAACTTTCAAAATAATCCCTGTTGCTATCATGCGTTTTTGCGCGGGGTATTTCTCGCCTGCGGTACAATTGCCAGCCCGCAAAAAAACTATCATCTGGAATTTATGGTTTCCTACAAACGCCTGTGTATGGATTTCTTAAAGCTTATGCAGGAGGTGGAGCTGGAGCCGAAATATATCAACCGCAAGGGCAACCATATCATCTATTTTAAAGACAGCGAGGCGATTGAGGATTTGCTCACCATCATGGGCGCCACCAATGCGTCGCTGGAGTTGATGGGCGTGAAAATGCATAAGGATATGCGCAATGTCGTAAACCGAAAGCTGAACTTTGAAACAGCCAACATTGGCAGAACCGTGGACGCCGCCATACAGCAGGTGGACGCCATTGAAAAAATAGAGCAAAACGGGGGGATAGTCTCCCTGCCGGAGAATTTGCGGGAGATTGCGCGTGTGCGTCTGGAAAATCCGGAGGCGAGCCTGCGGGAGCTGACGGAGCTGCTGCAAGAACCGTTGACGCGCTCCGGTGTCAACCACCGTTTGGCGAGAATTATCGAATACGCGAATTCAATTTGAGGAGTAATTTCTTTGGCTTTTACGCATTTGCATTTGCATACGGAATACAGTCTGTTGGACGGTGCCTGCCGCATTGAGCCGCTGCTACAGCAGGTTAAGGCGCTTGGGCAGGATTCGGTCGCCATTACGGATCACGGCGCGATGTACGGCGTGATTCAGTTCTACCAGGCGGCACAAAAACAAGGCGTCAAGCCGATTATCGGCTGCGAGGTCTATGTTGCCGCGCGTTCCCGCCACGATAAAAACCATAGCTTAGACAGCGAACGCTACCATTTGGTGCTGCTGTGTGAAAACAACATTGGGTACCAAAATCTGATTCAGCTTGTAACCCTCGGTTGGACAGAGGGCTTTTATACCAAACCCCGCATTGACCACGAGCTGCTCGAGCGCTACCACGAGGGCATTATCGCGCTTTCCGCCTGCCTGGCCGGTGAAATTCCGCAGGCGCTGCGCAGAGGCGATTATGAAGAAGCCAAACGACTGGCGCTTTGGTACCGGGATGTGTTTGGCGAAAACAATTTTTTTCTGGAGCTGCAAAATCACGGTCTGCGTGAACAACTCTCCATTATTCCGGATATCCTCCGTCTGTCGAAGGAGACGGGGATACCCTTGGTTGCCACGAACGATGCGCACTACCTGGAAAAAGAGGACGCCAAAATGCAGGAGGTTCTCATTTGTATCCAGACCAACCACATTGTCGGCGAAAATACCGGTATGGAGTTTGAAACCAGTGAGTTCTATGTGAAAAGCGAGGAGGAAATGCGCGCCCTCTTTCCGCAGGCGCCGCAGGCGATTGACAACACCGCTTTCATCGCAGAACGCTGCAATGTGGAATTTGAATTCGGCAATACCAAGCTGCCGCATTTTGCGGTGCCGGATGGACGGGATCATTTCGCCTTTTTCCATGATTTGTGCTACGAAGGTTTGCAAAAACACTTTCCGGACGGCATCCCGCAGCCGTACCGGGAGCGGCTGGATTATGAGCTGCAGGTCGTGAATCAGATGGGCTATGTGGACTATTATTTGATTGTTTACGACTTTATCCGTTTCGCGCGCTCGCAGGGCATCCCTGTCGGTCCGGGCAGAGGCTCCGGTGCGGGCAGCCTTGCCGCCTATGCCATCGGCATCACGGGCATTGACCCAATTCAGTATACCCTGCTGTTTGAACGTTTTTTGAATCCGGAACGCGTGAGCATGCCGGACTTTGATATCGACTTTTGCTATGAACGCCGTCAGGAAGTCATTGATTACGTCATTGAGAAATACGGCGCGGATCATGTGGCGCAAATCATCACCTTTGGCACCATGGCGGCGCGCGCAGCCCTGCGCGATGTCGGCCGCGCGATGGGGATAGCCTATTCCACGGTGGACGCGGTTGCCAAGCAGGTGCCGCGTGAATTGGGCATTACAATTGAGTCGGCTCTCCAGCGTTCTACGGAGTTCCGCGCACTTTATGACAGCGGCGGGGAGATACGGGATTTGATTGAAACCGCGCAGAAGGTGGAAGGCATGCCGCGCCACGCGTCCACCCACGCGGCGGGTGTTGTAATTACACGGGACCCGGTGGCGAGCTATGTGCCGCTTTCCCGCAACGAGGAAGCAATCGTCACCCAGTTTACCATGGTAACATTGGAGGAGCTGGGTCTGCTCAAGATGGACTTTCTGGGTCTGCGTACCTTAACAGTAATCAGCAAAACACAGAGCCTGATACAAAAGTCACAGCCCAATTTTTCCATAGACAACATTGACCAGAAAGATTCGGGCGTGTTTGAAATGCTATCTCAGGGGCATACGCAGGGCGTGTTTCAGTTTGAATCCGGCGGGATGCGCAATGTTCTGATGGGGTTGAAGCCGACAGGTATTGAGGATCTGGTGGCCGTTGTGTCGCTCTACCGCCCCGGCCCCATGGAATCTATTCCAAAATACATAGAAAACCGCCACCACCCGGAGAAAATCCGTTATATCACCCCGGAGCTCAAGCCGATTTTGGACGTTACCTACGGTTGCATGGTGTATCAGGAGCAGGTCATGGAAATTTTCCGGGAGCTCGCGGGTTATTCTTATGGTCAGGCGGATATTGTCCGCCGTGCGATGTCCAAAAAAAAGCATGATGTTATGGAGAAGGAGCGTGCCTCCTTCCTTGCAGGTACCGCGCAAAAGGGAATCGCCAAGGAAAAGGCGAACCGGATATTTGAGGATATGTCCAGTTTTGCATCTTACGCGTTCAATAAGAGCCACGCGGCGGCCTATGCGTTTGTCGCCTATCAGACTGCCTGGCTCAAGCGCTATTATCCCTGTGAATTTATGGCGGCCATGCTCACAAGCATTCTGGATGATTCCGGCAAGGTGGCGGAATATATTGCGGAGTGCTCGCGCATCCACATCCCCGTGCTGCCGCCGCATGTGAACCACTCCTTAGAAAGCTTTACGGTGGAGGAAACGAGCATCCGTTTCGGTCTGCTTGCCGTAAAAAATCTCGGCAGGGGGCAAATTCGCCAGATTGTGAAGGAACGGGAGGAAAACGGCAGTTATAGCTCTTATTTCAGTTTTGTCAAACGCATTTTCGGCAAAGAATTTAACAAGCGCGGCATGGAAAGCCTCATCCTCAGCGGCGCGCTGGATGGCCTTGGCGCAAATCGCCGGCAGATGCTGGAGACGCTGCCGCAGATTTTGCAGTCCCTGGAACAGGATAAGAAAAGTAATATCGAGGGGCAGCTCGGCTTTTTTGACCTAAGCGAGGAGCACGCCAAGCAGGAGGAAATCCCGCTGCCGAATGTGCCGGAGCTAGATTTGGATGAGCGGATGCGCCTGGAAAAGGAGACCACCGGGCTTTATCTTTCCGGCCACCCGATGGCGGCTTACAGCGAACTTTCGCAGGAGCTGAAATCTGCGCGCACCTCGGACATGCACGCGGCGGGGCAGGGGGATGAGGCGCTATATCAAGACAATGATACGCTCTGCCTGCTTGGGATAGTCACCGCAATCAAAAAGAAAATTACGCGCAGTGACGCAACGATGGCCTTTTTAACCGTGGAGGATATTTACGGCTCCATTGAAGTGATTGTGTTCCCGAAAACATTGCAGAGCTGCGCACACATGCTCGTGGAGGGCAGCGTTTTGCTCATTCATGGAAGGTTGAGCCTGCGAGAGGAGGAGGCGGCCAAGCTGGTTTGCGAGCTGCTCGAACCCTGCCCAAAACCCGGCGAAGCAGCTGAGCCGCAGCCGGCAAGGCAGCAAAGCGGTAAAAAGAAAAAAGGATTGTTTTTACGTTTTGCGAGTGCGCAAACAGATCAACAAAAAAAAGCACAGCAATTTTTAGACATTTTTCCCGGAGATACACCGTTATATTTTTATTATGTTGATGAAGATAAGTATGAGCCACAGCAAATGGGCGTTGCGGCAAATTCACCGTTGCTGCAGGAGCTTGGCCGCATGTTAGGCGAGGGAAATGTCTGCCTGCAATGATTTGACAACTGCCCTGCAAGGGTGTAGAATTATTTTAATCCGAAAAAAATCAGGAGGATTTATCAGATGAAAACAATTGGAGTGTTAACCAGCGGTGGAGATGCGCCCGGCATGAATGCAGCTGTACGCGCTGTTGTAAGAACAGCCTGTATGAACGGGATGAAGGTCTTTGGCATTAAGCGCGGTTTTGCCGGTTTGATGCAGGACGATATGGAAGAGTTGACGCTGCGCAGCGTTTCGGACATCATTCACAGAGGCGGCACAATTTTATATTCAGCCCGTTGCCTGGAATTCAAGGAGGAAGAAGGGGCAATCAAGGCGGTTGAAACCTGTAAGAAGCGCGGCATTGAGGGCATTGTGGTCATCGGCGGCGATGGTTCCTTCCGTGGCGCACGTCACCTGTCTTTGCACGGCATACCCTGCGTTGGGCTGCCGGGGACGATAGACAATGATATTGCCTGCACGGATTATACCATCGGCTATGATACCTGCATGAATACGATTCAAGAGATGGTGGACCGCGTACGGGATACAACGGAATCGCACAACCGCTGCAGTGTGGTTGAGGTGATGGGGCGCTCTGCGGGCTTTTTGGCCATGAATGCGGGTATCGCTGTGGGCGCAACCTCCATCTTGGTTCCGGAAATACCCTATGACATCAAGCGGGATGTCATTGAACGCATGAATTACGCCCGCACCACGGGCAAGATGCATTATATTGTGGTTGTGGCGGAGGGCGTTGGCGGCGTGGAGGAGCTCACAAGGCTCATTGAGCGCGAAACCGGCGTGGAATCTCGCGCGGTTATTTTAGGCCATGTGCAGCGCGGCGGTTCGCCGACGGCGCGGGATCGCGTGGTTGCCAGCATGATGGGCAACAAGGCTGTGAAGCTGCTGATGCAAAATATCGGTAACCGCGTTGTCGCGATGCAGAAAGAAGAAATCCTGGACTTTGATATTCATGAGGCTCTGCAAATGGAAAAAACCATTGACAGGGAAATGTATGATATCGCGCACGAAATTTCTCTATAAGGAGCTGCAATGGATACTGCAACGTTTCTGGAACTCAGGCAGGCCTGTATCGCTAAGGATTTTCCAAAACTGAATGCGATGCAGCAGCAGGCGGTTCTCTCAACACAGGGGCCTCTTTTGGTGCTCGCGGGCGCGGGCAGCGGCAAAACCACAGTGATTGTCAACCGTATTGCAAACCTCGTCAAATACGGTAAAGCCTATTTTTCAGAGGATATTCGTGGCAGCGTTGCCCCGGAGGATTGCGTTGCCCTGCGTGCCTATTTAAATAAGGGTGTCCCGTTGCCGGAGCATATCAGTGCTATGCTATCCGTCGACGCGCCGAAGCCTTGGCAGATTTTGGCCATCACCTTCACGAACAAAGCGGCGGCGGAGCTGAAGCACCGACTGGAGGCCATGTTGGGCGAGGACGCACAGGAAATTTGGGCCAGCACCTTCCACTCCAGCTGTGTGCGCATGCTGCGCAAATATGCGCCGCTGGTCAACCACAGCTCCAATTTTACCATTTATGATATGGATGACTCCAAGCGTGTGCTCAAAGAGGTTTTGCGCACCCTGCAGATTGATGAAAAGCGCTTCACCCCCAAAGAGGTGCTGGGCGCAATCAGCCGCGCGAAGGATCAATTGCTCAGCCCGAAACAATATTTGGATTTAAACGGCAACGATTACCGTCTGCGGAAAATCGGTGAAATTTATCGGGAATACCAGCGCACCTTGCAGCAGGTGGACGCCATGGACTTTGACGACTTAATTTATAAAACCGTCACCCTGCTGCAAAAGAATCCGCAGGCGCTGGAATATTACCAGAACCGCTTTCGTTACATATTGGTGGATGAGTATCAGGATACCAACTACGCCCAATATTGCCTGACCTCGCTTTTGGCGGGGCGGCACCAAAATATCTGCGTTGTTGGGGACGATGACCAAAGCATTTACCGTTTTCGTGGCGCCACGGTGGAAAATATTTTGAATTTTGAGCAACAATATCCCAACGCCCGGGTCATTCGTCTGGAGGAAAATTACCGCTCCACGCAGATGATTCTGGAGGCGGCCAACGCCGTGATTGCGCACAATCGCATGCGTAAGGGCAAAAATCTTTGGACAAGCAAGCAGGGCGGCGACCTCATCACCCTTTGCACTGCTGAGGATGACCGTGAGGAGGGGCGTTTTATTGCCCAAACCATACTCAACTCCAAGGCGGACGGGGCAAAGTGGAGCGACCATGCTGTGCTCTACCGCATGAATAACCAATCCAACGCCATTGAAGAAGCGTTTATCCGCTCCGGCATACCCTACCGTGTGATAGGCGGCAACCGCTTCTATGACCGCAAGGAAATCAAGGACGCGCTTGCCTACTTAACGGTCATCAACAACCCGGCCGATATTGTGCGCCTGCGCCGCATTATCAACGAACCCAAGCGCGGCATCGGTGAGACGACGGTGAGCCATGTGCTGGATATCGCGAACGATGCGCATGTCAGTGCGTTCAGTATTATGTGCAACGCGGAGCAGTACCCCGCCCTTTCCCGCAGCACGGCCAAACTCAAGGAATTCAGCCGCATGATAGCGCAGCTGCGGGATGACATGGAAAAGCTCCCACTGCACAGCCTGTTGGAAAAAACACTGCAGGTCTCCGGCTATTTTGATATGCTGGCGTCAGATAAGGAGTCCCAGGCAGACAGAATTGCCAACCTCAGCGAACTTTCCAACAACCTGCAGCGTTATAGCACGGAGCGTGAAGATGCCGACTTGAACGGCTTCTTACAGGAGGTTGCGCTGCTTTCGGATATTGACAACTACAACGCCGAAGCGGATACGGTCGTGCTGATGACGATGCATTCCGCCAAGGGGTTGGAATTTCCGCTTGTGTGCATTGCCGGCGTGGAGGACGGCGTGTTCCCGGGCAGGCAGGCGCTGTATGAACCGGAGGAGCTGGAGGAGGAACGCCGCCTTGCTTACGTGGGCATTACCCGCGCGAAGGAAAGGCTGTTCCTTTGCACGGCGGAAACAAGAATGCTCTTCGGTTCTCTAACGCATAACCCGCGTTCCCGTTTTATTCGGGAAATTCCCGCGGAGCTGATACAGGAAACTGCTTTCGGTAGACGCCCGGAACGGCATGTGGGCAGCAGCACAGCTGTGCTAAAGCATATTCCGCAGAAAAAGAAATCCACCGTGCCGCTTACCCCTGCCGCAAAAACACCGCTGCAGAGTTACAAGGTGGGGGATACGGTGGTGCATAAAACCTTTGGAACCGGCGTGGTGCTCTCCGCAAAGCCAATGGGGAATGACTCCATGCTGGAAATTGCCTTCAGCCAGGCGGGCACAAAAAAGCTCATGGCGAATTATGCAAAGTTGGAAAAACCGGAATTGTAAATTTAGTATACATTGCATTAGAAAGGTGGAACAGAAATGAAGCGAACATTGCATACCTTGAGCCTCATGGCCAGTGTTTTAGCGCTGTGCCTTTTGGTGAGCACCCTTGTCAGCCCACTGCAAGCAGGGATGCAGGGGGAGCCTGAAGAATTTACCGCAGCACTGCAAACGGCAAAGAGAGAGGATGGGGCAGTTACTGTTTCCGCCGAAGTGGTGACACAGAAGGAAACACAGCCACAGAAAAAAGCGGCGCAGCCGCGGCAGACAACGACCTATGTTTCACCGAAGCAGGCCGCCGAAATCGTACATACCACAGGCGATATCACCGCACCGGTGGAACAAGAGGAGATTGTTGTTTTAGCACCCGGCCTTGCCTATATAGATCGGGAAATTTTAGTGTTCTTTGACCCGGCGGCCTCAACGCAGCAGCGTGACGCGCTGATTCGTACGGTTGGGGGCGAGGTGGTCGGCAAAATGGCGTTCTTAAACCGATATACCTTGAAACTGCGCACCGAAAGCGTGGATGAAATGCTGTCAGCTTGCGAAACCCTGCGGCAGAGCGAGGCGGTTTTGTTTGCCAGCCCTAATGTTTCCTATGAAAAGCGCACCATGGCGATTGTGCCGGATGACCCCTGGCTGGAGAAGGATTCTCAAACCGGGAAATTAGTCAGCCGTACGCAGGGCTGGTCGGAGAGCAACCCCGCAGGTTCCAACTGGTGGCTGGAGGCGGTGCAGGCACCGAGCGCTTGGGCATATAACGAGAAACTTTCTTCTATCACCGTGGGCGTAGTGGATGATGGTTTTGCAACAGATCATGAGGATTTGGCGGGCAAAATCAACTTTCCGGGTACACTGCAGGAGCGGCAAAATCGTTCCGCCTCCCATGGTTCCCATGTTGCCGGAATCATTGCGGCAAACGCAAACAATAAAAAAGGAATTACAGGCCTTTGCTGGAATGCCGATTTACTGTGTGTGGATTTTGAGGCCGACCCGAATTATGGGCAGTTTTGGTCGTCAGACGCCCAGGTCTTCGCGGGCTTTCTTGCGAATGTTTTTGGCGGCGCAAAGGTAATCAATTTCTCCATTGGCTCCTCCAACAACTACTTTGGTCTCAACCCCATTAACATGATGTTCTATCAGATGGGTATGGCTTTGGATGCGTTTTTATATTCCTACACCATGTCCATTCTCCTCGGTATGGGTTACGATTTTGTAGTGGTGCAAGCCGCAGGCAATGGGGACTTTGAAGGCAAAAGTGTAGACTCTGCATTGAACGGCTGCTTCTGCGCCATTACGGAAGAAAATGTCTTCTCCGGCTTCCCCAACGTGCAGAAAGAGGACATCCTAAAACGTATCATCGTGGTTGCCGCCGCGGAAAATCTGGGTGATAAAAAATTCCGGCAGGCTCCGTATTCCAACGCTGGCGACGGCGTGGATATTGCCGCCCCCGGAACCGGCGTGTTCAGCTGCGTTGACCCCGCCGCCGCAAACGGTTACTCGTATTTCACCGGCACCTCCATGGCGGCTCCGATTGTCACAGCGGTGAGCGCAATGGTTTGGTCCGCCAACAGTGCATTGACGGGTGCGCAGGTGAAAGCCATAGTCTGCGACAGTAAAAACACCAGCTACTCCGTTGCGGATAACACCAGTGCCGGCCACCCGCTGACGAATACCTACCGCATGGTAAACGCAAAGCTCGCCGTTCAAGCGGCACTGAAGACAGTGGAATAATAGATTATACTAATTCCAAGCAGAAACCTCGATATCTTTGCGGTCTTTTTCACGATGTGCTTTGTTGTCCTCCTTGCCGGGCGAAAGCCCGGCTGCGTCGTCCGCCGCGCACAACGCAAAAAATCCACGCAAATCTATTCGAGTTTTCTACTTGGAATTAGTATGAAAATACCGATACCCTCTATCCGAACATGA
>JAVBPP010000037.1:0-20331 GCA_031549535.1 Oscillospiraceae bacterium
AATACTTGCAAAAGTCGGCAACGAGCGTTTCGTGTATGCGCTCTTGCCGAATTTTGCAGGAAGTATTCTTAATGGAGATTGGTATTATAATCCAAGAAGTGTCAGCAGTGTATCGCTGTAAGAGGACATCAGCTGTAGCAGAATGGCGAGGATGCCCTTGATTAGATATCTGATGACGCTGACAAGGTCGTTTGGCAGGGGCTCTTCATCACCGGCAACCTGGATGGAAAAGCTCTCGTCCGTTCCGGCCACTTTTGCGCCGTGTGCGTCATAGCCTGTGACTGCTACGGATACGGTTTCGCCCTTCATGCTCTCGTCAATGGCCAGCAGGTGGCGGAACTCCAGCTCGGAGAAATTATCCCAGCCGCCGCTCTTGCGGTTCAGTGTAACGGCTTTTTCGAAGGAGGTGGTTTCACCGTCCACGGTGATATCATAGCTCAGCTTTGCAATTTTGTTATTCAGCGTGTAGGCATTGTCGCCCTTATACACGATGTCCGCGTCGTCGATTTGAATGGGAGCAGTTACGCCGTAGAGGGCAAGCGTGTCGCCGACTTCGGCCTTCACGCCGTCCGCCAAGTCGAGGTCATAGGCGGCAACGTCCGGATTATCCTGGTTGTAAACGCCGTCGTCACCTGCGGTGTTGACGGTTTCGGCACGGGTCAGCGCCAATTTATCGCCCTGCTCGAAAGCGGTGACGGTGCCGGCTGTCTGGTCAGCATCCGGGAGGACGGGCTCACCGATGTCATAATAATAGCTCGCAAGGCGGCTCTCGATGTCTTTTACGGATTGCAGCGTGCCGATTTCCACAGCGTAGGTGGTTGCGCTTGCTTTCACGTTGTAAATCAAGAAGTGAACCATGCCGCTGAGGTATTCGGTGGCATCCGCAGCTCTCCATGCGGGCAGAATCTCGCAGAACAGGCTACCCTTGGACCAATAGCCGGGGAAAGGATCGTTATAGATGCGCAAACTGTTTGCGTTTGCAAACGCGGTTGCGGCGGAAAGATGCGTTGCGGGGGAGAAGCGAGTCAACAGCTTGTTTGCGGTGTCGCCGATGGTCATAGCCTTCGTTGCGCTGCCCAAGGGGTTTTGAGCGTTGTCCGCTACGGTTACGGTGATGGTGTAGCTGCCCGCCGCAAAGGCCGTAAAAGGAACGCCGTCGCCATCCACCCAGTTCATGCCGTTGTCGATGCTCGTTGCGGTTTGGCCGCCCGGGATGAGGGCGCAAAAGCTATTGTTGTCGTAGTAGCACTTGATAGTTGCGTCACGGAAGGAGTCTGCAATGCCGCGCACGGGGTCATATATCAGATCCGGCATACCGCTGGTGAGCAAATCGTTGCGCAGCGGATCTGCGGCGTTATAATAGCTCAGCTTTTCATAGTTGACGTTTAGGTTGGTGTTGCCCTTGATGTTGTTGGATACGGTGCGCACAACATCGCCCAGCGCGTTTTCTACTTCCACGCTCACAATCGCGTCCTCCGGCAAATCCATGCCGGAAAAACTGCCCTGAACATAAAAGTCCCTGCCGGAACAAATGGTGCTTTCCATCACGGAAGGTACGGTGATAACAACGGATAACGTCTCTTCGGCCATGGCAACAACAGCCATAGACAGCGCCATGAGCAGTGCCAAGAACAAGGCGGAGGTCTTTTTTGCGTGAAGTGTCAGTGCTTGCTTCATCAATAACAGCTCCTTATTCAATTTCATCTTTGATGCGAGCTGATTATACGATGGAAACATTTTCTTTGCAAGTGAAATGCAAAAATAAACTTTCTTTTATGAGAGTGTTACAAATAGTTTATATATTGCTCCGCCGATTAAAGCTTGCGTAATCAGGGGTGGGGATTTTCATTGTCAGGCAAGGAAAAAAACGCAGCAATCCTTTCGGATTGCGAGTATTTTTGACGCAGCATGGCAGTGAAAAGACCGCCCATGATGCGCAAGCTTTAATCGGCGGAGCAATACAACAGGGCTCCCGCAGGATTTCAGCCTGTGGGAGCCGGTGCCCGGTCTATTTCTGGTTTTGATCGACCCAGTTTTTGTTGCGTGTCACATTGTCTGCGTTGGGCATGGCAACGTCCGTTTTGTTTTGGCGGTTATCCGCCTGGCTGATTGCCTGGTTTTCAAATGCGCCGGTCTGCTTTGCTGCCTTCTTCTTTTTCGGTTTGTCTCCCATAAAAACGCCTCCTGTAGGAATTGTTACGGAGTCCTCCGTACAGGAGTAGTATGGGCAATTTAGGCGTTATCCATTCACAATGTTTATGGGTTTTCCGCCGATAAACGCGCGAATGTTATCCTCGCATACGCCGAGCAGGCGCCTGCGCGTCTCAAACCCCGCCCAGGCAATGTGCGGGGTGATGAAGCAGTTTTTGCAATGCAGCAGGGGATTATCCGCCTGCGGCGGCTCGCAGGAGAGCACATCTACCCCCGCTCCCGCAATGACGCCGCTGTTCAGCGCGTCCGCCAAATCCTGCTCGTTGATAATGGGTCCGCGCGCCGTGTTGATGAGGTAAGCGCTTTGTTTCATTTTAGAGAGGAAAGCTTTATTCACCATGCCGTTTGTCTTATCTGTCAGCGGAACATGGATGCTCACTGCGTCCGCGTGGGCGAGCAGGGTGTCAAGCTCCACAAATTCCGCGCGACTGTCGCAGCCCTCCGGCGCCGGGACGTCAGATACTGCGAGCACATGCATGCCGAACGCGAGCGCAACCTGAGCAACAGCCTGGCCGATTTTGCCGAAGCCGATGATGCCCATCGTCTTGTCAAACAGCTCTACCAGCGGAGTTTTCCAAAAGCAAAAGTCTGTGCAGGCTGCCCACTCGCCGTTGTGCGCGGCGGCGGAATGCAGCCCTACCTGGTTTTGCAGTTCAAGCAGCAGGGCAAAGGTCAATTGCGTCACAGCGGCAGTGCCGTAGGTGGGGATGTTTGCCACCGGAATGCCGCGCTGCCCCGCATAGGCCGTATCCACCACATTGTAGCCGGTGCTGAGCATGCCGATGAAGCGCAGCTTCGGTAGCTGCGCAAGGATAGAGGCGGGCAGAGCCGTTTTGTTCGTAAGGATGATTTCCGCATCCTTTGCGCGCGGCACGACCTCCTGCGCCGCGCTGCGCTCATAAACGGTATAAGTGCCGAATGCGGCGAGAAAGTCCCAGCTCAAATCGCCGGGATTGGTGGTGTAGCCATCTAAAATTACAATGTTCATGCCTATAGCTCCTCATCTATACTTGGGAATAGGTTGATCTCTGCATCCAGCCGTTCAAACTCTCGCAGAGCGGAAAGATAAAATAATGCCGCGCAGTAAACCTCGGGGAACACCGCCGCAATGCCCCAGAGTTTGCGCTTGTCCTTCAAGGGGATGATAGCCTGCCGCAAATAGCGGCAACAATAGGCGGTCAGCAGTTTTTTGTCCGTGGCCTCCAGCAGCGCGGGCAGGAGCTTTAGGCTGAAGCGGTCGCTAATTTGCCTTGTTAGTGCGGTTTCATTCCTCGCGTAATCCTCACTGTGAAGAAACGCAGAGATTTTATCCGTAATCTCGCGGGCAAAGGATTCCAACGTGTAAATTTCAAGCGCACTGATTTCAAACAGCTCCGCCGCCGCCTCCGCGCAGTGCAGGATGTTGGAGTTGAATTCAAACGGGCGGTCATCATAGCTGCGCAGAAAATTGATAACGCGGCTGCGCGCGCGCTTTTCCAACATACTCACCCCGGGCAGGGCGCAAAACGACTGTTCAAATTTTTGGCGGCAGGCTCGCTCAAACGGGACGGTTTTGTATGTTTCATAGCGCTCAAAGCTATAATAGTGCCCGTCCAACAGGCCAAAGGTTTTGTAGACATCTAAATATCCCTGCTGAAAATTACGTTTCGCCAAATCCTTGTCAAACATAAAGATGCCGCCGAACTTATCGTTGAGCGGGCGCTTGGCATAAATGTAATGTACCTTGATATTGTCGCCCTGGGTCGCAGAGCTTGGCATTGCGCCGATGTTGACGGCTACAACCTCCGTCGCGCCGCCGCGAATAGCCATTTTCACCGGCATATTGTCCGAATATCCGCCGTCAATAAAGGTCTCTTCCCCGATTTTATGCGATTTCATCACGGGAAAGGCCGCCGCGCTGGCGATGATATAGTCCGCAACCATGCCCGGCGAAATCTCGTCAATAAACAGCTCAACAGGCTTGACGCGGGGGTAGCGTGTTGTGACCAGCCCATAACGGACAGGGGAGGAGCGCAGGCGTTTTTCATCCGTCATATTGCGGATTAGGGTTTCCAGCGGTTTGGAATTTGCCCCGCCATGCAAAACGGATTGGCGCAGAAAGCGGAAGGAAAAGCTAATGATGTCGGAGATTTCGTCCGTCTCTCCGGCGTCAAAAGGGGCAAAAACCCGCTCCATGCCCATCGTGTTCCAGATTTCCAGTGCTTCCTCATACATATCGGCGGCTATGAGCGCGCCGTTCATCGCACCCACAGAGGTTCCTGTTACAATATCCGGCGTAAAGTCCAGCTCCCGCAGCGCCTTCCACGCGCCGATTTGGTAGCCGCCTTTGGCTCCGCCGCCGCTGCAAACAATGGCACGCTTTTCCGTTGCCATAGTACCGCCTCCTTTGGTGACAGTATAGCCAACCACATAAAAATTAACGTATCCTTGCGGATATCGGCACACGCATTTAATAGAGATAAACGATTAGGCTTTTTCAGTTTGTAAATTCTTTTGAACAAAATACCTTGTCCCCAGGCCACAGCCATTCATATATAATTGACCGCGCTTTTATATCCAGTGACTCCATTTGTTCAAATAGTTGACTGTTAGAAGCGGAAAAATCTTGCGATACAAGCCTTTCTTTCGATGTACCGAGTGTAGAAGGGTCTTGAAGGAACTTGTATGTTATCACCAAAGATCCGCTATGTGCGGAGGCATGAACCTGTACATACTCAGTATTTAAAGAAGGCATCACAGAATCCTCCAACGTAACCGCATAGGCCTCCAAGGCATCAGCGCTTGAGGACTCTGTTGATTGTTCATGCGTCGCAACTGCTTCCGTGCTTGTTTCACTATCATCAAGCCCGGTTCCACTCCATGATTCGTCATGCCTGCTGTCGAATACCATGGTCTCAACAGGCATATACTCGTGATTTGATTCTGTAATGCTAACTGTAATAGAAGAACGATCAAAGGTTAACGTGCCGCTAATTGAAACACCATAGTCATAATAAGAGAAAGAAGCAACATTTTCGTGGAGGGTTGCTGAAACATTGTCTATTGAAAAAAGCCGATAATACCATAATGAAAACCAAATCATGTCTCCGTCAACGCTGCTGACTGTCAATTCTCGCTCCTGCGCATTTCCGATGTCCCAATATCCCAGGAAATCATATGCTTGAAAGGCGGCTTTTGTTTGGCCAGATACAGGTGAATTGCTTGATTCTGATGTGCTTACCTGCTCTGTAGCAGCAGATGAACTCGTTGGATCAGATGGGATTACTTGCTCCACAATTGTATTTGAGATGGTTAGCTCAGATGTGCTTACCTGATCTGCGGTTACAGGTACTTCATTCCCTTTCGTTTGTTTATGCGATAAGGAATTGTGTTTATAAACAGTATATATAGCACCAGTTAAGGCCACGCCTAAAACAAGCAATGCGCATAAAATAGTGCGCTTCTTTGATTTTGCAGAAGCGTGTTTAACAACATGTTCTGCAATATTTTGTTGGGAAAAAGAGGATATATCAATAAACTGATCCTCTAAAACTTCCGTTTGTTGCTCACGGCTCGCTTCCTTGCTCGCTGTAAATGTGGGCTTTGACACAGAAAAACGAAATGTATCTAATGCGACACCGCCGACATCAGCCATCGAGACGGCGGCATCATCCATTTTTACCTGTTGGGGCAAGCATTCCGGCTCAACTCTTTCCGGAGCAATCTGTTTCAAGTCATTTCTCGATTTTAAGAAAGGGCTTTCTGCTTTATTCTTCGGCGGGGCTGGAGTCGCTTGTCCATTTCCCCAGTTTTGCGGAAGAACCAAGCCGGAAGACCAACTTGCGGGTATGCCGCTTTCCTTACCCCAATCTGGGGGTAATTGTTTATTTTGCATGGATCTCATCCTCAGTGTGAGCGACGGCACCGATAATAAAGTAGAGAATTAATCCCACAACAGTAAGGCATAGTATGACGGTTAAAATACGAATCCACATAACAGGAATGTCTGTGTACTCGGAAAACCCTTTGCACACCCCCATGATGGCTTTCCCTTGTTTCGCCTTATAATACCTTTTCTCTTTCGTGCCGTTTTCAAAATCTTCTTTTGACGGGATACAGGCGCTAATGATAAAATACATAAAGGCTCCAATAATTGTGAAACCATATAAAACTGTCATAATGCGAACCCATAAAAGGGAGATACCCGTATATTCCGAAATACCTTTACATAAGCCTGTTATTGCTTTCCCGTTTAAAATTTTATAGAATTTTGGCTCATGTATTTCCTCTTTTATTGTTTCAGGAGGTGCCGCAGAAAAACTATTGCCGCATTTAGGGCAAAAGCCATATGTAGTAAATTCAATCTTTTTTGTAACCTCTACTGTTTTATAACCATGAATCCACATATAAAGAAAAGACAAGTACAAAAGTGAAAGCACATATTTTAATCCATATGCGGGAAATTGAAGCCCAATTTTCTTTTGTCGCACGCTGTTGATGAGCAGTGCGTTTTCTGTATCGCAGTATGGGCAGTGAATATCCCTCACAATAATACTATCTTTATTAGTAATTTGTTCAGCCATTGCCATTCCTCCTAGAATTTTGATTTTTATATTTTATTCCGATTTGTGTATCTTGTCAATCATCTGCAACACCAATCCCCCATTAGAATGCTCACAAAATTCTGTAACGAGCGTTTCATGTATGCGCTCTTGCCGAATTTTGCAGGAAGTATTCTTAATGGTGATGATGGTATAAAAAAGCATAGATAAAAATCCGCAAAAGAGCTTTGTTGAATCCTACAAAATATAGGATGTTGGCTTCTATTGCGGATTATTACTTCGGATTTTTTAGCTGGGATTTACTACTTCACCGTAATCAAGCAAGTAGCGCTCCTGCCGTTAAAGGTCTTCACCGTAATGGTGGCCTTGCCCACAGCCTTGGCGGTGACGATGCCGTTTACGTCCACGGTTGCGACCTTGGTATTATTGCTGCTGTATTTGCGCAGGAAGGCGCCCGCGCCCGAGTTGACGCTGCTGTTCAAATCCACCTTACCGCCCTTGCTCAAGGTTTTACTCTTGTAGTTGAGCGTGATGGAGCTGGGCGCGTTTTTCACCGTTACGGTGCAGGTAGTTTTCCGGCCGTTATAGGTAGTGACGGTAATAACTGCCGTGCCCACCTTTTTGCCTGTGACTACGCCGCTTTGGGCAACCGTTGCAACCGCCGTGTTGGAGCTGCTGTATTTGCGCAACAAGCTGCCTGCCCCGCTGTTGACGGCGGAGTTGAGATCCAAGGTTTTATCCCCCACGCCGATGGTGGCACTGGTTTCGTTGAGTGTGATGGAGCTGGGCGCGGACCGAACGGTTACAACGCATTTGGCCGTTCTGCCGTTATAGGTAGTGACTGTTATTTTCGCCGTGCCCACCTTTTTGCCTGTGACTACGCCGTTCGCGTCCACCGTTGCAACCGCACTGTTGGAAGTTGTGAAGGAACGTTTATTGCTGGCCGCGCCGCTGTTGACGGTGGAATTGAGGTCCAGGGTTTTTTCGCCCACGCCGATGGTGGCCTTGCTGTAATTCAGCGCGACGGAGGACGGCGCTTTTTTCACCGTGACGCTATAAGTCGCGGTCTTACCGTTGGTGGAACTCGCCGTAATTTTTGCCGTGCCGGTGGCATTGGCCTTGACAAGACCCGTGGCGCTAACCGATGCGACGGCTCCGTTTGAGCTTTTCCAGCTGATTTTGCGGTAGGTGGCGTCCGCCGGGCTGAACTTTACGCCCAGCTGCTTGCTCTCGCCGATGCCCATTTCGCCCTTGTTGCTGGACGTGTTCAGCTGGATGCCGGTAACGGTGACCGGGGTGAGGGCAACAAATTTTGCGCCGAAGTCTTAGGCGAAGGTCTCTGCGGGGGTGTTTTTGTAACCGTTGATGGTGAGGTTTTTCACGCTGGGAAACGCAAAATAGGAGATGGATGTGACGGTTGCGGGAATTGTTACGGACTTCAACGTATCGTCGTAACTGTTAAATGTTTCCATTTTAATTTCGGTGAGGGTATAAGGCAACTTAACACTGGTAAGTCCGGAATTTACAAAGGCTGCTTCTCCAATGGAGGTGACGCCGGGAGCTATCGTTAGGGTTTTTAGTTGTTCACATGAACCAAAAGCGTAATCCCCAATGGTTCTTACACTGGCGGGAATTGCCAGGCCTGTGATTGCGGTATTTGCAAACGTAGAATTCCCAATATTGGCAACCGATTTCCCCAGCTTTACAGAAGACAAGCGGTAGCTGTTATAAAACGCTTCATCCGCCAGGCCCGTAACACTGTCCGGAATGACAACGCTCTTTAAATTGCCCTGCCGGCTGAACGCGCCTTCGGTGACATAAACCGTGTCGCTCTTCAGCGTCAGCGCATAGTCCTTGGGCATGGTACCCTTATAGCTGTAAGCATTCTTAGCCGCATATACAACGCCGTTCTGCTGGCCGCTGAACCACTTGGTGTCGTGCAGAGCGTTGCGGGCGATGTTGAGCTTTTTGTTCGGGAAGCTTAGGTTCAGCGCACTACAGTCTTTGAATGCGCCGTATAAAATGTAATTTACACTGCTGGGAATGGAGTAGGACGTTCCTGCCTTTTTCACAGGATATTTAATCAGTGATGTTTTGGCCTTGTTAAACAGCACCCCGCTGGAGGAGCTGTAGTTTTTGTTTGCACTGTTTATGTTGATAGCGCTTAAGGATGCGCAATCATAGAAGGCATTGGCATCAATATAGGTGGCGCCTGAGCCGATGCTCACACTTGTTAAGGCAGGGCAAGTGCCTATAGTTGCATAGTCCAGTGATTTCACCTGATCCGGAATCGCAAGGGATTTTAACTTTGTGCAAGAGCTGATTGCAAGCCAATCGATTGCCTTCAAAGATGAGGGCAGCGTGATGCTGACTAGATTGGGGACGCGATAAAATGCAAAGCTACCAATTTTTGTTACGGTATTCGGTACAGTGTAACTTGAACCCGACTTCATAGATGGATATTGATATAAGCAGGTTTTTACCTTGTTAAACAGTACGCCATTGACTGAGGAAAAAGCGGTATTGGCGGCGTTTACTGTGACACTCTGGAGTGTGTTACAGGAGAAATAAGATCCGCCGTCTCCGTATTTAATGTATTTCAATGTGACGGGAATGGTGATGCTGGTGACGCCAGTCCCATAAAATGCTTCGCTTTCAATCGATACGACATTCATGCCATCAATTTTCGATGGGATTACAACAGATTTCGAACTGCCAATATAATCTTCTATGATAATTCCGTCGTAATCTTCCCAATATTCAAAATCCGACGCGGGAGCCTCTGCCGCAACCGTTTGCAGCGGGAAAATGCCGATGCATAGAACCAACGCGAGGAAAGCACTCAAAATGCGACTTTTTTTCAAGCGGATACCACCCTTTTTTATATATTTGACTGCCACCCGCAATATAGCACATTGGCGTTTGGAATGCAAGCGAAAAGATAGACGGTTTTCGGACAAACTTTGCCTTGACAAAATCCCAAATTCCGGCTATACTGAGTATAGAACGTTTGTTCATTCTGCGCAAATAAAAAACAACACGAAATTGTTTGAAACCGGTTACAGCTATATGAACAGTAAAAACATAAGCAAATCAAGGTTTTCATGGCTCGTGTCACGCGTGACATACGCGTGTGTTTTGCCTTCACCGTACAGTCACCGTACCGTAACCGTACCGTTATACAATGATGGTGGTGGTGACGCGCGTGCGCGCGAGAAGGAGGGCAGGGCTTGTATTGTGGAAAACGCGGTGGAAAACAGGATTCTTGACTTGTATTTCGGCTCGCCCTGGCGTATAATGCAACTATCAGTTGTTCGGACATCTTGAAGAAGAAGGAGCGTGTCAACATGGAACAGACAGCAATCATAACAGGCCTGCAGGATATCGTTGGAGCGCAGCGCGTTTTAACGGATGAGCAAACAGTGCTCGAATGCGCAAAGGACTATATCGGCTACCGCCGCTTTGAGCGGGATAAGGGTTTTTTCTACGTCAAGCGCGCCGCCTGCGTTGTGAAGCCGCAGGATACCGCACAGGTCGCCGCTGTGCTGAGCTTTTTAAACAGCAACGGTATAGCAACCGTGCCGCGCACAGGTGGGTCCAGCGTGACAAAAAGCATTGAGCCGGAGCAGGGCGGCGTGATTTTGGACGGCTCAGATATGAATGAAGTTTTGGAGCTGAACGAAACGGATTTATGCGTTACGGTTCGCTGCGGGACGCCGCTGGAATATTTGGAAAATTACCTCAATGAGCGCGGCTACACCAGCGGGCATTTTCCGCAGTCTCTGCCCATGGCGCATATGGGCGGCTTGGTGGCAACGCGCAGCATCGGCCAGTTTTCCACAATGTACGGCGGTATTGAGGATTTGCTTTTGGGTCTTGAAGCTGTACTTGCGGACGGCACGGTGATTCGCATTAAGAACAACCCCCGGCGCTCCTGCGGCCCGGATTTGCGCCATCTGTTCCTCGGCAGCGAGGGGATGCTCGGTTTCGTCACGGAGGTCACAGTTAAAATCTTCCCCTATCAGCCGGAGAACCGCTGGATGCACGCCTATTCCATCAAGGGGATGGACAACGGCCTTGCGTTTATCCGCGAGATTATCGCCGAAGGTTACCGCCCCGCTGTGGTGCGCCTGCATGACGCGGCGGAGAACGAAGCGCTGTTCGGCGGCGCATATCCGGAGGATTATTGCCTGCTGCTGTTTTTGGCGGAGGGGCCAAAGGGCATTGCCAAGGCAACAGGTGAGGCAATTGAGGAGAAGTTCAAGAACACGGAGTTTGACATGATAGACTTGGGCGAAAAGCCTGTAGAGGCCTGGCTGGAAACACGCAACGATGAATGCAAAAACATGGATAAACCGGTATATTCCAAATACGGTGCGGTGGCGGATACCTGTGAAATCTCCGCAAACTGGAGCGAAATCGGCAACATCTACAACGCCGTCAAGGAGCGCGTGCCGGAAGAACTGGCAAACACCATTTACATCGGCGGGCATTCCTCCCACAGCTACCAGACCGGGACGAATATCTATTTCACTTTTGCATTTTTGGCGGGCAGGAATCCGGAAAATCAAAAGGAAAACGCAGCGGATACCGTGGAGGAAGACTATATGCACCTCATCCGCGTGATTATGGAGGAAACCCTCAAACGCGGCGGCAGCATCGCCCACCACCACGGCTCCGGGAAATACAGAACGCAATGGATGCCGCAGGAGCATGGCACCTCCTATGAACTGCTGTACCGCCTGAAAGCGGCGCTTGACCCGAACGGAATTTTGAATCAGGGTGTTTTGTTGGTGTAAGTCAAAAAATATAGATTACTAGGTGGGTTGAATTGTGAAAAGGCTGTGTATTATATTGCTGTGCGTTGGGACGTTGCTGACATCATTGAGCGCAGGGACTGCCCTAGCAAAGGATGCGCAGCCGGAGTGGGTAGCGCTTTACCGAGAGCAATTACTGAAGAGCACCAAGGCGGCGCAGGAGGGCATAAGCGCCCAAGTTACGGATATCAATGACGATGGCATACCGGAATTGCTTGTTTTTCAAGAGTATCCGATGCTTGGCGGTTATTTGAAGGAATTTTACACGATCGAAAATGGAAAAATGACAGCCTTTCAAAAGGACGATTCCCATACCTACTTTCCGTATTTTCGGTATTACACCGATAAAGCGACTGGGCAGCAGCGTATTATAGCAGATGTGGCTGATGGATGTATTCAACCGAACATCACAGTTCGCGAAGTTAGCATTGACTTTTCAACGCATCGCGTTTCCTCGCGGGATATTATTACAATTGATACGCAGGGCTCCATAAACGGTGTACCGGCAAGCCAAAAGGAGGCGTTTGAAGCATACCACCAGCTCATGGATGGCTTGGAAGCGATACCCGGAAAGGGTTGCTACAGTATGGAGCACTATCTAATCCGAACCTGGGTCAACGAGCAAGGGATGTATACTCCGTACGCCGAGGCAACGCAGAACGTGAATGATATGTTCTATGATTTGAGCCGCAACTATGTCTATGCAAGTGATGTCAGCCTAAGGGAGAACGGGCATGTTTTGCTGCAAAAGGGTGAAACAACAAGGCTGCATGGGCAGGTGCTGCCGGAGCAGGCCACTGACAAAACACTTATCTGGTCATCCTCCGCGCCGGATATTGCATCCGTTGACCAAGACGGAAGGGTCACGGCGCATAAGGCGGGGCAAACCGAAATCAGTGCAGGAATCCGCAACAAAAAATATCATACAGGAAGAAGTGTTGCGCTTACTGTTACAGACCCGCAGGCAGAGAAAAAATCTTGGAAAATCCTGTATAGAGACTTTCTGTTGCAGAACGGGTGGCTGATGTTTCAAGAGACAACGCGAGGCATCAGCGCTTGCCTTTATGATATCAATCAAGACGCTGAGCCGGAGCTGATTTTGTTGGAACGGGGTTACGGCAATGCCGAGACGATTTTTGCCATATTCACAGTGAAGAGCGGCGCACTGCTGCGTTATTTTACAGAGGAATCCTGTCTAAATACATGCGAATATAGCTCTTATTCCTGCAGTCAACTCTATCAAAGTTATCAAAGTGAAAAGGGCGGTGCGTTACGCTATCTGGAGACAGGCAGAGAAGCAGACGGTGAATGGCCGGATACCTTGAAGGAATATCAGTTCAACCATGACACGCTGGAAATAAGGGAAAACGTTTTATATAGTGCGGATGAGCATCACTACTATATCAACGGCCGCTATGTTTATGACGAAGACTTGTATTTGAAAGAAAAGAAATCCTTGCAAAAAAACTTTCAGCTGGTGGGGGACGGATTCCCTAACCCGGCGCAGAAAAGAGAGCGGTGGGTAACGATTTTGCCCAAACGAGAGGATTACGATGACCCGGTGCCAATCACGCGGCGGGAATATGAGAAGCGGGTAAAATCCCTCTTTGCGGTGTATGGCGGATCGCAGGAGACAGCTACTACCAAACAGCCAGAGGGCAGTACGTTGCGCGAAACAAATCCTATCAGTAAAACCTGGAGTGAAACTGCTCCGATTAACGGCACCTCGGGCGCAGTTGAATCCGTCAGCAGTGCTCCGCCCACGCGGGATATCGCCCAACCTGCGCTTTGGAGCGCTTTGCTTGCATCCGCAGGGGCAGGGCTGCTCACACTGTATCTTAGGCGATTGCGAAAGTCCCGGACGCGCAATGCGCGCCCCTACATGCTGTAGGGTTCCATATTGATATGTGCATATGTTGTAGGGGCGGCCATCGGCCGTCCGCTGCTGCGCATGTTTCGCAATTGCCTAACACTGTATCAAATAAGGAGAAAAAAACATGCAAAAAGAGCTTGATTTTACCCCCATCTTCCGCTTCATGGTTTGCAGTGATGTGCATTACAAGGATGAGCCATCCCTGGAGCGGGAGCGTTTTGAGAAGGCGATTGAAACCGCCTACCGCATTGCGCGGGAGGATGCGGCGCACCCAACGCTGGACGCGCTGTTTGTCGTGGGAGATTTTGCCGACAGGGGCAGTGAAATTCAAATGCAGGCGTTTCATGAATCGCTGCGCCTGCTAAGGCCGGAGACACAGGTGGTTTTGTCCACCGCGAGCCATGAATATAACAGCAACAGCGGCGGCGTGGAGGGTGCTTATGAAAAGCTTTGGCGCATCTTTGGCCAAAAGCCGGATGTGCATGCGATTATCAACGGCTTTCACTGTATCAGCGTTTCCCCCTCCCACGGCTGCAATTTCAATGAGGAGAAACGGCAGTGGGTCAAGCGGGAGCTGGCTCTTGCCGCGCAGGATGACCCAAAGAAAGCGATTTTCTTTTTTCAGCATCCCCATATTACGGGTACGGTTTACGGCAGCATCTGCTGGGGTGAGGATGAGTTGATTCCATATTTGATGAACTATCCGCAGCTGATTGACTTCTCCGGCCATTCCCACGCGCCCATCAATGACCCGCGCTCCATTCATCAGGAATATTTCACCAGCCTTGGCACGGGAACACTGAGCTATTTTGAGTTGGATGAATTTGATAAGGTCTATGGCACTGTGCCGCCGAACGCCCACAACGCAGCGCAAATGCTTATTGTGGAGGCGGACGCGCAGAGCCGTGTGCGTATTTATCCCTACGACCTCATCTCGGGCAATTATTTCCCCTTCGTCTGGCGCATCGACACCCCGCATGACCCGGCCAGCTTTACCTATACCAACGACCGGTTTGACACGGGCGTTGCCCCCTATTTTACAGCGGATGCCAAGGCTGTTCTCACAGCGCTGGATGCGGAAAGCTGCGAAATCACCTTTGACCAGGCGAAGATTGAGCGGGAATATGTGGACGACTATGTCATTCGTATCTATGAAAGCCAGAGCGGCGTTGTCGCCAAACAAATCGGCATCTGGTCGGAATATTATTTTTACGATATGCCGCAGCGTTTGAGCGTAAAAAGTGACGGGTTGAAGCCGGGGATGGACTACACCGCCGAAATACAGGCGCGCTCTTTCTGGGGCAATGTCTCGCAACAAAAGCTTAGCCTGCGCTTCACTACGAAATAATGCGTGTACTAGTTTGTTATAAGCTGCTTCCGGACTTCGAGCAGATTTTGCCCGGGGACTGGGAGCATTTTAGCATGAGCACGGATATCGGCTATGCAAAGCGTGTGCTCAATTGCTTTGACGAATCCGCGCTGGAGCTTGCGTTGCAGCTGCGGGACGCCTGCGGTTGCACGGTGGACGCCGTAACAGTCGGCACCGCGCCGCCTGCATATTTGCGCAAGACACTGTTTGCGGTCGGCTTTCAAGAGCTGTATGTGCTGCAAAGCTCCCCCTGTGAGTTTTGTACGCGGGAGATAAGCGAATTGTTAGCGGCGTTTGTGCGGGAACAGCCCTATGAGCTCATCCTCTGCGGTGCTCAGGCGGGTTATGCGGATAGCGGCATGCTCCCGCTCCTGCTCGCGCAATCCTTGGGGTTGCCCGTGTATACCCAATTGCAGTCCTTGGAAATGCACGGAGATACGTTGGAAGTCACAAGGCTGACAGACAGCGGCGTCTGCCGCATGTCCGCTCCGCTGCCGGCGCTTTGTACGGTAGGCAATTCTCCGGTCGCCGCGCTGCGCCCCGCAACCCTGCGCACAAAGCTGGAAGCGGAAAAAAGGGAAATCACGCTGCGGGAGCTGCCGCCGATACAGTCTGCTGCGCAGCCCGTTCTTTCGCCCGTATCCTCCGCTCGCCGCTGCCGTTTTGCCGAAAAAGAGGAGCTCCTCGCGCTCCTGACGGGCGAGGGACAGGCAGTGCAGCCGAGCGTGCAGCCGCAAAAAGCACAGCCCGGCAAGGCGCTGCGCATCGCCTATGCCCTGCCGGGCGGTGATGGAGCGCCTTTGGGGAGCCTGTTGCAACTGACGGCGGGGCTGACAAAGGTGAGTGAAACGCTCCTTGTGCCGGGCTTTGTGCAGATGTTTCCCTTGCCGGATTCGGTCAGCCGGGTGCTGTATTGCAAGGGCGGCAGTACCGATGCGCAGCTGCAATGGCTGGCTAGGCGTGTGCGGGAAATGAAGCCGGAGCTGCTGCTGTTCCCCGGTAGCTTTGCGGGGCAGGAATATGCCGTACGGATTTCTGCCATTTTGGGCTGCGGCTGCATTACGCAGGTGCAGGCGTTGGATGGCGGAACCGCGCTGCGGCGCGTGATGAGCAACCATATGCAGCAGGAGCTGCCGCTGTCGGACTTTACGGTTTTGGCGGCGGCGCGCGGTCTTGCAGGCAAGGAATTTATCGAGAGAGAACCAGGTTTACGCTGGGAAGAAATTCCGCTTACGCAGGATGAGCCGGACTCGGGGGTTCTGTTGGAACAGTTCGCAGCGGAACAGGATACGGCGATTGAAAGCGCGCAGCGGCTGATTGTGGCCGGAAAAGGCATGGGATCAAAAGAGGCCTGTGACGCCCTGCGGCAGTTGGCGCAGCGCCTGGGCTTTTCCCTTGCGTTCACCCGCCCGGCGGCGGTAAACGGCTGGGGGGGCTTGGAACAGGTGGTGGGTCAGTCCGGCAAAGTCACCGCGCCTAAAATTTGCTTAACCCTCGGCGTTTCCGGCTCCTGTGCGTTTTTGGCGGGGGTGGAGCAGGCGCAAACGATGATAGCCGTCAACACGGACCCGCACGCACCCATATTTAAGGCGGCGGATATCGGAATTGTGGCTGATGTAAAGGATGTTATGGAGTTGTTGCATGATGTTTCGAGCACTGCGTTCCGGTGAGGAAAGCTTGCTTCTGGATGAATCGCGTCTGCGCGGAAACGCAGAGGGCGTTGCCTTTGTGCGCGAAACGGCGGAACTGGTACAAGCGCTGGGTGAAATAGACCGGCGGCGCGCGCGTGTCACGGTGCAGGGCAGCCGCACCGGCCTTATGGGCGGCGCGGTGCCGCAGGGCGGCTACCTCATCAACCTGCAAAATATGAACCGAATCCTTGCCCTGCGCGAGGAAGGCGGCTGCTTTTTCCTGCGGGTGCAGGCGGGTGTGAGCCTGGAGCAGATAGCGCGTTTCTGCGCCCACCCCGTGCCGCAGGATGGCTGGTCCGCGGAATCCACAGCGGCGCTGCAGGCGCTCACCCATTCCCCGAGGCAGTTTTTCGCTCCGAATCCCACGGAGCAAAGCGCCACAATCGGCGCGGCCTTCGCCTTAAATGCGGGCGGATGCAATGCGCTGCGCTGTGGGCGGGTGGCGGAGCAGGTGACGGCGCTTAGCTGGGTCACGCCACAGGGCGGGCGCTTGGAACTGCGGCGCGGGCAGGCTTGTTTTACGGCTGCGGGCTGCCGATTGCCGGACGGCAGGCAATTGCCTCTAACAGGGCAGGGCTTCACGCCGATTCCGGAAAAACTCCCGGCTCCGGGGATGGATTTTATTGACTTCCTCGCGGGCAGCGCCTGCACCCGGGGCGTTGCGGCGGAATTGGAGCTGCGCCTTGCGCGGCGGCCCGAATGCTCGTGGGCGGTGCTCTACTTTTTTTCGGGGGAAGAGCAGGCAATGTGCTTTTTGGATTTTTTACGCAGTCAACAAGCAGAGGCTCTGTATGCCTGCGAGTTTTATGACCGTATGGTGTTAACGCTCCTTGCGCAAAACAAACGGCAGAGTGCCGCGCTGAAAGGTCTTGCGGATTTTCCGGATTCCGGTGCGGCTCTTTATGTGGAGCTGTGCGGGGAGGAAGAGGAGGCCCTGCAGGCGCTGTTGCTTGCCCAGTTGGAGGCATATTTAGCCTGCGGCGGTGCAGAGGAAAACGCCTGGGCGGCGGGCAGCCTGAGCGAGGCGGAGCCGTTTCGCCGCTTGCGCCACGCCGTTCCGGAATTGCTGAACAGCCGCCTGGACGAGCTGCGCTTAGTCTACCCGGAGCTTGTGAAAACCACCGCAGATTACAGCGCCAAGCCGGAGCTTGCCGCGCAGTATTTAGCGATGTACCGTTCAGCCATCGAAACAAGCGGCATCGAGGGCTATGTGTTCGGCCA
This sequence comes from Oscillospiraceae bacterium, assembly GCA_031549535.1. Lineage (GTDB taxonomy): Bacteria > Bacillota > Clostridia > Oscillospirales > Acutalibacteraceae > JAVBPP01. Next base: position 17,724 of record JAVBPP010000037.1, read on the forward strand.
TATCTATGAAAATCATCTGCACGTCAATCTGCTGCCGCGCTCGCGGGAGGAGCAGGCGGTTTACCGGGATTTGCTGCAACAATGGGGGGAGCAAACCTGCGCACAGGGTGGCAGTCTGGCGGCGGAAAACGGTATTGGGCGCAGCAAAACATGGCTGCGGGAACGGTTTCTCACGCAGGAGCAACGCGCGGCATATCAACAGCTTCAATTATTTTTTGACCCAAACGGGATTATGGATTGAGGGGGGAGAGCCTTGCGCATTGCGGTTTGTATCAAACAGGTGGCGGGCGGAGGAGCCGCGCTGGACAGCGGCGGTATCCTGCAGCGCAGTGCTGCGGATAGTGTACTAAACCCCTATGATGTATATGCCATTGAGGCGGCCTTGCAGCTGTCAGATGAGGTAACGGCCTTTTCCATGGGGCCGGCAAGTGCCGGGAAGGCGCTGCGCGAGGCGCTGGCCATGGGGGTGGGGGAGGCCTGCCTGCTCAGTGACCCGGCCTTTGCGGGGGCGGATGTCTATGCCACGGCGCATACGATTGCGGCGGGGATACGGGTTTACGGCGCGTTTGATTGCGTAATTTGCGGGCAGCAGACAACGGACGGGGACACCGCCCAGCTACCCTATGCCCTGGGCGTGCAGCTTGGTTACCCCACAGTCGGTTGGGTGACCGCGCTTTCAAACAAAGGAGAAAACTTGCAGTTGACGCAGGAACTGACCGGCTCTGTGCAGGTGTTAGAGCTGAGTCCGCCTCTGGTATTGGCCATCAGCCCGGATGCCGTTTCACCCCGCCAAGTAACTCTAAAAAACAGATTGCACGCACAAAAGCAGGAAATTCGCAGGCTGACACTGGCGGATTTGCCGGATAAAGACCCAGCGCATTACGGCTTAACGGGTTCGCCGACCCGGGTGAAGCGCGTATTTCAGCCGGAGCTGACCCGTCGGGCGGAGCCGATTTATGCCTCGGCGGAGGAGGGCGCCGCCATCGTGCTGCGCGAACTGCGGGAGGGGGAGAGGCATGGCTGATGTATTGGTATGGCTCCAGGTGCAAGGGGGAGCCCTGCACGCCGTCTCCCGTGAATCAATCGCCTGTGCACGGCAGTTGGCGCAGGAGAGCGGCGGACGAGCCTATGGCGTTTGTGTCTGTGCCTTCTGCCCGGAAACGCTGCTTCGGGAGATGCAGGATTGCGGCCTTTGCGAAGTGGATATCTATGAGTCGCCGGACTACCGTGTTTTCTTTGCCCGCAGCTACGCAAACGCCCTTGTGAGCAGTGTGCGGCGGCTGCAGCCGGCGGCTGTCTTAGTCGGCGCAACGCTGGAGGGGCGTGCGCTGGCACCAACGGCGGCAAGTTTACTGCAAACGGGGGTTACGGCGGATTGTACTGCCCTTGCTTGGGATGAAAACGGCCTGTTGCTGCAAACGCGCCCGGCCTTTGGCGGGGATGTGATGGCTGAAATCATAACGCCAACCGCTCGTCCGCAAATCGCAACCGTGCGCGGCGCTGTGTTGCCGTGGCAGGGTCTCCCGCAGCAGGGCGAAACAAAACTATCACGATATAGCGTGGAAATGGGTGCGTTGCCCGGCGTGCTTCAACCGCAGGCGACACAAGCAGAAGCCGCTCGGGAGGATATTATCCTTGCCCTCGGCGGCGCTCTGCGGGAGAAAGAGGAACTTGCCTTTTTTTCGGCGCTGTGCGAAAAACTGGGAGCGGGGTTGTATGGTTCGCGCAGCCTGGTGCAGCGCGGCTGGCTGCCGCAGACGCGGCAAATCGGTCTAAGCGGCTGCAGCGTTGCGCCAAAACTGCTTATCGCGCTTGGTATCTCCGGCTCGGTGCAGTTTTTGGCGGGTATTACGCAGGCAAGGCGCGTTGTGGCAGTGAATACGGATGAAAACGCGCCCATTTTGCGCCGCGCGGATGTACCGCTGGTGGGTGATTTATTTTCCATCTCCCGGATACTTTACGAGGCGGAGAATTTGTGATATGGTAGGGATACCGGAATAAGGGGTGAGATACACGTTTGAGTAATTTACGCACAGAAAAGAGACTGCGCAACTATTCTAAGGTGGAATATAACCGCGCGCAAACGCGGCGGAAGAAGACAGAGGATGAGGCTGCGTCCCTTGCCCAGCGCGAAAGGCTGCTGCGCGTCAGCGGTACGTTGCGCCTGCTGATTGGCTGTGTAATGGCGCTTTTTGGCCTTGGTACGGATGCGTTGGTGCTCTTGAATCGAGTGCTGCAAACGATGGATACAAGCAATTATAACAGGCAGCTGTGGCTCTTGCTGGCAATCGGTCTGCTCGGCGTTCTGCTCGCGCGTTCCGGTGTAAAGAAGTTTCGCTTACACAAGCTTTATCGAAGCGTGAGCCTGCTTGTGCAACAGACGCCTGAAACCACGGTAGCTGCCCTTTCCCGGCAGCTTGGGAAAAACGAAAAGCAATTCAAAAAGCAATTGTTAATCATTATGAAGCGTTCTTTGCTGCCCGGGAGCTACATGGACATAAAAACGAACGAAATCAAAAGCATGGCTCGATTCTACGCCGAAGAAAAAGAGAGGGTAATGGAGTACGAGCGCGCCATCAAAGAAAAACCGGAGGACTGCGAGCGCGTA
>JAVBPP010000063.1:0-4179 GCA_031549535.1 Oscillospiraceae bacterium
ATCGATGTTTTTTATTGTTGAAATAACATGCAAGGAAACATCCAAAGCCAGAAATAACGCTTGACAAATAACGCTGCAAACGTTATGATGGCCTCAATATAAATGAAAGGGGGCGGGCGACATGATGAAGAGAAGAAACCGGAAAACCTGCAGAATCTCGTCCGCTGCCATATTGGGCTGATTGCCCATGCGCCGCGTTTGAGCAGCTCCGGGTTTTTCGGAGCTGCTTTTTATTTTTTTTGAAAAGAGGGGTATCTTGAACAAGACCGAACAAAAGAAAAAACGGGCGCGCTATCAAGTTGCTGTCAACCTTACCTTTGTGCTGCGGCTGCTCTGGCAGTGGGATCGCCTTTCTCTGCTGCTGTTTGCGGCCAACCTGCCGGGCAACGCCGTAATGCGCACACTCACGCTGCTGGTGCCGGCCGCGCTCATCCGGGACATTGAGCAGGGTTATGCTCCGGCGATGCTGCTTGCGATTGCTGCCGGGTTCACGGCGGCGCTTATCTTGTTGAACGTTGTGAGCAACCGCCTCCAGCTTGCTTCTTTTGTGAAGCAGACCGAAATTACCCGCCGCATGGATGTGCTGTTCAGCGAAAAGGTTATGGATATGGACTTTGAACTTGCGGAGGGGCCGCGCGGCCGTACGCTGTATCAAAAGGCGAAAAACGCATTGGAATATGACGGTGCCTACGGCTTTTTGGGCATAGTGGTTGACCTGTTGCGTAATCTGCTGGGCTTTTTCAGCTTTGCCGCAATTATTGCTACGCTTCATCCGCTGATTGTTGTGGCGCTGATTGCGGCACAGGGGCTGGCGCTGCTGGCAGATGTCTGGCAGCATAATGACGAACAGTCGTTTAAAGAAACCCGCGCTGCGGCAGACCGCAAAATTAACTACATCACAAAAAGTGCAAAGGATTTTGGCATAGCAAAGGATATTCGCCTTTATTCGCTGGCGGAGCTGCTGCGCGCTTTGGGTGAGCTCTTTGTAGCGCAGAAAAAACGCTGGGAGACCCGGCTGTATTATTCCTACCTCATCGCGGATACGGTGCGGTTGGTGCTCAAGGCGCTTATTACTGCCGGGGTGTATGGTTATATCATTTATCGGCTGACAAGCGGTGATATGCCGGCCTCCCAAATTGTGCTGTATCTGGGTGCGGTGCTGGGCTTTACCGGCTGGTTGACGCAAATTTCACAAAACGTAGACGATATCGGCTCTGCGAGCTTAAAACTGGGGGATGTGCGCGAGTTTCTGGCGCTGGAAAATCAAATGAACTGCGGCGCAGGCGCAGCTCTGCCGCAAAACCAGCCAAGCAGTTTGGAGTTGCAGGGCGTTCAGCTTTGCTACCCCGGCGCGGAAAAAGCCGCACTGGACGGCATTGATCTGACCATTCATCCCGGAGAGCGGCTCGCCATCGTGGGCGTAAACGGCGCGGGCAAAACCACGCTGGTCAAACTGCTTTGCGGGCTATACCGCCCAACAAAGGGCACAATTCGCATGGGCGGAACCGACATCGCGCAGTTTAACCGGGATGCGTATTATACGCAGTTTGCGGTGGTGTTCCAGGATATTCGCGTGATGCCGCTCTGCGTGGCCGCCAATATTTCTATGCAGACACCGGAGGAAACCGATTACGCCTTGGCGGAGGAATGCTTGAAGCAGGCCGGGCTTTGGGAGCGTGTGCAGCAACTGCCGGAGGGCATGGAGACCTTACTGGTGAAAAACGTCAATGAAGGCGGCGTGGAGCTTTCCGGCGGCGAAATGCAAAAGCTGATGCTCGCCCGCGCCATTTATAAAGCTGCGCCCTTTGTGATTCTGGATGAACCCACCGCCGCGCTGGATCCGATTGCGGAGCAGGAGATGTATCTGCGGTATCATGAATTAACGCAGGGGAAAACCTCGGTGTATATTTCTCACCGCCTGTCATCCACCCGCTTTTGTGACCGCATTGTCTTTTTGGATGGGGCTCATATTTTGGAGCAGGGCACGCATGAGGAATTGCTGCGCCTGGGCGGTAAATACGCCGAAATGTTTGCGGTACAAAGCCGCTATTACAGGGAGCATCCGGATGCTGTGGAGCCCGAGAATGCGCCCGATCAGGACATGAAACGGGAGGGAGAGGCCGTATGAAACAGGGAACAGCAAAAGAAAAATGGACCCTTGCCGAGCTGCGTAGGCAGATAGCCATTTATCGGCGTGGGCTGAAACTCATCAGCCAATTCACCCCGCGCTTTACACTGCACGCCTTTTTATTTGCGGCGGAAACAGCCCTGCAGGGATTGCTTGGCCTTTATCTTTCCGCCGGGATTATTGATGAGATTACAGGCGCACGCAGTATGCGCAAACTTGTTTTTTTAGCGGTTCTGCTGGTCGGTTCAGAGCTGGCGCTGCTGACCTTGAGCAAATTTTCCTGGACAAAGGTACGCGTGAGCCATATTGCGGCCGTGGCCTGGGAGGAGCACAGCTTAAATGTAAAAAGTTTTTCTCTGGATTAGTCCAGCATGGAGGACCCCGCCGTGCGTGCTCTGCGCCAGGAGATTATTGACAACCGCCAGGCGGGCGGCCTGCGCAGCCTGATGATGCAATTCACCTTTAGTATCAGCAGTGTCATTACCCTTGTGGTCTCTTTTGCTATGTCGGTGAGCCTGTTCACCAAGCATTCCCCCAAGCCGCTTACCGGCCTGCTGGCCTTCGCGGATTCCAGGCTTTCCTCCCTGCTGATGCTGCTGCTGACGGCGCTGCTCGCTGCACTGCTCATTCGTTTTACGATGGAAAACAGAAAACAGCAGTTTTCACGCCGGCGCGAGCTGTCCCTTTCCCAAAAGCTGTTTCGTTACTTTTTAGACGACTATCTGGACGACAGCAAAGCCGGAAAAGATGTGCGCATTTTTCACCAGCGTGGCTTGATTCGCCATGCCTCCGATCAAGCCTTTCTCCAATACAAGGAACAGCAGAAAACGCTGCAGCAGGAGGACTTTCGGATGATGCGCCGCGTAGACGCGGTGGAAACAGGTCTTTCCGGCTTTGTTTACGCGCTGGTAGCGTTAAAAGCCCTGGCCGGCGCATTTGGTGTGGGCAGTCTTGTAAAATATGTTGGGCTGATTAGTGAGCTGATTTATGCAATCTTACACCTGAGCTACAACGTGGAGGGTGTGCGCAGCAATAATCGCTATTTGGAACGGCTGTTTTTGTATTTGGATCAAGAATCCTCCCTGCACAGCGGAACGCGTGAACCGGAACAGGGAGCTTCGCACACCATGGAGTTCCGGAACGTCAGCTTCCGTTACCCCGGCAGCGAAGACTATGCCCTGCGGGAGCTGAACATAACGCTGCACGCGGGCGAGCGCCTGGCTGTGGTGGGGCGCAACGGCAGCGGAAAAACCACCATGATTAAGCTGCTCTGCCGCCTATATGACCCGGATGAGGGCAGCATTTTGCTCGATGGCATCGATATACGGGACTACAGCTATGAAGCCTATCAAGCGCTATTCTCTGTGGTGTTTCAAGACTTTAAGCTCTTCTCCTTTTCGCTGGGGCAGAATGTCGCCGCCCAAAGAGACTATGACACAGCGAAGGCGGAACGCTGCTTGACACTCGCCGGGTTGGGTGAACGCCTGAAAAATCTGCCGCAGGGGCTGGAAACTCCCATTTACAAAGATTTCGAAGAGAATGGCGTAGAAATTTCCGGCGGTGAAGCGCAAAAAATTGCCATTGCCCGTGCGCTTTATAAAGACGCGCCCTTTATGATTCTGGACGAACCCACCGCCGCGCTGGATCCGCTGGCGGAATACGAAATTTACAGCAAATTCAATGAAATCGTAGGCGAAAAATCCGCTGTATTTATCTCCCACCGCCTTTCCTCCTGCCGTTTTTGCCATAAAATCGCGGTGTTCCGCGAGGGGCGCCTAGTGCAGCACGGCACACATGAGAACTTGCTCGCCGAACAGGGCAGCCACTACGCAGAGTTGTGGAATGCACAGGCGCAGTATTATACCAATATCCAAAGAAAGCGTAGCTAAAAAATCTGCGAAAAAGCCATACAGCAAAGCTTTTTCTTGATTTTTTATGACGCTTTAAACTGTACCCTATAAACCGGACAGCCCCGGTTTTCAGAACCCTATAAACCAGACGAAGCGGTTTACAAAAACCCCGCACCCCGGACAGGAGAGTTTTGAAAACCC
>JAVBPP010000113.1:0-4740 GCA_031549535.1 Oscillospiraceae bacterium
CACTACGCCATTGACTTTTTGAAAAGCCCGCAGGCCTATCAGCTGGGGAAAAAGGTGCTTGTTATCGGGGCGGGCAATGTTGCAATGGATGCGGCGCGTACGGCTGTGCGCCAAATCGGCAACGGTGAGGTGAGCGTCATCAACAATCTGCGTGAAGAGGACATGACGGGGAACCGCCATGAAATTGATATGGCCATGGTGGACGGAGTTAAGTTCATCCATCAAAAACAGGCCGTGCGCCTCATGGGCGACGGTGTGATTTGTTGCTCCATTGCGTTTGAGGACGGCCAATATACCGAGGATTATGCGGCGACGGAGAAAATTCCGGCGGATACGGTGATTATCGCCATCGGCCAGGGCCCGCAGGCCGCCTCCCTGGTGGGCACCAATGTAAGCAAAACCGAGCGCGGTTTGTTTGAGACCGATGAAAACGGCAACACCAGCCACGCGGGCGTGTTCGCCGCGGGCGATGCGGTTTCCGGCCCGAAGGTGGTGGTTGACGCAGTCGCCTTCACCAAGCGCGTTGCGGCATCCATCGATGCCTACTGCCAGAGCCTCAACAAATAAACCGCTGAAAGCGAGGGCGCAATGAAAACCATCCGAACAAAAATCGTGGCGATTGTTCTCACCTTCTTTTTGCTCATCGGGCTGCTGTTTGCGGTGTATTCCGCGAACACAACCACGAATTATATGCAGCTGAAAACCGATGAGGTTACGAAAACGGTGCAATACGCCACGGAGCGAATCAACAAAATTATAGCAAGAATGGAGCGCAACGCCATTGACCTGGCCAACTCCGGCTCCGCCTATCTCGCCTCCCGCGGGGAAGAAGCGATAGGGGACAAAATTGCATTGGATAACTTTGCTTTCTTCCAAGCTTGCGTCGGGGGCGGTATCTGGTTTGAGCCTTACGCCTTTCGGGCGGATACACAGCGCTATTGCTTTTACGCCTGCGCGGATAGCAAGGGGGCGTTTATTGTAGATCAAGCCTTCCGCAGCCCGGAGTATGATTATCACACGCAGAGCTGGTATACAGAAATCAAGCAGGGTGCGGCCGCGAAGGGGCGGGAAGCGGTTTGGACCTCCCCCTATATTGACGACGCCGGAACAAAGCGGCTGATGACGACCGTGGGCTCGGCGATTCTGGACGAGGTCGGCAATTTTGCGGGGATGTCAACCGTGGATTGGGCGATACAGAATGTTGTGGATGAGCTTTCCAAAATCAGGCCCACAAAAAACAGCTTTCTGCTGCTTGCCTCACCGCAGGACGACTTTATTTTAACCAATACCTACCAAGCTGAACACACAGATCAGGCGGTGAATCACGCGGGAGAGCCCCTCTCGGGGCTTAGCTGGTTCAAAGAGGATAATTTGCCCAAGCAGAATGAAATCAATCAATACGAGTTTGAATTCGGCGGCGTGGGCTACCTCTCCTTCACCAAGCTAACGGATAACGGCCTGTTGCTGTCCGTCCAGATACCCAGAAACGAAATTTATTCGGAGATTGAAAGCAGAAACAATCTGTTTACTCTTTTGATTGCAGGCTCCATGCTGGGCTTGCTGCTCATTTCCCTGTATGTGCTCTCGGCGCTGATTAACAAACCCATCCGCAAACTGACGGATAAGGTGCAAAAACTCGGAACGGGCGATTTGGATGTGCGTATCGACATTCATACAAAGGACGAAATCGGCATTTTGGCTGCCTCCTTCAACAAAATGACCGGCGAGTTGAAGGAGTCCATTGAAAAATATGCACAGGAACGTTCCGAAAAAGAGAGAATCAGCAGCGAGCTGAGCATCGCAACCCAGATACAGGCCAGCATGCTCCCCTGCATCTTCCCCGCCTTCCCGGATCGGCATGAGTTTGACATTATGGCGTCCATGCTCCCGGCCAAAGAAGTCGGCGGCGACTTCTATGATTTCTTTTTGGTGGATGAGGAGCATTTGGGCATCGTTATGGCGGATGTTTCCGGCAAGGGCGTTCCGGCTGCGCTGTTCATGGTGATTACCAAAACGCTGATTAAAAACTACGCGCAGCTTGGGCTGTCGCCCGCGCAGGTGTTCACCAAGGCAAACAATCAGCTGTGCGACGGCAATGACGCCGGCATGTTTGTAACCGCGTTCATGGGGCTAATCAACATCAAAACAGGTGAATTCCGCTACGCAAACGCGGGACACAATCCGCCCTGCATCAGAAAGAAAGACGGCGCATTCACCTACATGCGCGCCCCCGCGGGTTTTGTGTTAGCGGGCATGGAGGGCATACAATACAAAGAAAACACCCTGTTCTTTGAACCGGGGGACAGCATTTTTTTGTATACAGACGGCGTTACAGAGGCCACAGACGGCAACAACGAGTTGTTTTCAGACCCCCGCCTGCTCGAGGTGCTGAATCGGCATGGAGATTTGCCCCTGGCAGAGTTGCTGGAACAAATCAAACAGGAAATAGACAGCTTTGTCGGCAGTGCCCCGCAATTTGATGATATTACCATGCTGGCGCTCACCTATCGAGGAGATGCCGGAACAAATTCTCGTTCAAACGGAAGGGATGACCATAAAAAATGAAAGAATTAAATATACCGGCGGCAACGGAGAACCTCAATCAGGTGCTGGACTTCATCAATGAGCAGCTGGAGGCAAACGACTGCCCGATGAAGGCCTGCATGCAGGTTGCCATTGCGGTGGAGGAAATTTTTGTCAACATTGCGCATTACGCCTATAATCCGGAGCTGGGCGCCGCCACGGTACGGTGCGGCGTAGAAAGCCAGCCCCTCACCGTTACCATAGAATTTTTAGACAGCGGCAAGCCATATAACCCCCTGGAAAAAGCCGACCCGGACACCACACTCTCCGCAGAAGAACGCAACATCGGCGGCCTTGGCATCTATATGGTGAAAAAAAGCATGGATCATGTGGCATATGAGTATAAGGACGGGAAAAACATTTTAAAGATTGAAAAGGTTTGTTAGAACAATAACCCCATGAGTTCTTCTTCCTATACGGTTAAAGAGTTTGGAACGTTTTGCGTGGCTGCGGAACTAGGATGTTGACCACGGGTTCAAATCCTAAACCTAGGCAGATAAAAAAGAAGTACAGGTCATTCGACCGGTACTTCTTTTTCACTTGGCTGCGGAACTAGGATTTGAACCCAGACAAACAGAGTCAGAGTTTTCGGAATCATTGATCACATTACACCAATGAGCACCATATGGAAGCATAAGAAAGCTAGCGTTTTCAAGGGGTTGTGGCGTTATACAGTAGATAACGCCGTAACCCCTTTTTGCGCATGGTTTGCACGTTTACGGGAAGTTTGGTTAAACTTTGGTTAATCTAGTGCGGAGTCGCTATCCTATGCAGCACACAAAAATAGAGATGATGAAACTGAATATCATATCCGTCTGAACATGAAAAGCAAGCGCTTCTGTCAGATAAACTATGTGTATGGAAGAAGCGATATCTATGTATTGACAAACTCTTTCAATTATGTTAATGTAAAATTAAATTTAGGATTAACATAAACAGGAGGCAATAATGTATTACCAACGTACACTGGAAGCGACAATCCGTTCCATTAATGACACCTTTCCGGTTTTACTGCTTACAGGACCGCGCCAAGTTGGGAAGACAACCCTCCTACAGCGCATGGCAAAGGAATCACAAAACGGTATTTCGCGAAGGTATGTTTCTCTGGATAATCCAACCAACCGCGCTTTAGCAAAAAGTGACCCTAGCCTGTTCCTGCAGCGTTATGCGCCACCTGTCACGATTGATGAGGTGCAGTATGCGCCGGAGCTGTTTGATTATATCAAGATACATGTAGATACACATAAAAACTGCGGAGACTTTTGGCTAACTGGTTCACAGACATTTCAAGTAATGAAGCATGTCACAGAATCCTTGGCAGGCAGAGTTGGGATTGTGCGCATGCTTGGTTTGTCCAACAGTGAGATTCGAGGAAATCATTTCCAGCCTTTCGTGGTGGAACCAGAGCGGCTGATACAACGGTTGCAAACTGCTAAGCCAATGAGCCTGACACAAGTTTACGAGCGAATCTACCAAGGTTCCATGCCGAGGCTATACGAAAATCCCAATGTCGACCGAGAGGAATACTATGAGTCGTATCTTTCGACTTATATTAGTCGTGATGTACGGGATTTAACGCAAGTGGCGGATGAACTGTCTTTTCTTTCCTTCATCAATGTGGTGGCAGCACGTACGGCTACGAATGTGAACTACGACACACTCGCTAATGAAACTGGAATCTCCGCACCGACTGCCAAACAATGGCTTTCTGTGCTGGTATCCTCCGGCCTTGTCGTGTTGATTGAACCTTACGCGAACAATGCACTGAAACGCATCATCAAGGCTCCCCGTATGTATTTCATGGATACCGGGCTTTGTGCCTATTTAACTCGTTGGAATTCTGCAGAAGCACTGGAGCATGGAGCAATGGATGGTGACTTCTTTGAAACATGGGTGGTGTCGGAGATATATAAAAGCTACCTAAACAATGGGAAGCGCCCACCGCTTTACTTTTATCGAGATCAGAACAAGAAGGAAATTGACTTAATTATCCATCAGAACAATACAGTATACCCAATTGAAATAAAAAAAGGTTCTGCTCCAAAGGATGCCATCAGAAATTTCTCAGTACTAAAACCAATTACATTGGAGCCCAGTGAGGAGGATCGTTTTTCCGGTGTGGCGCATCTCAAGACGGAGATTGGCACAGGAGCAGTG
>JAVBPP010000115.1:0-26540 GCA_031549535.1 Oscillospiraceae bacterium
TGGTTTATAGGGTTCTGAAAACCGGGGCTGTCCGGTTTATAGGGTACAGTTTATAGAAAGCGTTATAAAAAATCAAGGAAAAGCTTTGCTGTATGGCTTTTTCGCAGATTTTTTATCTACGCTTTCTTTGGATATTGGTATCAGTATAGCACGGTTTTGCGCGGGCGTATAGATTTAATCTAGAAATAGATATTGACTCTTCCTTTGGGGAAGCGATTATACTATTTACTATAGAAGCAAATTTCGTGGGAACAAATGCTTTTCTACAAGGGTATTGATCCCGCGAAATTTATTGCTACTATTTGGTGCCGAAGTGATATACTAAAACTTGAGGAGGAAGAAAACGATGCATCACTTAACTAAAATCAAAGACATTTCGGAAAAATATGACATAACAGCCCGCACTCTGCGGTACTATGAGGATATGGGGCTAATCAATAGCACCAGAAGCGATGAATATGCGTATCGGCTCTATGATGAAAACGCAGTGAAAAGAATTGAGCAGATTCTTGTGCTACGCAAACTCAACATTAGCATTCGGGACATTCAGCGCATTTTCGCTGCACCGGGCACGGATGTTGTTTTGGACGTACTTGGAACGAAAGTGCGGAATATTGACGACGAAATCGGACTTTTGCATGATTTGAAAGATATCATGCTGGAATTTATTCACCAGATTGAACAGCTTGATTTTTGCAGCGACTCTGACATAAAATTGTTATATGATAAAGCAAAGGAAATTGAAAGCCATTTAACAAACGTGGATTATATCGGCAAGCCATCCAACGTGAACCGTATGCTGGAAGCCGCAGAAAAGTTGGAACGCAAACCTGAAATTCTGATTGTGGAAATGCCGCCCTGCCGCATGGTCACTTCAGGGTATTTAAAAAACGAAAAGGCACACAATCGCTTCGATGCCATGTGGATGCGCCTTGGCTCCCGTATTGCCGATAAGATAAATCCACGTGATTACATGTATTACGACGAGAAGCATAAGAAAAATGTTTGGTTATTTCTTCTTGAGGATTGGATGACCGAAAAAGACACCGAAGGCTATAAAATCATCACCTTCGACGGTGGCCTGTTCGCCTGCGCGCTTGCAGACAGCTGGGAATACAGCGAATATGACAGAGTGTTTAAGGGGATAACGGCTTGGCTCACAAAGCAGGAGCACCTGGAGCTGGACGAAAGCCCCGGCCGCCACCTATTATATCATTTTGCAGGACCGCATTCGGCACGGATGAAGGAATTGAATTATGGTAAGGTTCGTTATTTTGTGCCGATTCACATTATGGAGGAATGCAAAAGTGTATAAATATCATGTTCAATATCAAGCTTTGGAGTATGCAAACGCCATCCGACCCGTGCCAGAGGATTATCCACTGAAACGGAGCCTAGATGCGAATTTTAGGGACAATTTTAGGGAGTTAACCCAATTTGCTAAAATTATGTATCGAGATGTGGCCGCATCACCAGAAAAATATGGAATGATTCTGGCTGACGTCAATGAGCATGATGGTGTAGGAAGTCTAATGGGACATGGACTTATTCACCGTAAATCATGGAATTCACTTCATAGGTTAGTTGATGTTTTATACGCACTTTTCTATTCTGGTAATATGAATAATGAAACATTGCAAGTGGATGCAAAAATGTTTGCATTCAAAATAAAAGAAATGAAATTGACCGGATATTCTGCTATACTTGACGGGCTCGCGAATATAGGCTTTGTTTTCACGGGATATGCACAGGGTAAGATAAAAGAAGATTACATTATGGTTTCTTTTGCGGAAAATCCAAAAATAATAAGCACATTAAAAACATATTGCGAATGCCGGAATTTGAAGCGTAAACATACAAATGCCAGTTTTGACGAAACAAATAATAAAGATTACATAAAGGGGAATTTGGATTTTTATACTTTCGATTATAAGCACACTGCTGATTTCAGTGTACTTCCTGAAATAAACTGGGTCAACGACAAAGTGTTCTCTTGGCCTGTGGAAGCAAAGGATTTTTATATAGCTTTTTATCAGTATATGATTGAAAATCCGAAAATCGTATATCAAAGCACAGAACCCCATTGCGATTTCTTTATCAACGGACAAATGGCTGCAAAACTTAGGTATGAAGATGACTATTGGAGGTGTGATGTTGGCTATTTTACTAATCCTGAATATAAAAGAATAATTACAAAGACAGGTTTAATAATCTTCCCGCGCATGTCATCGGGCATATGAAAAATCATAAATGCCAGGATTGCAACGCTTTTGAACGACATAAGGAAAAAAGCGACGGGCGATGTCCTTACACTGTTATTTGGGTGCATGATGGCGTTGAAAACAAAAACTGTGCATTTGGTTGTTTCCATTTTGAAAACCCCAAAATTGAAGATATACCCGCATACTGTGAATTATTATTTGCAGAGTACGAACGCCCCGGATTCAAAAACATAAACCGGTGCCATGTAAGGGCTTGACTATGGCAACATTGATTTATAGACATCAATTCCGTATCAGACGGGATAAACAATTTTAGGCATAGATATTCCCTTGAAAGATATTATACCATTGGTATTAGATAATGATTCTTCCCTCGGGGGAGCAGAAAATAATACCAATCATCGCAAAGAGGCTGTAACAACGTTCTTGTTACAGCCTCTTTCCCTTTATTCCATTAGTGACTATCTACAAAGCTTACCACATCGCCGACGGTTTTCATGCCCTCCAGGTCCTCCTCCGGCACTTCTATCTGGAATTCATCCTCAATGGTCATGGCCAAATCCACCATATCCACGCTGTCCGCACCCAATTCGTCCATGGTGGTTTCCAGGTGAATCATCACCTCATCCACTTCCAGCTGCTGGCTAATGATTTCACGAATCTGCTCAAAGCTTGACATGAACCTTCTCCTTTTGTTTTTGAAGTATTACCACTATACGCCTGCCTTTACTAGTATTATTCACAATTCACTCTTTTTGTCAAGATTTATCATCCAAATTTTTCTGCGAGCGGATATTCCGACAAATTGTCACAGATACTAGCGTGTAGGAGGAGGATGCGATATGGATCTGTTTTTCATGCTGTTGAAGGCTTTTTTTGTGGGCGGGATAATCTGCGTTATCGGCCAACTGCTGATTGATTGGACGAAGCTCACGCCCGCGCGGGTTCTGGTTTCGTTTGTGGTTCTCGGCGTCATACTCGGCGCAGTGGGCGTGTATGAACCGCTGGTGAAATGGGCGGGCGCGGGAGCAACCGTGCCGCTGACCGGCTTTGGTTACGGCATGGTGCGTGGTATCCGCGAGGCGGTGCAAAAGGAGGGGCTGCCCGGCGCGCTCACCGGGGCGCTTTCCGCCACTTCGGCAGGCATCACAGCCGCCACGCTCTGCGGGTTGGTGGTATCATTCCTGACAAAGCCAAAGGAAAAATAGTATGAGTTGTAATTCATGCAAAAAAGCGGGGCCGCCTAATAACAAGGCAACCTCGCTTTGCTGTTTTATTGGTGAGCGCAACTTTGCTTATTCCGCAACCGCCGCAGCCTCTTCATCGCAGCAGGAGCAGGAAACATAGTTTTCCGGGTCATCCACTGCATTTTTCTTTTCTAAAAACTTAGTAACGGCGACATAAACACCCGCGATAGCGGCAAAAACCGCAACGATGATGCCGATAACCTTGAGCACTTTTTTAATTTTACAGCACATATTCATACCTCCGTACGTTTTGTTTTACATTCCTTAGTATAAGCCTCTTCCCGCTCCCAATCAAGCAGTGAAAAAAGGACAAACCGTTAAATTTTTTACAGGAGCTTGGAAAGCGCGGACTTTTTGTTTGCCGCGTTATTTTTATGAATCAAGCCCTTGGCAGCCGCCTGGTCTACCTTTTTGATTGCAAGCGTAATCAGCTCAGCCTTGTTCGCCTCATTGTTCTGGGCGGCAAGCTGTGCCTTCTTTATCGCAGTTTTCATGGCGGAGTTGCGGGACTTATTGCGCAGCGCTTTTACCTTATTCACTGTAACACGTTTTTTTGCAGATTTAATATTGGGCATTTCCAAATCCTCCTAATTGATTCCATGACGGTATTCCATCACATATTTTCCTTCATACAATCATGTATGATAGCATAAAACTCCCGGGAATGCAAGCAAAATTTCACAGGATTTTGGCCGCAAATGAACAGATAGCGGAGTAATAGCCAAAAACATTCCCATACTATGAAAAACAGAAGGGATGGCGCTTATGAATTTTAGAACTGACCTTGCGCTGGAACTGCGCGAGCAAATGCAGGAACGACTGCCCGCCGGCGTAGAATATGACGAGGAAGAACAGGGGGAGCTGCGCATTTCACGCATCCAAGTCACTACGCAGGAGGGGTCGGACGCCTTTGGCAAACCCATTGGACGCTATGTGACGGTGGAGCTGCCGCCGTTCCGGGACGCAGCACAGCTGTTGGACGGCCGATTGAATGCTATCACCCAGGAGCTGCGCGCCATGCTGCCCGAAAACGGCGTTGTTTTGGTGGTTGGCCTGGGGAACAACGACATAACACCGGACGCCCTGGGGCCAAAGGCGGCTGACTTGGTGCTGGCCACTCGCCATATTCAACAGGAGCACGCTAAATCCATGGGACTCGAGGGGCTGCGCGCGGTGGCGAATCTCGCGCCCGGCGTTTTGGGGCAAACAGGCATGGAGACCGGGGAAATTATTGCCGGCGTGGTCGCTACCATACGGCCTGCGGCGGTCATTATTGTAGACGCGCTGGCGGCACGCAAGCTCTCGCGCATGGGCTGCACCGTGCAGCTGACAGACAGCGGTATTGTGCCGGGCGCGGGCGTGGGCAATGCGCGCAAAGCAATCAATCGTGAGACCCTGGGCGTTCCGGTGATATCCATGGGTGTGCCCACCGTAGTGGACGCCGCAACACTGACAATGGATATCCTCGCCAGCCGCGACGCACAGTTTGCGGAGGATGAAAGCCTGCGTTCTTTTTTGGGTGAGGACGCGCAGAGCATGGTGGTTACCCCGCGTGAAATCGATTTGGTTATTGAGCGCGCTGCCCGCTTAATCGCCATGGCCATCAACTGCGCGCTGCAGCCGCAAATTGATGCAGAAGACCTATTAACCTTGGTTTCCTAGCGCATTATTCTAACACAGAGGCTCGGGCAAACAGTTGCCCCTTTGTAATGGCACCGTCCTGCACCCAGACGATTTCGCCCGCGCTGTTGATAAAATAGCTGCGTGGAATCCCACGGAAACTGCCAAAGGCCTGTTCCGCGCTCTCCCAGGAGCTGAAATACACCGGAAAAGTGAACTGATTTTCTTCCACATAGTTCAGCGCCATCGTCTTGGTCTCCTGCTTGCCGTCTGCCAGGTCAATCATCAGGATGTGGATTTCTTCACCCTTCTGCCGATAAAGCTCCTCAAAAGCAGGCATCTCCTCCACACAATAGCCGCACCAGGTTGCCCAAAAGTTGATGATAATCGGCTTACCAATCAAATCGCGCAGATAGACCTTGAAACCGTCCGCATCTATGAGAACCGCATCTGCCAGCTGTGTGGGCGGCTGTGTCGGCCCCGGGTCATGCGTGGTTTGGCTGTCGCTCTGCGGCGGCGGTTCCTCATAGTGCTCCCCCAAGATACGGTAGAGCGCGGCGCTTGTCCCGATTACGGCAACAAAAACCGCAAGGGAAAGCAGCAATTTCCATTTGCTTTTCATAACCCCACATCCTCAATCGCTTAAAATGAAAGCCAGCGCAACACTCTGGTCAACTGGCCGCTCGCCATGAAAACACCCATCACAAGTAATAGCCCGCCGGAGACCGCATTGACGATTTTGTAGTTGCGCTTAATCCAGGCAAAGCTGCCCTTGAGCCTGTCCAACAGCAAAGCACTGAGCAGGAAGGGAACCGCCAGCCCCAACGAGAAAACCAGCAGCATCGCACTGCCGCGCAGCAGCCCGCCCTCGGCGGAAGCAACCATGAGCGCGGAGCCCAGAAATGCGCCCACGCAGGGTGTCCAGCCGATTGAAAACACAATTCCAAACAGCAGCGACCGAAAAACGCCCAGCTTTGAGGCGTCAAAACGCAGCGCATGGTTTTGGTTGAGTACAGGAATTTTCAGCACGCCCAAAAAGTTTAGGCCAAGCACGATTACCACTATACCTGTCACAAGGTTCACCTGCGCCGCATAGCGCTGCAGCAGGCCGCCCAGCGACCCCGCCAGCGCACCTAACAGCACAAACACCAAGCTGAAACCGCTCACAAAACCCAAGGCATTTGCAAAGGTTTTGCGGCGGTTTTCCTCCCCTGCGGAAAAATAGCTGAGATACAACGGCAGCATCGGCAACAAGCAGGGGGAAACAAAGGCGCTGATTCCCTCTAAAAACAGCAAAAATGTTCGCATATCCACCCTTTTATTCTTTAACGGAAGAAATTGACAAAGATGCCATCCCTTCTCCCCTCTCGGCGTTCCTCTTTTTCACAGGGTCTAACATCAAAGCACACGATGATGGTATCCTCCCCGATGACCTTGATATCGCACCAGGGAATCACAATATCCGCCTCATGCCCCAACAGGCCAAAGCACTTCCCCCGCCCGAAAATGACAATGGCGAGCAATTGACCCGTGCAGGTATCCAGCTCCACATCGCAGACAAAGCCCATACGGTTCCCCGTTTTTTCATTGATGACCTGCTTGTTGCGCAAATCTGTAACATGACAATGCATCTTGGCCGCCCCTTCACTGTGATATTCCTTATACCAATCCCAATTAGAAACAGCTCTATTTTCCTCGGAAAAGCTTTCCCGTATGTGCTTTTTCGAGGAAAATAAGATAGCTTTTCTTTTTTGGGATTGGTATTAGCAGTATATGAATGGGCCAAGTTTGTTGAGACCTATAACAAAATCCGTTCCAACTCCGGCAAATACTGCCGGGTATCAATGCCATCCAGGCGGTGCGCATCTGTGCCGAGATTAAACACCGCCCCGGTTTCCTTGCCAATGGCAAAATAGCGGCGAAAAAAGTCTGGGTCGCCCAGGATTGCGCCGGTGTTCAGCTCCCAGGCCACCTGCGCCCGTGTGCCGGCCTGCAGTATATCACCCAGCTCGTTATCTGTCCAGATGCGCGTGGCATCATGCTTATCTTCCAGGGTATGCATGAACCTGCCGATAAAGGGGTGGGCGATGCAGTCCGCCTCCCCGAGCGCAAACAGGGATTGCAGCACCGTTTTGGCAAAGGCCTTATACCCCGCTGCGTCCCGCTGTTTCGGCTGCTCATAAAACTCTTGATGGTAGTGGTTATAGCTCACCAAGCGATAGTCTAAGGAGGCGCGTATCTGCGCATCCTCGCTGAGTTTCCCCACCCCATAGCCGGAAAGCTCCGCGCCAAACAACACTGCAACGGGTGTTTCCAGCACGGCAAGCTGCTCTTTAAGCTGTGCAATTTGCGCGGCAAAGCTGCCCTGCACCGGGGAATGGTCGGTCAAGGCAATGCGCTTGAGGCCGCTCTCCTTGGCGCGGCGGAGTATCTCGGGCAACTCCATCTCCCGCTTCGCACAACCGGAAAAGGTTGTGTGAATATGCAGATTGCTTTGCGCCAGCTCTTTCAAGTCATAGCACGGGGGGTGTAAAAACATCGTATCACCGTTTCTATCAAAATTTAGTTTAAGCAAGACTTCGTTCAGGCTTCTCCCCCAATAAATCCATACAACCTGCCCAGCCAATAACCGAACAGATAATCGTGCCCGTTGTATTCCATGCCACCGTCCGGCTTGGGAGCCTCCACATCCGTTACGGGGTAGGGGTTTTGCACCCAGGCGGACCAATCCTTGCGCCTGCGGTCGATGGGCACAGGCATATCTTCCGGCAGCTCCGGCGTTCTGGGGCTTGGGTCAAATTTTACATCAAACTGCTGCTCATAGCGTGCAATCGTATCACTGTTCCACTTCATATCAAAGGGGAAAAACCGCAGGGTATCCAGCGCCTTGACGGGCACACCCTCTTCCTCATCCCCCAGGTATTTTTGAAACACAAAATTGTAAATCGGCGTCCCCATAATGCGCACACCATGGTAGAGTGAATCCTTGTTCCAAAAATCCTGCACAAAGTTTTTCACCGCTTCCGCCAGCTTGGGGCTGGGGAACTGGCCTTTTTCCCGCTCAAACAAATCCGCCATGAATTCATAGGGCTTCATGCCATTCGGCAGAACAACTTCCTCCTTGCTGTAACCATAAGCAAAAGTGCGCAGACCCTGCATATATACCTCTAACAGCTGCGGATCCTCCTCCAGCTCCAGCATAGGCAGGCGTTCCATGATATGCATTACATTATCGCTGTGGTTGGCCATCTGCGGCGGCATGGGCAGCCAGGTTGTTACGGAATATCCCGCTAAGCCGTCCTCAATGGCGAATTTGCGGTAAAGCGCACCATATTTACTATCGCCGGTCACGTATTCGGCAATTTTCAAATGCTGCAGCAGTAAAAAGCCATGTAAGTGCGTATTTTTCGTGGTGTATTCCACTGTATAGTCGCCCCAGGTGGTCATGTTACCGTTCTGGTCGATAATGCGGCAGCCGTTTTCCAGCAGGGTATCCACAAGCTCCCGGACATCCGCCGCTATCAGCGCCTTTTCCTGCACATCGGCGGCATATTTATAAGCATAATAAAAGCCAAAAAACACGCCGTCCATCTGGTCTGTGGAGACGTCACCGTTCCAATAGACGCCCTCTTTTTCATTCAGCGTCCAACGCTTTTCGCGGGCAAGCCCCAAAAAATTGGGGTTATCCTGCGGCCACCAGGCACGCGCCAGCAGGCCCTTTTTGCCGGAGATGTGACAGAGCTTATGCAAGCCCGAAAGCAGCAGCGAAACAAACTGTTTATCCGCCGGGTCCTGCGTTACCGCATACTTAAAGGAAAACACAGCCGCCATCATGCCGGTCATATAAGCATCATCCGGCATGTCATAGGACACAAAGGGCACGTCCTCCGTCGGCAGGCGCAGCTTGCACAGCACCTGTCCCTCCAGCATAAAGCGGCTGCGCAGGTCGTGCTCAAAAATTTCGGCCTTCTTTTTCATGGTCAACGGTTGCGGCATAGTAGTTTCCCCTTTCGTTTTATTATATGTTGATTGTAAGCAAGACACAGGCATTCTTGCAGGTCTGTTCTAGCAAGTTTTCCACTGAAATCCCTCGTGCTTGGGCAATTGTTTCGGCCACAAAGCGAATCTGCGCCGAGTCGTTGCGCTTCCCCCGATTGGGAACCGGGGTCATGTAGGGGCTGTCTGTCTCTAAGAGCAGACGCTCCAGCGGAATTTCGGCAGCCACCTCCAGCGGCCTTCTCGCCTTGTGAAAGGTCACCGCGCCGCCCAAGCCGATATACATGCCCAGCGCCACAGTTTCTTTGGCCAGCTCCGTGCCGCCGGAAAAGCAGTGCACCACCCCGCGCGGCCTGTATTGGCGCAGCAGACGCATGGTATCCTCGTGCGCCTCCCTGTCATGCACCACAACGGGCAAGTCATGCTCCTTGGCAAAGATAAGCTGATTTTCAAACAGGGCAAGCTGCGCCTCGCGCGGGGAGAAATCATAGTGATAATCCAGCCCAATTTCCCCCACGGCAACGCATTTTTCATGCCGTATATGCTCCTGCAGCTGACATAAAAACGTATTCCAATCCGTTTTGGCGGCGTTATGCGGATGGACACCACAGGCAGCGTAGAGATAGGGATAACGCTCCGCCAAAGCCAGGGTGCGTGTGCAACTTTCCTCACTGTCCGCACAGCTGAGCACAGCGCAAACGCCCTGCGCAGGCAGAGCCTGCAGCAGTGCATCCCGGTCGCAATCAAACGCGCTGTCATCATAGTGCGCGTGGCTGTCAAAAATCGGCCCGTTTGCGTTCATCGAATTCGCGCCCCCGCCGGCATATCGTCCACAAAAATGACGCGCACTTCGCTCTCTGAGCAGTCCGCCGCCAGTATCATACCACAGCTCTCCACCCCGCACAGTGTGGCAGGCTTGAGGTTCGCAACTAAAATGATGCGCCTGCCGACCAAATCATCCGGGTTGTACCAGGGGGCAATGCCGGAGACCACGGTGCGCGGCTGTTTGCTGCCGTCGTTTAATGTGAGCTGCAGGAGCTTTTTGGCGCGTTTAATCGGCTCACAGGCGGTGATTTCCGCCACGCGCAGCTCCACTTTTTCAAAATCGGCATAGGCGATTTCAGCAAGACCCACCGGCTCCTCCGGCCCTGCTTCTTCCTGCGTTTCTTCCTGTACGGCAGCCAGTTCCGCCAGTTTCTTCGGCGCGTCGATGCGCTCAAACAGCACACTCGCCTGCCCCACCGCCGCGTTTTGCGGCAGTTTGCCGAAGCTGTCCAGGCTCGCATAATCCAGAATGTCCGTGTTGATCTGCGCCGCAATCTTCTGCGCCGTTTCGGGTAGGAAGGGGGTCAGCAGCACACTGATAAAGCGGATAGCTTCCAGCAGGTTGTAAAGCACAGCCGCCAGCCGCTCCCGCTTTTCCTCGTCCTTCGCCAGCACCCAGGGCATGGTTTCGTCGATATATTTGTTGCTGCGGTGCGCAAGAGCAAACACCTGCTCCAACGCGTCCGCAACGCGGAAGGTCGCCATCAGTTCCTCGATTTTTGCGGGTGCGGCAAGGCACAGGTTTTGCAGCTCCCTGTCAATTTCTTCCTGCGCCGTAGATACGGGCAGAATGCCTCCAAAATACTTGTGCACCATGGCCACCGTGCGGTTTACGAGATTGCCCAAGGTGTTTGCAAGCTCCGCATTGTAGCGTTCGATGATGGTTTCATAGCTGATGGAACCGTCCTGCGCGTAGGGCATCTCAGAGAGCATGTAATAGCGCACCGCGTCCGTGCCAAATTGCGCGGCCAGCTCATCCGCATAAATCACATTGCCGCGCGACTTGGACATTTTGTCCGTTCCAAACAGCATCCAGGGGTGGCCAAAGATTTTTTTCGGCAGTTCCTCCCCCAGCGCCATGAGCATAATCGGCCAGTAAATTGTATGAAAGCGCAGGATGTCCTTGCCGATGATATGTGCATCCGCAGGCCAGAATTTGGTGTAGAGTTCACCCTTCGTATCCACGCTGTAATCCAGCGCGGTGATATAGTTGGAGAGCGCGTCAATCCAGACATAGACCACGTGGCCGGGATCAAAATCCACCGGCACGCCCCAAGTGAAACTGCTGCGGGAAACGCACAAATCTTGCAAGCCGGGCTTAATGAAGTTATTGAGCATCTCCTTTTTGCGGCTCTCGGGAAAAATAAAATCCGGATGCGTCTCGATGTGCTCTTCCAAACGTTGTTGGTATTTGGAAAGGCGCAGGAAATATGCCTCCTCGCTGCTTTGCACAACCGCGCGGCCACAATCCGGGCATTTGCCGTCCACCAGCTGGGACTCTGTGAAAAAGCTCTCGCAAGGCACGCAGTACTTGCCCTCGTATTGATCTTTATAGATATCGCCCTGCTCATACAGCTTTTTGAAAATCTTCTGCACGGCCTTTTCGTGATAATCGTCCGTGGTGCGAATGAATTTATCGTAGGTGGTGTTCAGCAAATCGCAAATAGTCCGGATTTCTCCGGCTACCTTGTCCACATATTCCTTGGGCGTAACACCCGCCTCCTTGGCGGATTCCTCAATCTTCTGCCCATGCTCATCTGTTCCGGTCAGGAAGAACACATCATACCCCTGCATGCGCTTATACCGCGCAATCGCATCGGTCAACACGATTTCATAGGAGTTGCCCACATGCGGCTTTTTGGAGGTGTAAGCGATGGCGGTGGTGATATAAAATTTTTCTTTTGGCATGGATGTTCCTCCCGATGTTTCACCAATCCCCATCTAAGGGGATTGGTGCTAGATATGCATAGTATACCATTTTTAGGAAGAAATACAAGAGGGGTGATCGGGACTAATTGCTCCGCTGATTAAGCCTTGCGTAATCAGGGGTAAGGATTTTCATTGTTAGGCAAGGAAAAAAACGCAGGAATACTTTCGTATTCCGAGGCTTTTTGACGCTGCATGGCGGTGAAAAGACTACCCGTGATGCGCAAGGTTTAATCAGCGGAGCAATAATTGCATGCAAGGTGTGAATATGCTACTATTACTTCGGTGCTTAACAATAGCAATAACACTCCCCTTCCAATTAAAAAGGAGCTGGCGAGCATGAACATCCTCTTTATTGACATCGACACCCTGCGGCCGGATCATATGGGTTGTTACGGCTATGGCCGGAACACCACTCCGTGCATCGACGAAATTGCGCGGGAGGGAGTTGTGTTCCGGGACTATTACTGTGCCGACGCGCCCTGCCTGCCGTCACGCGCGAGCCTGGTCAGCGGGACGTTTGGCCTGCGCCACGGCGCGGTGGGGCACGGCGGCACCTGCGCGGACAAACGCTACCTCGGCGAAACGCGCGATTTCCGGGATGAGGCGGACGAAAACAATCTCTGGCATGTGTTCCGCAAAGCGGGCATGTATACCGCGTCTATCAGTACCTTTGCGGAGCGCCATTCCTCGCAGTGGTTCAACAGCGGCTTTCACGAAACACACAATGTCGGCTGCTGCGGGGTGGAGTCGGGCGAACGTGTTTTACCTGTTGCGTTGGATTGGCTGGAACGCAACAAAAACCGGGATGACTGGTTTTTGCACCTGCATCTCTGGGATCCGCACACGCCCTACCGTGCGCCGGCCGCGTTCGGGAATCCCTTTGCGGATGACCCTGCGGCGGACTGGATCAGCGAGGATGTGCTGCAGGAGCATCTGCGCCATGTCGGCCCGCACAGCCTCCATGAATTGAATATGTATAACGGAGAAAACAATCCCCTCTATCCCCGCCAACCCGGCAGTGCGCAGGATTTGGCCGGCGTAAAGCGAATTTTTGACGGCTACGACTGCGGCATTCGCTATGCCGATACGCTTTTGGGGCAGGTATTTGACAAACTGCGAGAATATGGGATTTACGAGGATACGGCGATTCTCATCACCTCCGATCACGGCGAAAACATGGGGGAACTGGGCATCTACGCGGAGCATGCCACGGCCGACCATGCCACCTGCCATATCCCGATGATTGTCAAGTGGCCAGGGATACAGGGCGGCAGAATGCTCGGTGGGCTGCACTATAATCTCGACCTTGCGCCGACTGTGGCGGAATTGCTGGACGTGGACGGGTATGCGAATTGGGACGGTGAGAGCTTTGCGGCGGCGTTCACGGAGCAAACATCCTGCGGGCGGGAGTATCTCGTTCTCTCGCAGATGGCACATGTCTGCCAGCGCACGGTGCGTTTTGACGATTGGCTCTATATGCGTAGCTATCATGACGGCTTACATCTGTTTGACAAGGAGATGCTCTTTAACCTGAAAGATGACCCCTATGAGCAAACGAATCTCTGCAAAGAACAGCCGGAGCTCTGCCAAAAAGCGGCAAAATATCTGCTGGATTGGCATGACGACCTAATGGCCGTTTCCCAAAGTCAGATTGACCCGCTCTGGACTGTTCTGCGGGAGGGCGCTCCGTTCCATGCGAAAGGCCGTCTGGAATCCTATTGCGAACGCCTGGAGCAAACCGGCAGAGGAGAGGGAGCAAAACAGCTAAAAGCCCGGCGCGAGCAGGGATGGTTTTTTGGGAAATAAGCCACTTGACAATGCTGCAAAAGCGCGGCATAATATGGCTTACCAATAATAAAGGAGGCAAAAGCCATGGCGCATACACAAACATGCATACCGTGCTGCACGCGCCGAGTTCGTATTGCTTTAACCGCAAACGGGCTTTTGCCGCCGTGTATCAAATCGTAGTATCGCGGATACTGTATTTGAAACAAGCGGTTGGAGTCCAAAGATGGATTCCAACCGCTTGTTTGTTTTTTAGGGAGGCCACCAACATGTTGAGGCTAACAATGTATACGGATGCATTTCAAAATGACGTGGAGCGCTTTTATCAAAAGTGCTTTGCGGGGTTGGGCTGGGATTGGGAGCCCTGTGAACGGCACGCCGATCTCATGCATATCGGCGCGGTCTATTTGCGGGGCGGCACGTTCCGATGTTTGTATGACGGTGATATGCTAATCGGAACGATTGCGGTGCGCAGAATGACAGACACCGTCTGTGAGATGAAGAGACTGTATGTTCTGCCGGATTATCAAGGCAGGGGGCACGGCGGACTCCTTTTTAACAGTGCGCTGGATTTTGCGAAAAGGTCCGGGTTTTGCCTCATAAGGCTGGACACACGGCAGGACAGGACGGCGTCACGCCACTTAATTGAAAAACACCGTTTCCGACGAATCGAACAATATAACCAAAACGAATTTGCAGAGCTGTTTTATGAATTGGATTTAATTGATTATAACGTGGAGGAATCAACATGTCTATAGATTACAATGCCCTTGCGGAACAATACGACCTTAGCAGAAGCGCAAACATGGATATCGTCAATCGCTTTGCCGCAGAGTTGGCGCTTGACGGAAAGAAAATCCTGGATTTTGGCTGCGGCACAGGAAATTTTGCCTTCGCCCTGGGGAAGATGACTACTGCGGCCGTTTATGGCGTAGAGCCATCGGACGGCATGCGGGAAAAGGCGGTCGCCAAAGGCGTTGACGCACGGAAAGGCGATCATACCGGCATTCCGTTTGCCGACGGTTTTTTCGACTTCGTCTATATGACCGATGTGATTCACCATGTTCCGGATGTAAACGCGATGTTTACCGAGTTTATGCGTGTATTGAAGCCCGGCGGGCTTGTCTGCATTCTCACGGAATCGCACGAGCAGCTTGCGACAAGGTTCTGGACCCATTATTTCCCCACAACGGTGGCCGTAGAGCGTAGCCGGTATCCGGATATTCCGGAGATTATCCACGCCGCGGAAGCGGCAGGGCTCTGCGTACATAAAACTGTGACGACTGATGCACAAAGCGCTGCCCCCATAACAGAGGATTTTGTCCGGTTGGTGGAAGAAAAGGGATTCTCCATGTTCCGGTTACTTGCGGAGCAGGATTATGTGGCGGGATTGGCGGCACTGAAGGCGGACTTTGAAAAGCAAATTACGCTGACAAGTACGCATGGGGAGACGCTGTTGTGGCTGAAAAAAGATTCCGGAATCGCATATACCGACCGCATTTCCGTCGAGGATTACAACATGCTGCATGAGGCCGTCGGCTGGGGAACCTGCAAGCCGGAACGGATACACATGGCGCTGGAGCGTTCTGATTTCATTACAGTTGCAGTCGCACAGGCGGACGGCAAAACGGTTGGCATGGCGCGGGTCATGCATGACGGACTGCAAGCGCTGGTTATGGATGTAATCGTGCAGCCCGCCTTTCAGGGGCAAGGCATCGGCAAAACAATGATGACGAAAGTCATGGCATACTTACATACGTTGTCCGTAACCGGCGGGATTAAAGTGAGCTTAATTTCCGCAAAAGACCGAGTCAGTTTTTATGAGCAATTCGGGTTTATAGAAAGACCGACTGCGACGGCGGGCCCGGGTATGACACAATGGATTTGTAATACTAATTCCATATCATACCAGTCAGCCTTATGAAAAGTCCCTCCTCCAACCTGTTTACATTTCGCCCGCTCTATGGTATTCTTATTGACATCAACTACGCTTTATCTGAAGGGAATGGTTATGGCAATGAAACAGGACGAACTGATTCGCTACGCGGCCTCCATTGTGCCCAGTGAGCGCCAGCTGCAATGGCAGGCGCTGGAATTTTATGCCTTCATCCACTTTGGCATCAACACGTTTTCGGGTTCCGAATGGGGCAGCGGTAACGAGGATCCGGAAATTTTTAACCCCGCAAAGCTGGACGCGGAGCAGTGGGTTTCGGTGATCAAGGCGGCGGGCATGCGCGCGGTGATTCTGACCGCGAAGCACCACGATGGCTTTTGCCTGTTCCCCAGCGCTTATACGGACCATTCCGTGAAATTCAGTCCCTGGAAGGAGGGCAAGGGCGACGTTGTGCGCGAGCTTGCCGACGCCTGCCGAAAATATGGGCTGAAATTCGGCGTTTACCTCTCCCCCTGGGATATGCATGACGCGCGCTACGGCGAGGGCGAGGCCTATAACAAATTTTTCATGAATCAGCTCACAGAGCTTTGCACCCATTACGGCGATCTGTTCTGTGTTTGGTTTGACGGTGCCTGCGGCGAGGGCAAAAACGGGCGCAAGCAGGAATATGACTGGAAGGGTTATTTCACCCTCATCCGCGAGCTGCAGCCGGACGCCGTCATTTCCATTTGCGGCCCTGATGTGCGCTGGTGCGGCAATGAAGCCGGGGTTTGCAGAAAAAGCGAGTGGAGCGTTGTCCCCTATTATTACAGCGATTATGACCGCATTCAGGCAGAGTCTCAGCAGAGTGAGCATAAGCCGCCCAAAAAGGTCAATCACATGGTTTTGGATATCGGCAGCCGCAAGGCGATTAAAAAGGCGGAAAAGCTCATTTGGTACCCTGCGGAGGTGGATGTTTCCATTCGTCCGGGTTGGTTTTACCATAAAAGCGAGGATATCAGCGTAAAGCCCCTGTCCAAGCTGCGGGAATTTTATTACAGCTCTGTGGGCGCAAACGCGAGCCTGCTGCTGAATATCCCGCCTGATAAGGATGGTTTAATCGCTGAGCGGGACGAGGAGACCCTGCGCTCCCTGGGTGCGCAGCTGCGGATTGATTTTAACGAAAACCTCGCGGAAGGTTCTGTGATTACGGACAGTTGCCGCTTGGATCCGGAGCACCGGGGGCAAATGGCGCTTTCAAACGACCCGGAGGAATATTGGCATTCCGGTGAAAACCCGGAAAACGCCGAGCTGATTCTGGATTTGGGGGACGACTACGACATCGATAAAATCGTTTTAGGCGAACATATCCGCACCGGGCAGCAAATTGAAAAATTCTCTCTCTATGCGGAAATCGGTGGGAAGTGGAAAAAGCTGGCGAGTGAAACCGTCATTGGCCACAAGCGCATCTGCCGCTTCCCCGAGCAGCGCATGCAGCGCATCAAACTCGTAATTGAGCAGACCCGTTGCTTTGCAACAATCAGTAAATTTGAGGCATATTAACACCAATCACCATTCAGAATACTCCCTGCAAAAGGTGATTGGTATAAATTGGGAAGGAATGATGGATTATGGCGTTACCCGTAGCAGTACAGCTCTATTCCGTGCGGGATGAAATGCAACAGGATGTCCGCGGCACCCTGCGGGCAATCAAAGATATGGGTTACCAGGGCGTGGAATTTGCAGGCTTGTTTGGTTACAGCGCAAAGGAAATGAAGGCGCTGCTTGCGGAACTTGGGCTGAAGGCTGTTTCCGCCCATGTGCCGCTGGACGAGATGCTGCAAAACCCGCAGGGCGTCTTTGCACTCTACCGGGAAATCGGTTGTTCTTACATTGCCATCCCCTATGTCACCGAGGAGCGCCGTCCGGGCGCGGTGGATTTTGAAAAAACCGTGACCCAAATCCGCATTTTGGGCGAGCACGCCCGGGTGAACGGCCTAACGCTGCTGTATCACAACCATGATTTTGAGTTTGTTTCACTCAATGGTAACTATGGGCTGGATGTGTTGTACCGCTCTGTGGATACCGCCCTGCTACAAACAGAAATTGACTGCTGCTGGGTAAAGGTGGCGGGGTTGAATCCGGCGGACTATGTGCGCTCGTATCAAGGCCGTGCGCCCGTGGTGCATTTGAAGGATTATTTTATGAAGGGCGATAAAAAGCCCGAAAAGCTATACGCCCTCATCGGCCTGGATGATGACGGCAAGGAGCAGCAGGAAGAATTGTTTGGCTTCCGTCCGCTGGGCGCGGGGCTGCAGGATATTCCGTCCCTGCTGGCGGCCTCTGAGGAGGCGGGCGCAGCCTGGGTGGTCGTGGAGCAGGACGAACCTGCCCCGGGCATGACACGGCTGGACAGCGTCCGCGAAAGCCGTGCATTTTTACACACTTTAGGTTGGTAAGCACAGATGCAATATATTGTCTTAGACCTGGAATGGAATAATACCTATTCAAAAAAGCTCAAGCATCCCATCAATGAAATCATTGAAATCGGCGCAGTCCGTCTGAACGAAAGACTGGAACAGACGGACTGTTTTCACGTCGTATTATGCGCACAGCTGAGCAAAAAGCTGCGCAGCAGTGTCGTGGAGCTAACCAATATTACACCGGAAGAGTTGGCGCAGGGCATGGAGTTTTCCAAGGCTGCATCGGCTTTTCGAAAATGGGTGGGCAGTGAGCCGCACGTTTTGCTCAGCTGGGGGGACGGCGATATCCGTGTATTGCTGGATAACTACCGTTATTTCAATCGGCTGGATACGCTGCCGTTCATTCAGCGTTACGCTGACCTGCAGCTCGCCGTGCAAAGCCGCCTGCACTTGGAAAACAACAATCAAATCAGCCTTTTGGGAGCCGCGGAGCGGCTTGGCATTGCGCCGGAACAATATGCCGCCCACCGCGCGCTGGATGACAGCCGCCTAAGCGCGGAATGCCTGCGCAGAGTGTTTGATGAAACCCTGCTTGCGCCCTACATCCATGTTTGCAATGCCAGTTTTTACGCGAGGTTGCGCTTTAAGGTGCATGTGCTGAGCGATATTAACAACCCCAAGGTGGATAAACGTGAATTCCACTATGAGTGTATTTTTTGCGGCGCGGCGGACACCGTGCAGCGCAGCAACTGGAAATATTCCAATCAATATTTTCGCGCCGAATATGACTGCCCCCGCTGCGGCAAAACGGCCCGCGCAGGCGTGAGATTCAAGGTGTTTTATGACCGCATCGATGTGCGCCGCATCGCCTCGGAACTGTTGCCCCCCGAGGAGGACGAAACAGCAGCACTGCAATCCGTTGCCCTTTAATATCTATGGAATTCATAGCAATGCTGTTATGAGCGGGGCTTTGCCGCTTTGTTCTGGAGTTTTGTTTGAACGCCTAGCGTTTTCGTTTTATTTCTTGATAAAAGGCCCTGTATCCACTGCGTATCCGCGCGCGTTAAGCTACCTACCCAGCGCAGGAAGCAGAGATATATGGCTGCATTGAGCCCAATCCAAAGCACAAGAGAACCCGTCTCCCCCAGCGCGGCTCCCAGATTCCCGAAGGCAAGCCGCACCATGAAAAACGCGGCTAAAACACAAAACAGAGGCTGCACCACGCCCTCCATCAGCTCCAATTTCACCTGCGTCACCCGAATCAGGCGGCCAATACTTAGGTAGAAATTCAATATCTCACTGGCAAAGAGGATAAAGATATACCCCTTTACACCGTAACGCGGAATCAACAGGTAAACCAGCAATACACACAGGCCGGAATCCAGCAAATTATAGCGCATGGAGTAGAATTGCTGGTCCAGCCCCTTTAGAATTCCGTCCACTGTCATGTCCAAATACATCACCGGAATCAAAGGGGCAAGCAGGCGGATATACTCCGCCGCGTCCGCATTCCCGTAAACACGCATACTCAAGGGGGTTGCATAGGCATAGAGTATCCCCGCTGTCCCCACCGCGAAGAGCATGGTCATTTTCAGCACACGCGCCGTTATCAAGGCGATGCGTGTGTTGTTTTTTTGCGCATGCTGCTCCGCCAACTCCGGAACAAGCAGGCTGGAAAGAGAGGTTAACAGAGCGGAGGGGTAAAGCAGAAGCTGCAGGGTCATGCCGTGAATCACGCCGTAGGTCGCCATGGAGGTCTGCGCGCTTGCGCCGGATTTACGAAAGCCGATTGGAATTAACAGGTGCTCCACCGTCAGCAGAATTGAACGGGCAACGGAGCCGACACCGTCCGGCAGGGCAATGCGCATGAGGCGGCGCATCACCGATCCCTGCCCCTTCTTGCGCTGCTCTTGTTTTTTGTTCAACCAGCAGTAAAGCAAAAAGCCAAGCAGACAGGAGACATATTCTGCAGCTGTGATACCGCTGACAATCACGCAGCTCGCCTGCTCCAGCCCCGGGTTCGCCAATGCGCGGAAGGCCAGCACAACAATGGATATCTTTGCCCCCCTGCTCCATCAAATTTACCAGAGAAAAGCGCGGAATTTCGCGCGCGGCAGTAAAATAACCGCCCAAGGCGGCAGAAACCGCAATCGGCGGCAGACTAAGCGCCAAAATGCGCAGGGAGGACGCGGCGCGTAAATCCTGCAACCAGTAGCGGCTTGCCAAATCTGCGCCGAAAAACAGGCATAGCGCCGCAAACAAACCCAGCAGCAGCCCGTAGCCCATGCAAAAACGCAGCGCTCGGGCAGGCGATTTCCCTGCAGCGCTTTGCTCCACCGCCAGCCGGGTTGCCGAAAGGCGCACACCCGCCGTGCCGACCGTAACGGCCAAGCCATAAACCGTCATCACCAGCTGAAACAGGCCAATGCCCGCCGCCCCAATCTTATTCGTGAGATAAACATGAAAAGAAACGCCGATAGTCCGCATTAGAAAGGACATCAGCGTTAAGATAAGCGTATTGAGCAGCAGCTTGCGCGAATGGGTCATGTTGCACGAACCTCATCTGTTCAAGATACTGCATGTATATGATAAACCGGGACGAATTATTTCTGCGCAACAAAATTCCACATAACGCCAAATTTATCAAACACCACACCTGCGCAGGGGGAATAGAAGGTTTCAGCGAGAGGAATGCCCACCCGGCCTTCCTGCGCCAAAACGGCAAAGGCTTTTTGCACCTCGTCAACGCTCGCCTCCACCGCGATGGAAAGGCGCTCACTTTCCGGGTCGTTCAGTTGCTGCCCCGGGCCGCAGTCAGACATGCGAATAAAATCATCACCGAACTGCATGGTTACCTGCATAACGCGCTGCGCAAAACCCTCCGGCATAGGAAAAGCGGGGTTGGGCGGCATTTCGCCAAAACGCAGCATCTGCAAGGGCTCGCAGCCAAACGCACGCTGATACAGTGCGACAGCCTCGGCGCAATCGCCGTTATAGGTCAGATAGGGTCTGAGTTTCATAAACGTTCCACTCCATATATCTTATTTAGGTTTTGCTTTTTTCTTACCGCTTTTCACCTTTCCGGAAAGCTCCTCCACCGGCTTCTGTTCATTTTTGGGGAAGTGGGATTTACGGTTGCTTTCTGTTCCGTGCGGCTCCTTTGGGTCGGGGCGGCGCATGCCTGCCTTTGCCATTTTCGTCATCCTCTCATACTAATAAATGTATTATTAGTATGGCAGATAATCAGACTTTTATTTAATATAGTTCAGCGGATTTTGCAGGGAACCGCGGTAAATTACCTCAAAATGCAGGTGCGGCCCGGTGGAGCGGCCTGTGTTGCCCACGCGGCCGATGGCCTGACCGGCAGAAACGCGCTGCCCGGCTGAAACACTGGTGGAGCCGCTGAGCATGTGCGCGTAACGTGTTTGATAACCGTCGCCGTGGTTGATGAGCACCATATAACCATAGCTGCCGCTGTAAGTGGCCTGTTCCACAACGCCGTCGCGCGAGGCAA
The DNA here is from genome assembly GCA_031549535.1 of Oscillospiraceae bacterium. Taxonomy (GTDB): domain Bacteria; phylum Bacillota; class Clostridia; order Oscillospirales; family Acutalibacteraceae; genus JAVBPP01. The sequence goes on from JAVBPP010000115.1 coordinate 21,435, forward strand.
CAATCAGTGCGCCGGAGGAATGGCCGCCGGAGCGAATCAAGTCCACACCCCTGTGGTAGCCCAAGCTGCGATAGCCAAAGCGGGAGCTGATGGTGTGGCAATTCGGCGCGGGCCAAACAAAGCCCTTGGAAGAATAATTGTAAGAACCGCCGCCATAGCCGTAAACCTTGGTGGATTTTGTGCCCACCTCCACTTTCGCGGAAACAGGTTCCTTCACAATGGTGCGGGAAACTTCCTGCACGGAGACACGCCGGTTATCAATATAGGTCACCATTTCCGTAACGCGCTGCACGCCGTTTTCGCCCTTGCGCACAGTGCGGTTATCCCCTTGGAACATGGAGCCGTTATTGACCTTTTCGGTGGTATAGCCAATATTCACCTCACGGTTTTCTGTGCGAATGGTTTTCACCTGCACAAAATTCACTTGAGTGGAAACGACAAATTCATCGCCCGGATGCACATATTTACCCATTTGCGGGTTGAGCGCCTGCAGCTGCGTTTCCGTTAAGCCGTGTTTGCGGGCAATATCATAGTCCGTATCGTCCTCAGTTGCAACATAGGTCTGCTTGCCGACCTTCGGCGTTACAAGGCGCTTGGAAAGCTGGGAAGCGTCCCACATGCTCTGCGGGTCGTCCGGATACAGGCCGGGGCGGTATTCAATGTTTTCCACAAAAGCCACAAAGGCATTTTTATCCGTGGTTCTCTTTTGAAAGGGTTCCAGATAGGTCGCAAACACATTCTCCGCGTCCGCTCGGTTTTTCACGGAGCAGACAAATTCATTATCCACATAGATACCGCAGGCATTGGTTAAATTCTGTTCGGAATTCTCAATCAGCCTGTCACAAATCGTAGGGGCATCGTTCAGCTTGTTCAAGGTCACGAGCTTCAAGGCATAATTGGCGTTTTGAATGCTCTGTGTTTCCTGCTTGGCGGCGTTGCTGCCGATGGAAATGCGTTCATTCGCCAGCTCTTTCGCTTGCGCATACACAGCCTCATCTGAAATATAGCCAATTTCCCGATTGTTATAGGTCACCTGCAGGGCGAAGGTCATTCCGCCCCAATAATGCACCGTAAACAGCAGCACCGCCATGGCACCCAGAGGCAGCAGGGTGTTGACAACACTAAAATACAGGCGCTTATGCCGCGCGGTGGAGCGGAAAAACGCACGCAACATGATACGCCGTTTTTGTTTGCCCGCCTTGGCCTCCCGCCAGGCATTGCGCAGCTCATAATGGTAATCCCTGCGCTCCTGCGAAAAACTGTGCAGCGAACGCAACACAAAGGAATCCACCATCAGCCAAACCAAGCGCAAGAACGTTTGGAGCATCACAAGCGGACGAACAAACAGCTTTTTTAACAGCCGCAGCAGGCCCTGAAACAGGCGGTAGCCCATTGCGCCCAGGGAGGCAACGGCCGTATAAACCGAACGAATCGCATAATCGGCAAGCCCTTTGGGTGCTTCCTTTTCGGTGGTTTGTTTGAGCGGCTCGGGCGGTGCCGGGCGCGGCGTTTCCTGCAGCGCATATTCCGCAAGCGCTTCATTGATAATCGAAAGCGCCTGCTCCTGGTCACCGGTTGAAAAGGCAATGTCCAGCTGCTCTTGCTTGAGCGCCGCCGCCTCCTCAATCAGCGAAAAAATCTCGTTCTGAGTCGCCTCGGCTCCCTGCTTTTCTTCACTTGCGCCGCGTCCTGTTGCAGATTGTTTTAAAAATTCATAAATTTCATCAAACTGCTCATCAGCCAGCAGTTCGTCATATTCCTGTTCAACCTCGGCTTCCAGTTTATCCAGAAAGCCGACCGGTTTTTCGTGCGGGTCTTGATGCTTCGCTGTCATGGCCTCTTTCTCCTCGGATTAAATATCACAAATGGTTACAAAGATTACAAAACGGTTACAAATCTATTATATACCGGATTTATGAAAAAATCAAGTCTGTTGCAAGTTTTGCAAATATCTGCCAAGCGCATCCTGCCAAGCGGGCAATCGCGAGAGCCCTGCCTCATCCAGCGAGGCCTTGGACAGGCGCGAATTCGCCGGGCGCTTTGCCCTGGTAGGGTAATTGGCCGCCGCAACCGGGAGCGTGTACGCGTGTGAGGCGGAAAGGCGTAAAACCTCCCGCGCAAATTCTTCCCAGGAACAAAATCCCTCATTGGTGGCATGGAACACGCCGCATGTTCCATGTTGCGCAAGCGTAAGCAACAGCTCCGCCAAGTCCCGCGTATATGTAGGGGAGCCGACCTGATCCGCCACAACAGGAATCTCCTCCTGCTGCTCCGCCTTTTTCAAGATGCTGCCGACAAAGTGATTGCCGCCCTCCCCGTAAAGCCAGGAGGTGCGTACAATGCAGGCCTTGGAGCAACATTCCAGCGCGGCCCTCTCCCCCGCAAGCTTGGATGCGCCGTAGACGTTTAAGGGGGCCTTCGGGTCGTCCACCTCCTGCTGCTGTGTGCCACTGCCGCCGAACACATAATCTGTGCTCACATAAAGAAACTGTGCACCCATTCTCTCACAGGCGCGGGCGGTGTGCACCGTGCCCTGTTCATTGACGGCAAAGCAGCGGGCGGCGTCATCCTCCGCCTGCTCCACCGCTGTATAGGCAGCGCAGTGCAACAGAGCCTGCGGCTTTGTATCCTCCACAAAGCGCTGCACCTGCGCGCAATCGCTGATATCCAGCTCCGGCAAATCCACGGCTGCAACGGCAATGCCACGCTGTTCGCAAAGCCGCAGCACAGCCTGTCCCAATTGTCCCTTCGCTCCGGTCAGAGCCAACTTCATATTACTTTACTCCCTTTCAAACAAGGCAAGCTGCCAAGCCCTGCGCAGCTGTTCATAAGGCACACGGCAGTTTGCGGGGCTGGTGGACGGCAGACAAACTGCATCCAGCCCGGTTGAAGCGCGGGCATGCCGCTCATATAGACGAAACGCCGTTGTTCCGTTGGTGTAAACGCGCGTAATCGTTGTGTTTTGCAGCAGGGGGCGAAAATCGTTCACCACCGCGCCGCGTATGCTGGCATCCGAAGCGCCTTGAATGTCACAGCGCTCCAGCACATCCCACAGGGCTATGCGCCTATGCAGCAGAAGATTCTTCTTCTCCGCAATGCTCTCCGGCAGCGGCTCCTCCAGTAAATCCGCAAGCAAAGGCCAAAAGCGGTTTTGTTCGTGGCCATAATAAAAGCCCTGCGCCCGGGATTGGGGGGAGGGAAAACTACCCAGAATCAAGATAGCCGAATCCTGTGCAAATACCGGCGGAAAGGGATGTGTCAATCGTTCCATCTCAATTACGCAGGCTATGTATCGGCGCGGGAATCCTGCCGCCGCGCGCAATAAACTTCGCAGGGGACGCCGTATTGACATGCATCACAGGGCCGGCGCCGAGCAGACCGCCAAAGTTCAGCTCCTCCCCCACCCCTTTGCCTATGGCAGGGATGAGGCGCACCGCCGTGGTTTTGTTATTGACCATGCCAATGGCCGCTTCGTCCGCAAGTATCGCCGCGAGAATTTCCTGGCTTGTGTCACCGGGAACCACAATCATATCCAGCCCAACGGAGCACACTGCCGTCATGGCCTCCAGCTTTTCCAGACTCAAGCTGCCGCAGCGAACCGCCGCAACCATGCCCGCATCCTCTGTGACGGGAATAAATGCGCCGGAAAGGCCGCCGACATGGGAAGACGCCATAGTTCCGCCTTTCTTCACCGCGTCATTGAGCAGGGCAAGCGCCGCCGTTGTGCCATAAGCGCCGCAGCTTTCCAGACCCATTTCCTCCAAAATGTGCGCAACACTATCCCCCACAGCCGGAGTCGGCGCGAGGGAAAGGTCCACGATACCAAACGGAACGCCCAAGCGCTTTGCCGCCTCAGTTGCAACAAGCTGCCCCATGCGCGTTATTTTAAAGGCCGTCTTTTTCACTGTGTCCGCAACATCGCTCAAGTCACCTTCCGGTATCTTCTGCAGCGCACTGCGCACCACACCCGGGCCGGAAACGCCCACGTTGATGACGCAATCCGGTTCCCCTGCGCCGTGGAACGCGCCCGCCATAAAGGGGTTATCCTCCGGCGCGTTGCAAAACACCACCAGCTTGGCGGCCCCCATGCAGTTGTTCGCCTGTGTGAGAAGGGCTGCTTGCTTTATGATGTGCCCCATTAGGCGCACGGCGTCCATATGAATGCCCGCCTTGGTGGAACCGATGTTGACGCTGGAGCAGACATGCTCCGTGACGCTTAAGGCCTCCGGGATGCTGCGAATGAGCGCCTCATCCCCTGCCGCAAAGCCCTTATGTACCAGCGCGGAATAACCGCCTAGGAAGTTGACGCCCACGGCCTGCGCCGCACGTTCCAAGGTTTTTGCGTAACGTATCGGGTCGCCGCCGGAGCTTGCCAACAGCATGGCAACAGGGGTCACGGCAATGCGCTTGTTGATGATAGGAATACCGTATTCCTTGCTGATTGCTTCCCCGGTCACCACCAATTTTTCCGCCAGGCGTGTAATTTTTTCATATATCTTGTCACAGGAGCGCCCGATATCCTCCGCACAGCAGTCCAGGAGTGAAATACCCATGGTAATTGTGCGGATATCCAGATTTTCCTGCTGAATCATCTGAATCGTTTCGAGAATGTTTCTTGTGTTTTGCATAGGAGGTATTTCACCTGCAATTCTAATTTTCCGGAGTCTATAAATCAAATGCTATGCATCGCTTCGAACACATCTTCGTGCATCACATGGATTTGCAGGGCACGTTTTTGCCCCAACTCGCGCATGTAGTCCGAAAACGCCGCCAGCGGCATTTTACACGCGCTGACATCCACCAGCATAATCATGCAAAACATATCTTGCAAGATTGATTGAGAAACCTCCGCAACATTGACATTTTGCTCCGCGCAGGCCGCTGAAACCGCCGCAAGGATGCCGACCATATCTTTGCCGACTACTGTGATAACTGCTCGCATGGTAACACACGCCCTCCTTTTATATAAAGTGTACCCCGTGTCAAGGACAACATGGGTTTTTGCTCTTCCAAAATCAAAGGATATCAGCTATAGTAAAAGGGCTTTACCATTACGCAGGATAGTGCAACGCTGAGGAGCGACATGAGCGGCGTAATTGGTTTGCG
>JAVBPP010000027.1:0-21104 GCA_031549535.1 Oscillospiraceae bacterium
GGAGGTCAAAACCCGCATTGCCCGATTCAAAGGGTTTTCAAAACTCTCCTGTCCGGGGTGCGGGGTTTTTGTAAACCGCTTCGTCTGGTTTATAGGGTTCTGAAAACCGGGGCTGTCCGGTTTATAGGGTACAGTTTAAAAACACCACTTAAAAAGGCTGAAAACCCTTGTGAAATATAGGAAAACGCTTGACACACCCCCTAAAATTTAGTATACTGAATAAGTAAATAGGGCGTGAGTACCCTCTGTATCACCGCAGGGAAGCCTTTCAAGGGCGTGGGAAACAGTTTAGAGCTGTTCTCACGCCCTTTTTGCTATATCAAGCCCACTCAGGGCGTTAAATGGAGGAAAACATGAGAGACCTAAGGAATCTGGACAAAGCCCTGCTAAACTCTATCGGAAACAATGCGTTCACAGGGCTACTCTCCGTTCAAAATCGCGGCAATGATCTATCGGCACGGTTATCTTGACGGCAAGGAATCTCAGCGGGAAAAAGTGAAGGAGGCTTACAAGCGCCTTTACGACAGGAGCAATCCTACGCAGCCAGACACCACCAGCCCACCAGAGGCGACAGCGGACATAGTGCTGCAGCAAGAAGGGAGTATTAGCAATGAGCAATGAAATAAACAGCGCCAATAATGGCGGAAACGATACGCCGGAAACAACGGAAAAGACCTTTACACAAGCTGATGTGAACCGCATTGTGCAGGAGCGGCTCCGTACAGAAAAAGCAAAGACAGAAGCCGATGCTTCCCAGAGAGAGGCAGAGCTTAACAGGCGCGAGTTCCTGATAGAAGCAAGGGAGACCATTGCAAAGAAAGGGCTTTCCGTTGACATTCTGGACGCTTTGAACACCAGCACACCGGAAGCCTTTTCAAGGGCACTTGAATTGATTGAACCAAAAATAAGAAGCGGCTCATTGCCGCAAGAGTCCAACCCCGTGAGAGTGGACACCGGCGCGGCGCATGGCACGCCGCTGGGTGCAGGCGGGGATGGAATACGCCGAGCAATGGGCCTGGAGTAGACAGGAGAATGAATAATGGCAATTGACCTTACAATTAAATATTTACCCTATACTGATGAGATTTTCACCACCGAAAGCAAGAAGTCGCTGCTCACGAGCCAAGACTTTGACTTCCAGGGTGCGCATGGTGTGAAGATTTATAAGATCGGAACGGCAGACATGCACGATTATGGGCGCTCCGGTGCATCGGATGGCAACTGGAGCCGCTACGGGGCTGTGCAGGAGATGGACGCAACAACAGAAAGCTTCACACTATCTAAGGATAGGAGCTTTACGTTTGCCATTGACAAGCTCGACACGGACGAGACAGCCATGCAACTACAGGCAGCTTCCGCGCTGGCGCGCCAGATTCGGCAAGTAGTCGTCCCGGAAGTTGACGCATGGGTATTTCAACAGATGTGTGAAAAGGCGGGAACAAAACCGGCAGCAGTGGCTCTGACGGCAACCAATGTTTACGATCAAATTATCAGCGGCTCTAATGTGTTGGACACTGCGGAAGTGCCGGACACAGGGCGAGTACTGATGGTGACCCCCGATACTTACTTGCTCATGAAAAAGTGCAAGGATATCATCATGGAAACAGATATCGGAAATGATATGCGCATTCGCGGAGTGATCGCCAATGTGGACGGCATGGCCGTTATGCGAGTGCCCACGAACCGTCTACCGGCGAAGTTCGGCTTCATGATTGCCCATCCATGCGCAACTGTAGCACCCGCCAAACTGGAGGACTACAAGGTGCATCAAGACCCGCCCGGCATTTCCGGCAGCTTGGTAGAGGGACGTTGTGTCTATGACGCTTTCGTCCTTGAACACAAACAAAAGGCGCTGTACCTCCAGATGACAACGTAACACACCGGCAAGGGGCGCATGGCGGCAGCTGTGCGCTCTTGTTGATATGGAGGTATATCATGAAGAGAATGCGAATTAAACTTTCCACGCCGGAAGAGGTGCGCCGAGCAATCTCCAGAATTGCCAATATGACGCTTAACGGTGAATTGGATGCTAAGACAGCCAACAGCATTATAATGGCCTGCAACGCCATTCTGGGCGCGATACGCACAGACGACCAGCAGCGCAGGATCGATGAGCTTGAGCGGCTGATTACAGAACAAAAATAGAAAGGGTATGATTCATATGACAACTGCCGGAAACTTACTTGCCCGGATCAAGCGGCTTGAGGAAAAGGTGCGGCGCAAGCTGCTGATTGAGGTTACCTTTGAGGACGCGAGCAGAGAAATGCTAAACATAGATTCATTCATGGAACTGATCCGCACACCATGTGCTGAAAACATTAGGAAGCTGGAGTTTGTGAACAATGTTCCAGGCAACGGACTTGTCCCTGCTCTACTTAGGGGGTTATGTGATGATGAGCAAGACGATGGCTTTATAGAGGCATTGCGCGAACAAGTACCGGCTATTTGGGGTTGTGCTGATGTCGGTTTGACCGACACCACAAGCAATGATTGAGTGATGGTGTGAGTCTGGCTCATATCAGGTGCTAGGCGATGCACCCACCACCATGCAAAGAGACAGCACTGTCATGGACTAAACTTGGGACAGTGCTGTCCCTAGTTTTCAGTTGTCCGCAATTTGCGTACTACTGAACTGTCCGCAATTTGAGGATACCTTTCGGTCATTTTTGAGAAAGTTGGTATGCAAATGAAAAACCCTGAACGATCAGATTTGAAATCCGGGCGTGCAGGGTCGTATGCTCAAGCCATACCCAAGTTATTCCCAAGGTATATCAGGGCAGCAAAATAGCTGTAAAGGGTAAACTAAAGGGTAATACGCCATTTTTGGACATGGAAAAAGCCTGCAATCCCTTGAGATTACAGGCTTTAGCTTTGGCGGAGAAGGAGAGACTCGAACTCTCGCGCCGGTTACCCGACCTACGCCCTTAGCAGGGGCGCCTCGTCACCAACTTGAGTACTTCTCCCAATTTAGACGTTAGATAGTAGATATTAGATTGTAGACACTCTCCGATATCAGAATCTTCTAGCCGTTACACATCTACTGTCTAACATCTAAAATCTAATATCTAGTTGGCGGAGAGAGTGGGATTCGAACCCACGGTGCCTTGCGGCACGACGGTTTTCAAGACCGTTCCGTTATAACCACTTCGGTATCTCTCCGTACAGGGCGTTTCCTTCCCGGAGCAGTCACATTTCAGTGCAAGTTATGTTAGCATAAAACGGGACACCTTGTCAATGCCTTTTTGCTTTAATTTTCAGTTTCCTAAAAAGTATTGTGTCTTGAGTAAGATTAACATTTCTTATTGTTTGGGCGCAACATAGTCGCCGGAAACAAACTCCACAAATTCATCCATAGTGGTTTCTTGAACCAACATGAATCGCCCGAGCAGCAGGGGATTTGTGTTTTGGGTAACATATTGCTTTTTTATTGTAAGCGCATACTGGAAATCTAATTCGCGTAATACACTTACAACGGTTTGGCTATATGCGCCGTATGGGTAGGCAAAGGATTCTGTGCGCATCAGCGGCAGCTCCAAGCTTTTTCGTATGTCCTGCAACACCGTTTCACGTGTCTCTTTCGTGAGCAACGATTGCTGCGGATCATTCTTTTTCTTTCCGTCAACCTTGCGGTGTAAATTATATGTATGACTTTGGTATTCAAACACATCCGCGCATCTGGCCATCCCCTCGCGCGATATGAATTGTTTTGTCCCTGGCTGAAATAACTCCTCCTGTTCGCCAACGTAAGAGGTTATCACGTACTCAACCGCATGAAACCCAAATTCCTTTAAAATAGGGTAGGCAAATTCCAGATTGTTTAGAAAACCATCATCGAAGGTGATAAGGATGCTCTTGGGGGGCAAGTCCTTCTTTTCATACAAAAAACTAACAAGTTGTTTTGAATCGATACTCGTGTACCCATTGTCATATAAATATTGCATTTGTGCACGAAAGTCCTCCAGTGGTGTTTCATATCGGTATGCCGGCTTCGAGCAGTATTCTTCGGGCAATACCGAATGGTATAGTATGACAGGAAGTTTTTGCCCACTGGCATTCCCCGCCGAAAAAAAACCGTTCCCATGCAAATAGATCCCTGTGGACACTATGGCGCTGAGTAAAACGACCAAAAGAAATATGGAGCATACAGATTTTAACTTCATCGAAAGCCCTCCTGTGAGCGGTGTGGTATCATACCTTATATGAGTATACGCCATAAGTTTAGTTTTGTCCTGTCTTTTCTAAAATTTTAACGAAGTTGTAACTTTTGCAGTAACATATGAGTTATACCAATCACCATTAAGAATACTTCCTGCAAAATTCGGCAAGAGCGCATACACGAAACGCTCGTTACCGGATTTTGCAAGTATTCTAAAAGGTAATTGGTATTAGGTGCTTGCGGGTAAACAGTTGAGGGGTGCTCCATTTGTTTCTTTGATTGTTTTTTGGATATTTCCGCCGTCAGATTGGAACGTTTCTTGCCAACAATAGCGATACCGCGCACCGGAACCTGTTTGGAATGGCGCGTAACTGTGATTCAAAGCCGGAGTAATAACTGCTAACTGCTCCGCATAAGTATTAGCGATACCGGATTCCGCGAATCAACGCGAAACGGGTCCGGAAGTTAATACGGGAGGGCTTGCTTTGAAAGGTGTCGTTGAGGAAAGAGCAGTAGAGCTTGCGGAATATATCGTGGAAAATAAGGCAACGGTGCGCGCCGCCGCAAAGGAGTTTGGGATTTCAAAATCAACCGTACATATGGACGTGGCGCAGCGCCTGCGCAGGCTGAATCCACAGCTCTATACCGAGGTGCGTGAAGTGCTGGAGGTCAATAAAGCGCAGCGGCACATCCGCGGCGGACTCGCAACGCGGGAAAAATATAAAAAATAGCGATTTTCAAATTGAGAGGATATTGTATTTTCGCCTCCTGTATGGTATAGTTTAACTCATGTGAAAAAACTGCCATATGGGAGGATTTTATTGTTATGAAACAACTGCAAATCGGCATCATCGGTGCGGGCAGAATCGGCTCGCTCCACGCAAAATCCGTTACCTATAATGTACCTACGGCGACGGTGGCCGGTATCACGGATATTAATCCGGACATGGCAAAAAAGGTTGCGGACGAACTCGGCATTCCCAAGGTCTATGCAAACTATAAGGAGTTGCTTGCGGATCCGCAGGTTCAGGCCGTGTTCATCTGCTCCTCAACGGATACCCATGCGGATATCGCCGTGGAAGCCGCAAAGGCCGGCAAGCATATTTTTTGCGAAAAGCCTGTGGATTTGACGCCCGAAAAGGTCAAGGCTGTCATGCAGGCTGTTAAAGAGGCGGGCGTAAAACTGCAGGTGGGTTTTAACCGCCGCTTTGACCACAACTTTTCCTATATTAAAAAATTAGTGGGGGACGGCAAGGTCGGCGACGTGCACGTCGTTAAGATTACCTCGCGTGACCCCGCACCGCCTCCTGCGGAGTATTCCGCATCCTCCGGCGGTATGTTTTTGGATATGACCATCCATGATTTCGATATGGCGCGTTATCTCGCGGGCAGCGAGGTCACGGAGTTGTATGCAAATGCAACCTGCCTTGTTGACCCCGCAATCGGCAAGGCGGGCGATGTGGATACCGCCGTGATTACCCTGAAATTTGCAAATGGTGCAATCGGTGTGATTGATAACAGCCGCCGCGCCGCCTATGGCTACGACCAGCGCGTTGAGGTGTTTGGCAGCAAGGGTGCGGCCCAGGCGGAGAATGACACCCCAACCACCGTTACTTTTTCCGGAGAAGAACGTGTGGAAAAAGATAAGCCGCTGTACTTCTTCCTGGAGCGTTATATGCAGTCCTTCCGTGATGAGGTACTGCAGTTTGTGGACGCCGTGAACAACGATACCGCAACCCCGACTACGGGGGAGGATGGCTTGAATTCTCTGTTGGTGGCGCTTGCCGCGAAGAAATCTGTGGCAGAGGGCAGGCCGGTTGCAATCAGCGAGATGCAGTAAAACCACATAGTATATGATTCGGTGCCAAAGAGATTTGGTGAAAAGGGAATCCGGTGTAAAACCGGAGCAGCCCCCGCTACTGTGAGAAGGACATTCCTTGGTTTCAGCGCGTTGCTGACGCCACTGAGCAATCGGGAAGGCGAGACAGGGAACCGTAAGCTTGACTTACGGCATGCAAACACATGATGGATGACTTCAAGCCAGGAGACCTGCCGAATTGTATTACCCGTTTATGGGTTATTGCTATGTTCCTGCGGAGGGCAGGAAGGGGCAATTCGTTTTTTCCCAAAGCATGGGTTTTTCCCTGTGAATCAGCCGCAGGGGAGCGTTGCTTTGCGCGGAAAAGGGGAAGGGCTCCGCTATCCCCCAAAAATAAAAAAGGAGCCGAAAAAATGAAACGAAGCAACAAACAACTTCTCAGCGCAATTCTTGCAGCCGCGTTGGCTGCAGCCCTGGTTTTCTCCGCATTTGCGGCAGCGCCCAAAAGAGAGACACTGCAAACCGCGGTACAGAGCAGCGCGGCATGGCTGGTCGCTAATGTTCTAATTGATTTGGAGGACTTGGAGCCGTATAACAATCTGGATTGGGCGGCCTTTGCTGTCAGGCGCAGCGGAGAAGAAGGTTATGCGAATTACCCGAAGTATATTAAAAAAGTAGTGCAGCAGGGTGTTGATGGGATGGGCTTGAACACCCTCGCCAGAATTGCGCTTGTTGCAACGGAATACTCTGACTTTAAAACGCTTGACGGCGCGGACGTGTTTCAAGCGATTGCACAGTGCAATTTGAGCAAGGAAACCATGACGGGCGCGGTGACCTATGCGTTGCTTGCGTTGGATTTCGCGGAATATGACGCGCCGGAGCAGAAACAGGCTCTGCTTGACAGGCTGCTTGACGCGCAGCATGCGGACGGCGGATATAACTATATGCTGAAGGCTGACCCTGCAAATTCCTATTCACTTGATGCAGACACGGACAGTACCGCCATGGCGCTCAATGCACTTGCGCCTTATCGGGAACAGCCGCGTGTCAAACAGGCCGTTGAGGACGCACTTGCATTTATTCAATCCAAGCAGTTGCCGAGCGGCGGCTTCGGTGATTGGGGCGAAAGTCCGGACAGCGTTGCGCAGGTGATTATCGCCCTGTGTTCGCTGGGGATTGACCCGGTGAGTGCCCCGTATGTAAAGCAACAGGATATGATTAGCATCCTGCTGAACTACAAGAACGAGGACGGGGGAACAAAGGGCTGGAGCGGCAGCTCGGACGCCATGTCCAGCTACCAGACGCTCTGCGCACTGGCGGCCTATACCCGCTTTTTAGATGGAAGGCCTGCGCTGTTTACGGGGCCGGATTGTACGATTGCCCCGCCACCCGATGCAGAACCTACGACGACACAAAAACAAACAACGACAACTCAGGCGGCGACAAGCACAAAGCCGACGGCAACGACAACAGCGGCAACAACGGCAACAACGGCAAAGCCGACAAAACCGACGACCGTAGCCACAACTACGGCGGAAACCGCGCCTGCCAAGAACCCCGACAGCCCGGATACCGGTGTGCGCACCAATGCCGCGCTCTACTCTTGCCTGCTCGTGGCGAGCGCCTGCGCCGTGGTATGCTTAGTACGGCGGAATAAAGAGGCCGGCCATGCGGAATAAGCGGTTTTTATCCCTTGCCGCTTGTTTGATTGCCCTATTACTTTTGCTGAGTGCTTGCAAAACGGGGGTGGTTACCCCGACGGCCGCACCAACGCAGCATACCGGAACTACGCAGCCGACCGGTACGACGCCGCGCACGCAAACAAAAACAGGGCAGGCGACAGCGACAACAACGGGAACAGAACAGACTAGCGCCGGAACCACAGATATCACGGCCTCCCGGGTGCAAACGGTGGCAACGAAAACAAGCACTGAGACATCAAGCGAATCCAAGCAGACAACGCCGCCAGCGGGCACAGTGACACAGCCTGTTACGCAGCCACCGACTGAGCCGGCGCCCCAGGGGGTAACAATTTCGGTGGATTGCCACAAGGCCGTGGACAACGGGATGCGGGATTGGCCGGGTTATGACAAGATTGTCCCCGCAGATGGCACAATTTTATTGTTGGAAGACTATGCCTTCGCGCAGGGGGAATCCGCCTTGGATATCCTCAAACGCGCGGCGAAGGAGAACGGCGTTGTCGTCAAGGAGCGCGGCGGCTATATCTCCGCAATCAACGGCTTGGCGGAAAAGGTTTGTGAAAACAAGAACGGCGGCTGGCTGTATCTGGTAAACGGCGAAAGGCCCAGCTATTCCAGCGCTCAATATATCCCAAAGGCCGGCGACACCATTGTGTTTGCTTACACCTGCAAGCCGGGTGATTTTACACAATAAAAGAACGGGGGATTTCACATGCAGCGAAAACGGGCAAAGAAAAAATCAATTGGGCGCACCCTGCTCATAACAGGGGCGGCGGTTGGAGGCACTCTGTTGGCTTTGAGCCTAAGCTATGTGGGGTTAAATCTTTATACGCCTGCAGCGGTGGCTTATAGCGGGGAGAAAAATCCGAACATCATGGAAAAAGGCAAGACCCTTGTCTCCGCGCACCGTTCCGGCGGCGGCGTTTTTCCGGAAAACACAATGATGGCGCTCAAGGGTTGCGTAGAAAGCCAAGATTTTGTCACGGATGTGTTTGAGTTTGACCTGCACCGCACGAAAGATGGCAGGCTGATTTTACTGCATGACGAAAGTTTTGACCGCACAACCAATGCCGTGGAGCTGTTTGGCAAGGAGGGCGTAACGCCCAGCGAAAAAACGTTTGATGAACTATATGCCCTCAACTTTGGCGAAAGCTTCACAGACCCGGAGGGCAAACAGCCCTATAAGGGGTTGCGCGGGGCGGAAATTCCGGAGGATTTGCATGTTCTCTCCTTGGAACAGGCGCTGGATTATCTGGAAAGCCAGCAGGCTTACCGTTACATCATTGAAATCAAGGACGGGGGAGAGGACGGCTTCCGCGGCGTGGATGAGCTTTGCCGCATTGTAAAGGAGCGCAGCCTGCTGGATCGCGTCATTTTCGGCACGTTCCAGGAGGAGGTCTCCCGCTATGTGGATGAATCCCATCCGGAACTCATGCGCTCGGCCGGGATTAAAGAGGTGCTGTATTTCTACCTCTCCTGCCTGGTCAACCGCGACCTGGGCGATAAAGAATTGCCCTATGTCGCCCTGCAGGTGCCTGCGAACCAATACTTCCCCATTCGATTGGGAACGGAAAAATTCATTAATTATGCCCACCGCTACAACCTCGCTGTGCAGTATTGGACGATAAACGAGGAAGAAGAAATCCGGCGCTTAAGTGAGTTGGGGGCGGATACCATTATGTCGGATTACCCGGATAAGGCCTACCGCGTCATTCACGGGGAATGAACGGAAGGTAATGCGGTAGTTTCGGGACGAAGGCTCATTTCAACCTCCTGGGTTGGATTGAGCCTTATATTTTCCACAGAAAAACGTAGCCCCAGCTCATTTTCCGCGAGCGTATAGCGGTAAGTGCCGCTTGTGAAATACTGCACACCCTGCTTTTCTCCGGGGAATGCGTTTTCCAGTGTTGCCGCGCAGTCCTCAGTGCTGCCGCCGGTGTAGGCGCAGCTGAGCAGGGCAGCAAGGTGCAGGAATTCGTCCCTGCTTTCCGGCGGCAGCTGCGTTTGTGTTGTTTCCCCTTCCTGTGCGGTTTGCGCGGCTAGGCTCAGGCTGCATAGGCGCACGTGGTAGGATTCCGGCTCCGTGTAGAGCTTCAACAGAAACTCCTGAGCAGGTGGTTCGCCCTCTGCGGCGCTACGCTTGAGGAAGGTGAAAAACTGCGTGCCATCGTCCGCCTCCTGCGCAAGCAGTTGCTGAGCCTCAAGGGCGTAGCCCTCGTCCAGCTTCGCAAGGCGGTTTGTCAGCTCGGTTGCGTCCAGCAGCGCGCCCGAGGCGCAAGAGCTAAACAGCAGCGTGAGCGCGCAAAGGCAAAATAGAATTCGTTTCATAGCGTGAATACATCCTTTCTCCGGCGGAATTTACAATATATCTTGTGATATTCAACAAGATAATCCGCAACATCTTGTTAGCTCTATATGTATATGTAGAAATCTAAAATAACAGGACAGTCCTCTTGCTATTTGCCCGATTTTTTCGTACTATATAAAAGGAATCATTCTGTGGAGGTATACCAAAATGAAGAAGGTTGCAATTATCATGGGCAGTGACAGCGATTTGCCCGTTCTTGTTCCGGCGGCGAAAAAGCTTGCCGCGTTCGGTATTGCGTATGAGGTGCATGTCATGTCCGCCCACCGTACGCCCGCTCAAGCGATGGCGTTTGCGTCAGGTGCGGCGGAAGACGGGTTTGGCGTTATTCTTGCGGCGGCCGGTAAGGCGGCGCATCTGGCGGGCGTCCTTGCCGCGCATACCTGCTTGCCTGTCATCGGCATTCCGGTAAAATCCTCCACCTTGGACGGCCTGGACGCCCTGCTCGCAACGGTGCAGATGCCCGCGGGCATCCCCGTGGCAACGGTGGCGATTGACGGGGCGGAAAATGCAGCTATTTTGGCGGCACAGATTTTGGCATTATCAGACAAAGAATTAGAAGTGCAGCTCAAGCGCATGAAGCAGAGCATGCAGCAGGCTGTTTTAGCAAAGGACGCCGCGATTGCGGGCAAGCTGCAGGAATTATTATAGAAAAACTACAGAACGTATCAGCAGAGAATAAGGAGATGTAACAACGATGGAAAGCCATTCCAAAAGCTATAAGGATGCCGGCGTTGATGTAACGGCGGGCTACCGCGCCGTGGAGCTGATGAAGGAGCATGTCAAGCGCACACAAATTCCGGGCGTACTCTCCGGAATCGGCGGCTTTGGCGGATTGTTTCAGCCGGACTTAGGCGGAATTAACACGCCTGTGCTGGTCTCTGGCACAGACGGCGTGGGCACAAAGCTGAAAATTGCTTTTATGATGGATAAGCACGACACCATTGGCATTGACTGCGTTGCCATGTGCGCAAACGATGTAGCCTGTTCCGGTGCGCAGCCGCTGTTCTTTCTGGATTATATCGCGCTGGGCAGGAACGTTCCGGAGCGCGTGGCGGAAATTGTCTCCGGCGTGGCGGAGGGCTGTGTGCAGGCCGGCTGTGCGCTCATCGGCGGTGAAACAGCTGAAATGCCGGGCATGTATCAGGCCGAGGAATATGACATTGCGGGTTTCTGCGTTGGCATTGCGGATAAAAAGAATCTTGTGGACTGCGCAAAGGTCAAAAAGGGGGATATCCTTCTGGGTGTGCAGTCGTCCGGTGTGCACTCCAACGGCTTTTCGCTCATCCGCAAGGCGCTGAACGTCTCCGCGGAGCGCCTGAATTTCTATGTGGATGATTTCGGAAAAACCATTGGTGAGGAACTGCTTACACCAACAAAAATTTATGTTAAATCGTTGCAGGCCTTGCTGAAAAAGGTGAAAATTCACGGCATCTCCCACATCACCGGCGGGGGCTTTTATGAGAATATTCCGCGCATGCTGCCGGAAAATTTGCACGCGAAAATTGAAAAGGCCGCCCTGCCCCATCTGCCGATTTTTGACGTCATTGCAGACGGGCGCATCCCGGAGCGTGACATGTACAACACCTTTAATATGGGCATCGGCCTTTGCATTGCTGTTTCACCCAAGGACGCCGACGCGGCGCTTGCCAGCTTGAGAGAAAGCGGCGAGACAGCCATGGTGATTGGCGAAGTGATAAGCGACGAGGCAGGGATTACAATATGCTGAATATTACCGTTTTGGTTTCCGGCGGCGGCACCAATCTACAGGCGTTGCTGGACGCGATTGACGGCGGCGCGATTCAAAACGCGCGCATCAATAAAGTCATAGCGAGCAAGCCCGGCGTTTTCGCACTGGAACGCGCCGCGAAACAGGGGATTGCCACAGCGGTGGTTGCGCGCAAAAGCTTTGCGCAAATGGCGGATTACAGCGCCGCTCTGGAAACGGAGTTGGAGGGCAGTGCGCCGGACTTAATCGTCCTCGCGGGCTTTCTCTCCATTCTGGAGGAAAGCACCATAAAAAAATATCCGGATCGCATCATCAACATCCACCCCGCGCTGATTCCCTCTTTCTGCGGCAAGGGTTATTACGGCCTGCGTGTGCACGAGGCGGCGCTGGAGCGTGGTGTTACTATTACGGGCGCAACCACGCATTTTGTCAACGAAATACCGGACGGCGGAAGAATTATCCGGCAAAAAGCAGTGGAAGTGCTGCCCGGGGATACGCCGGAAAGCCTGCAACGGCGTGTGATGGAGCAGGCGGACTGGGAGCTTTTGACGGACGCGGTTGCCAAATTTTGCAGCGGCGAATTGAGATAGGAGGAACACAGCATGCAGACACTGCGCAAGGAATTGGAAACCAATGCCTATCCGGGCAGAGGGATTATTATAGGAAAATCAGAGGACGGTCAAAAAGCCGTCTTTGCTTATTTTATTATGGGTCGGAGTGAAAACAGCAGAAACCGCATTTTTGTCAAGGAGGGGGACTCCCTCTTCACCCGGGCGTTTGATGCATCCAAGCTGTCCGACCCGTCCCTTGTCATCTATGCTCCCGTTCGTGTTTTGGGTAACAAAACCATCGTCACCAACGGCGACCAGACGGATACAATTTATGAGATGATGAACCGTCAGTTCACCTTTGAGCAGGCGCTGCAGACCCGCGCGTTTGAGCCGGATCCGCCCATCTACACCCCGCGCATCTCTGGCATCATCAACCGCACGGCGGATGACTTTAATTATGCCCTGTCCATTTTAAAATCAGCGGACGGCGACCCGGCGAGCTGCAGGCGGCAGTTTTTCTGCTATTACAATGCCCTGTGCGGGCAAGGGCATTTCATTCATACCTATGCGCAGGACGGCAATCCGCCAAAGAGCTTTGCGGGCGAGCCGAAGCAGGTAGAAATCCCGAATGATTTGCAGTTGTTCGGCGACACCATATGGGGCGCCCTGGATGCGGAAAATAAAGTTTCCTTGTATGTACGCTCCATCTCCCTTGCGGACGGGAGCTATCAAGATAGTATTTACAATAAAAATAAATAGGAAGAAGTCAGGAAGGAGTTTACACAATGGCGAAAGAATTATCCTTAAAATACGGCTGTAACCCCAACCAAAAGCCCTCGCGCCTGTTTATGAAGGAGGGCGGGGAGCTGCCGTTCACCGTTTTGAACGGCAACCCGGGCTATATCAACTTTCTGGATGCGCTCAACGGCTGGCAGCTTGTCAAGGAGCTGAAGACCGCAACAGGGCAGCCGGCGGCCACCTCATTCAAGCATGTCAGCCCGGCGGGTGCGGCAATTGCGGGTGAGCTTTCGGAGCTGATGCGCAAGGTATATTTTGTGGATGATTTGCCTCTTTCGCCGTTGGCGAGCGCCTATGCCAAGGCGCGCGGCGCAGACCGCATGTCCTCCTACGGTGATTTTATCGCCCTGTCCGACTGTTGCGACGAGCAGACGGCTGCTATCGTGTTCCGCGAGGTTTCGGACGGCATTATCGCCCCGGGCTACACATCGAAAGCGCTGGAAATTCTCAAAGAAAAACGTAAGGGTAGCTATAACATCATTCAGATCGAAGAAAGCTATGTCCCGCGTGAAGTGGAGCATAAGGATGTGTTCGGCGTCACCTTTGAGCAGGGGAGAAATAACCTGTGTATTGATGAGTGTGTTTTAGATAAATTGGTAACGGAAAACAACAGCCTAACGGCGGAGCAAAAACAGGATTTGCTTATTGCCTTGATTACGTTGAAATATACACAGTCCAACTCTGTTTGCTATGTGAAGGACGGCGGAACCATCGGCGTGGGTGCAGGGCAGCAGTCCCGCATTCATTGCACGCGCCTTGCGGGTGATAAAGCGGATATCTGGTATCTGCGCCAGCACCCGAAGGTGCTTGCCCTGCCTTTCCGCGCGGATGTCCGCCGACCGGATAGGAACAATATAATTGATATCTATATTTCTGATGAGCATATGGACGTTTTGGCCGAGGGCGCGTGGCAGGCTTATTTTACACAACAGCCCCCCGTTCTCTCAGCGCAGGAAAAGCAGGAATGGCTTCGGGGACTCTTTGGCGTTGCATTGGGCTCCGATGCATTTTTCCCCTTTGGCGACAATGTGGAACGTGCGCGGAAAAGCGGCGTTTGCTGCATCGCCCAACCCGGCGGCAGCATTCGGGACGACCATGTGATTGATACCTGTAACAAGTATGGCATCGCCATGGCATTCACAGGTATTCGTTTGTTCCATCACTGATACGGAGGTATATGTGTATGAAGATACTGGTAATAGGCTCCGGAGGGCGAGAGCATGCGATTGTCCGCAAACTGAAGGAGAGTCCGCGCGTAACGAGCGTCATCTGTGCGCCCGGCAACGGTGGAATCGCCTGCGATGCTCAGTGCTTCGCCGTGGATGTCAAGGATAAGGTGGGTATGCTGACCCTGGCAAAAGAAAAGCAGGTTGATTTCGTGGTGGTTGCGCCGGATGATCCGCTGGCGGACGGAATGGTGGATTTGTTTGAAGACGCGGGTTTTCGCACGTTTGGCCCCAGGCAAAGCGCGGCCGAAATTGAAAGCAGCAAGGTGTTTTCCAAAAATTTGATGCGAAAATATCAAATTCCGACGGCGGAGTATCAGGTATTCACTGCGCCGGAGGATGCGCTGCGTTACTTGGAAGAGAAAAACGAATTCCCCACGGTCATCAAGGCGGATGGCCTTGCGCTGGGGAAAGGCGTAATCATTGCGCAGACGCTGGAAGAAGCGCAGGATGCCGTGCGCAGCATGATGCAGGATAAGGTGTTCGGCGCCTCCGGCAACAAAATTGTAATAGAGGAGTTTTTACAGGGGCCAGAGGTTTCGGTTCTCGCGTTTTGTGACGGGAAAACAGTCGTGCCTATGGTGTCTTCCATGGATCATAAGCGTGCGCTGGACGGCGATAAGGGGCTTAACACGGGCGGCATGGGTACCATCAGCCCAAACCCGTATTATTCGCAAACGATGGCGGAAATCTGCATGCAAACTATTTTCCTGCCCACGGTTGCCGCGATGAACAGCGAGGGCAGGCCGTTCAAAGGCTGCCTGTATTTCGGCCTGATGCTTACAAAGAACGGCCCGAAGGTGATTGAATACAATGCGCGTTTCGGCGACCCGGAAACCCAGGTAGTATTGCCCCGCTTAAAAACGCCGCTGATAGATATTATGGAGGCGGTCGCGGATGAAACCCTGGATCAGCTTGCGCTTGATTGGGATGATAAGGCCTGCGCCTGCGTCATGATGGCCTCCGGCGGTTACCCGGAACGTTATGAAAAGGGCAAGGCGATTCGAGGCCTGAACGAAGAGGGGCAGCTGGAAAATTTAGCTTGCACGGTGTTTCACTCTGGAACCCTGCGAAATGCTCACAGTTTCGTCACAAATGGCGGCAGAGTGCTGGGCGTTAGCGCCTGTGGCGCAACCTTGGAGGAGGCGCTGCGAAAAGCATATGGCGGCGTCGCCGCAATTGAGTTTGAACAGGCGCATTACCGCAAGGATATCGGGCGGACAGAGCAAACAGTTCAGCCATAAAAGAATAGAACATTCTTATCAGAAAGTTAATATTTCGTTCACAAAAAACAGTAGGTTTGTTTCCAAGCGAAATGTATACTAGGTAGGCTGAAACAGAATTTATGAACTGGTAGGGAGTTTGATATGGCTAAGAAGAAATGGTCGAAAAAGCGCAAGGTGGTGGCGGCCATCCTCGCGTTTGTATTTGTTGCGGGCTGCGCCGGTGGCGGTTA
Organism: Oscillospiraceae bacterium; assembly: GCA_031549535.1. Taxonomy (GTDB): domain Bacteria; phylum Bacillota; class Clostridia; order Oscillospirales; family Acutalibacteraceae; genus JAVBPP01. Next base: position 15,801 of record JAVBPP010000027.1, read on the forward strand.
TGCGCTGTTCCGGGAGGATCCGCCTCCTGCATTTTTCTACACCACGGTAAAAATAGGCCCCATCACCCAAACCTTAGATGCCACTGCTACGGTGCAGTCCGCAAATCAGGTTTCTTATGAAATTATCAACAACGTCAAAGTGAAAAAAGTGAATGTCAAAGCCGGCGACAAGGTAAAACAGGGCCAAACCCTAGCCGAGTTTGACACCAGCAGCCTGGATAGCTTGGTGAACGATAAGCAAAAGGCCTATGACACTGCGCGTAACGGCTACAACAAAGCGTTGGATAACAATCGCAAAGCCGCGGCTGCGAAGAACACCACGAAGCCGACAACCACCACCAAGGCTCCAACAACGACAAAAGCACCAACCACAACCTCCCCGCAGCAGAGCAACTTGATTGCTCAGGCGTGGAATGCGTTTTACCAAGGGCTCATCACGATGGAAAACCTGTCTATCATCCTTGGCAAAATTGCTAGGGGCGAGCAGATTGACTTGAATTTCGGCAGCAATATTGAGATGCCGACCGTTAATATGAGCGATATTGATATTGGCTCCATGATTAACAACACGCCCATTGCGGAAGTCAGCGAAATGATGCTGGAAATGTATAAGTCCACCATGGATAGCGCTAAAACCAACCTCGACGCCACAAAGGCCATTGTAAAATCCCTGCAAAAGGGATGGCTTGCCAAGGCTGACGGTGTTGTGCGCGAAGTAAAGATAAAATCAGGGGAAGTGTTTGTTGACGCTTCTGCATCTTCCAGCTCCAGCGCAATGGATATGTCTGCGCTCATGGGGATGCTCGCAGGCGGGGATACCTCCCAAATTACGCAGCTGCTTGGTTCTATGAATAGCAGCACAAAAAAGATTTATGGCATGGTTGTGGAGTATTATCCATTTGAAGCTTCGTTCTTGCTCAATAAAAAGGATATTCTGAAAATTGCGCTGAACCAAACCGCACAGATTAAGTCTCAGGCAAATAATATGCTTGCCGGTTACGTTTCCTATATCAGCCCCGTTGCAAGCGGCTCCGCTGGCATTGATTTGGATTCCATTCTTGGCGGTGCCTCCGGATCCTCCGGTGGAGTGGAGGCAAGGGTAACAATTCCCAAGCCGGATGAAAGCATCATCATTGGCCTGGATGTTAATGTATCCATTCAACTGGATCATAAGGAAAAAGCCTTGCTCGCGGCAACGGAAGCTTTGAACTTTGGGGAAGATAATGTAAAATTTGTTTGGGTCTATAATCAGGAGAATCAAACGGTGCGCCGCGCTGAAATCACAACAGGCCTCTCTTCATCCGGAACGGCCTTTGAAATAGTGACAGGCTGCAACGAAGGCGATGTGTTGATTAAATCAGCAAAGAATCTGGAAGACGGCATGAAAGTGCTGTTGAAGGAAGAAGAAGCCAAATAAACACGATGGAGGCAGCGCGTGAAAATTAAAGAAAACATTCGCATTGCGATTTTTAGCATTCGCACGAATATTTTGCGTTCCCTGCTGACCATGTTGGGTATTATCATCGGCGTTGCTGCCGTTATTGCAATCATCACTATCGGCAACGGCGGGCGCGATTATATCGTTGGTATGATTCGGGATATGGGGCAGAGCACGATGAATATAACCGCGAGAGGCCGAAATATAACCGACAGTGATATGATGACGCTAGCCGATGTTGAGGCAATCGAGCAAATAGAAAGTGTGGCGGCAGTATCCCCCTTTATTACGGATTTTGGAAAAACGGAATCGGAGAATTATAACGGTTTCGGACTCATGTTTTGTGGTAATGAGCAGTTTTTAAAGGTCACCGGAATCGAGGTGATTCACGGAACCTTTTATACGGAGGAGGATGTGGAGGTAGCGCGTAATGTCTGCCTGTTAGATACAGCCAGCGCAAAAGCGTATTTTGGCTACGAAAATCCGGTAGGTGAAACAATTGAAATCACCTTAAATAAACAGACCAGAAGTTTTCGTATTATTGGTATCATCAACCTCCAAAAACTAAGCGGTTCCAGCTCCATTGATTTGTCGGAGTTGATGGGCGGTGAGGATATGGCGCCGTGCATGCTTACCATGCCGTGCACGACCTACGACGCTATGCGCGGCAGAGAGAGCCGTTATGATTTGATTTATCTGACGGCGAAAGAGGATGATAAGCTGGACGAAGCAGGAAAAACGGCTGTCAACACGCTTTATTCCAGACATAACAATCACAATTCAAACAATGAAGTTTATCAATTAACGAATATGGCAACCTTTATTGATTTGCTGGATTCCGTTATTCGCATTTTTACAGCGTTCATTGCGTCGGTAAGCGCTATTTCTTTGGTTGTTGGCGGTATCGGCGTTATGAATATCATGCTTGTTTCCGTCACGGAGCGAACGCGGGAAATCGGTATCCGCAAGGCACTTGGCGCAAAAACCACTACCATTATGATGCAGTTCCTAACAGAATCGGTCATCATATGTGCGATAGGGGGAACAATCGGCCTCATACTTGGTGTTTCGGGGGCAATGATTGCGGCGGCCTATGTCGGCGTGCCGATTGAGCTTAAGCTTAGCACAGTCCTCATCGCGGTGGGTTTCTCCAGCGCAATCGGTATTTTCTTCGGTATTTACCCGGCTCGCAGGGCGGCAAAGATGCACCCGATTGAGGCGCTGCGCAGAGATTGATAAAAAGTAAATACAAAGGGGGCGGATTTTCATCCGCCCCCCAAATTTATAGAATACATGAGTGTGGATGCGGTAACAGACCATATATATGGCTCGTTGGCGCTTGGAGGCAAGGTTACATGAATCAGCAAGAAAAACAGGAATTGTTGCGGCAGCTTCCAAGGCCGCTGCTTGGCTGGTATGCTCAAAACGCGCGTGATTTGCCCTGGCGCAGAGATACCCAGCCTTATCATGTCTGGCTCTCGGAAATTATGCTGCAACAGACCCGTGTTGAAGCTGTAAAAGGGTATTATACTCGGTTTTTGCAGTCTCTGCCAACCATAGAAGCCCTTGCCGCCGCGCCGCAGGAGCAACTGTTCAAGCTCTGGGAGGGTCTTGGTTATTATAACCGAGCAAAGAACCTGCAAAAAGCGGCGCTTCAAATCCTGCGGGAGCATAGCGGTACCTTCCCGCGGGAGTGGGACTCTATTATCAAGTTGCCCGGAATCGGCGCTTACACTGCTGGTGCGATAGCCTCCATCTGCTTTGAGCAGCCCACTCCGGCGGTTGACGGCAATGTGCTGCGTGTCCTTGCGCGGCTTACCATGGACAGTCGCTGTGTCGATTTGCCGCAGGTGAAAAAAGAACAGACACAGGCGCTGGAGCAGGTGTATCCAAAAGGAGAGTGCGGCGCATTCACACAGGCGCTCATGGAGCTTGGCGCGTTGGTCTGCCTGCCGAACGGCGCGCCGCAATGCGGGCAATGTCCCCTCGCGTTTTTATGCAGCTCCAGGCAAAACGGCTGTGAAAAAGCGCTGCCGGTGAAAGCGCCGAAAAAGGAGCGCAGGGTGCAAACGCTCAGCGTGTTTGTGATTGCCTGCGCAGGCAGGATTGCGCTGGTAAAGCGCGGTGACACCGGGGTGCTTTCCGGTCAATGGGAGCTGCCGAATCTGGAGGGCGATTGCTCAGAGCAGCAAGCATTTTTACAGCTGCGGGACTGGGGCATAAAACAGCCGGAATTGAATAAGCACATTCGCAGAAAACATGTGTTCACCCATATTGAGTGGAAGATGAATTGCTATTTTTTTCGCAGCGAGCATGCCGCGGACTGCTTTTTTTGGGCGGAGCTGCGGGGGGGTGCAACAAATGTGGCTCTGCCGACGGCATTTCGGAAATTATTGGATGAGTTTTAGTGGCTATAGCTGCTATAGCTGCACATTAGGATAAAAAAGGATACTACCAATCCCAGCTACATGAGATTGGCAGTATCCTTTTTGGACAGCACAAGAGGCCGCCCCGTTGCGTTACATGCGGTATTACCACTGGAAAGCCGTATACAGCGCTGTGGTTTTCGCGGACCCTTCGCCCCAGTCGCCGCCGAAGGCCAGAACCTTTATGCCTTCCAGCCGTACGTCAAAAGGCATTTCAATTTTAAGCTCCGAGAATTGATTGCTCTCCTTATCAATAATAGCGGTAATCATGACATCGTGCGTTTTCATAATAATGTTGTCAATTTTGACATTGAGGAACGCATAGTCCTTCAGCTCCGTGTAAACATCTTCTTTTGCCTTGTAGTTGCGGAAGCAGCTGCCGATGGCGCTGCTGTTGTCGCGCTTTGGGTTGGTTTCGTCCATAAGATTAATGGTTAGCTTATAGTTGTTGCCCTGCTCCTCGCAAATGGCGCTTGTCACATGCGCGGGTGTGAGCTTGCTTTCAAAAAGGATGCCGTTCCCCTGGAGATCTGTGTTTTTCGGCGTTACATTATTCGCAGGATCGCCAATACCCAAAAAATTGTTTACAACCTGGCGGCCTGTCGTTTTGACAAAGGGGATGCTCAGGTTCAGCAGCTTGTTCACGCCTTCGTCCCCATGAATATCCTTGGTGATGACGGTCTGCGTATTTTTGGTGAGACCCGGTTTTTTTGCAAATGCGGTGTTGATGGCGTTTGCATAGTATTGCAGTATCTGCTCCTTGGTGGTCGGCTTGTTTGAAGGTGCTTCGGTGGGTTTCACTGTGTTGGTGGGCTTCTCAGGGGATGAGTCGCCGTTCTTTATTGTGGCGTTGCCTGTTGTGGGTGCTGCGGTCTCGTTGCCGCCGGCTTCAGTAGTGCCGCCGGAGGTAAGCGTAGTGCTATCGATTGCGGTGGTGGAGGTGGTGTCATCGGCAGAGGATGTCGATGGCAGTGCTGTAGAGTCGCCTGTGCTGGGAATCGTGGTTGCTGCGGGGCTGTCTGCATCGGCAGTGGTGGTGGGCGCGGTACTTTCCTCCGGATTCTTCTTGCCGCAGGCGCCAAACACCGATAGCAGGCAGAGTATCATAGCCATTGCGAAAATGCGTTTCATGCGGGTGCTCCTCTCTGGTTTTGAAATAAGATAGTAAGATTACACTTGCTTCTGTTGTGTTCTATTATATATGAAGTGAATCGAAGCGTCAATGCCATCTGTTACATTCTATTGCTCCACTGACTTTAGTTGGTGGAGCAACATTATTTCGGCTCCAAAGGTCACGAGTAATACCAATATCCAAAGAAAGCGTAGATAAAAAATCTGCGAAAAAGCCATACAGCAAAGCTTTTCCTTGATTTTTTATAACGCTTTCTAAACTGTACCCTATAAACCGGACAGCCCCGGTTTTCAGAACCCTATAAACCA
>JAVBPP010000061.1:0-26454 GCA_031549535.1 Oscillospiraceae bacterium
CCTGCAGTATCTCATTTGCTTTCTTTAATTCCTTGATTTCTTCCTCAAGTTCTTCTTCACGGCTTTTTTCCTGTCTTCTTGTTCCGCTTCCAACATGCGCTCTCTCGCCATATCGGCTTCGTTTCTTTCGCCATTCTGATAGCGTCTGATACGGTATTCCCAATTTATTGGCTGCTGGGGCCAGACCTATCTCGTCTGATAGTTTCACTGCTTCTTCTTTAAAGTTGTTGTCATACTTTTGCATTTTCGCTTTCCTCACTTTTTTCTATTCTATCACTTCTTTAGTGAGTTTTGCGACTCTATTTTTATTGTAATACTCCACTGCTACGCATATTTCGCAATTGCCTAGTTTATTTTTCGCAAGGAGGGACTCTATGTTTTTCAATGCACTGTCAAGGTGTTGTTGACTTTTCGTAAAAAATTATCGTTCTAAGAATAATATGCGAACTATGCACTCCTACTTCATTTTGCACTGTGAAGCGATCCACTCGCCAACAGTTTGGGAAGCATTTCCCTTATCATACAACCCAAAAGTTTGATGATGTTGCGTAAGCTTTTCTGTATATTCCTCTTCATTAAACTGTGCGATTGCATCAGCCAGAGCTTGATTGTTCTGAGAAAGCGGGTACGGCCACTGATCAATCGGAATTGCAAAGTCGCGATCATTCTTCTGGTAAGTCTCCAAATCACTTGCAAACACAAGACAGGGTTTGTGCGTTATGGAAAAATCCCACATGCAGGAGGAATAATCAGAAATCAGCACGTCGGAAGCACATAGCAACTCCTGCATATCCGGATATGCAGAAACATCGATTGCTTGATTGGTATGAACATGAGAATGTACAAAAGAATGACTGCGAAATAATACCACCCATTTACCGCCAAATCGGTTGGCCAGCGCTTGGCGCAACAGCGCAAAATCCAATCCGTAGGTGCTGCTCTTGAATCCACGGCGAAAGGTAGGGGCAAACAAAACAATGTGCGTTTGTTCCGGAATACCCAATTGTGTTTTTACCTTTGTGATGATTTCGCTTTGATCACGGAAAAAGACATCATTACGGGGCAGACCGCAGGAATGAAAAACGGCGGGATTAAAACCAAAGGATTTTGCCGTATCAGCCGTAAAAGCAGCGCTGCCTGAGACATAAAAGTCAGGTTCCCAATTGGCAAGCTGAAAGACTTTTTGTTCGGATTTTGTGCGGCGTGCCAGGTATTTTAAGCCAATGTGTTTATAGTTTATGCCGCCATGCCAAGTGTTTACCGCTTTTTGTTTCCGGCGCTTTAACAGATATTCCCGGTGTGCGTCATTGGTAACGACTACTTTTGATGTAAGAAAATACCAAAAGTATTTCCAGGATTTTTGAGAAACAATCTTACAGGGAGGCTGACTATCCTCTTCCAAGCTGTCGGGATAATCGGTCACGAGAATAAGCTCAAGACTGTTTTTGTAGTGCTTATGCAAGTATTCTATGACATACTTCGGATTACAGGCAAGGCCTGCTCTATCCTTCAAATAGAATAGGACACGATTCTTTTTAAGTGGAACAAAAAACAGGCAATATTGCATGAAGCGCATGAAACGAGCAAAGGCCAGCTTCAAAAAACCATTATGCCGTCTTGTCCAGGATGGAACAAATTCTGCCAGTGGTTTTTTTTCGCTTACATCAACCTCTCCCGGTTCAAACAAATAAGAGTTCCAGAACTCCGCATTTGTAATCTCAGCAGAACGAGAGGCGTACTCGTCACGAGCTTTGTTGTAGTTCCACTGTATATGCCACAGTTGTTTTAACAAACGCCAAAGTATGATGAATAAATATTTATAGCTTTTGAACGTTTCAAATGCCATTCCGGAAGAATCTTCATAGTTGATGATTCGCCGGGCACGGTAAAAACTGGCGATGCGAGGCATATTGGCAGGTACAATTTTTGTCCCCTTTGCCGGTAAAAGCCATCCATTGAGAGAGCATAGCCGTACAATTTTAAGCAGTTTGTTTTCACTATATTTTAAACTGCGCTCAAACGCGCCATGCACGAACACATAAGGAATATCTTCTACGTTCTTTTTTGAATAGGCGCATGCCATAATGAGTTGATTGAGTTTTTCGCCGTCTTGTGTTATTAACCAGTCAATGCCTTTGCAGAAATCGGCAACGCCCATAAGTCTTAAGTTAGCGTCAGAATAGCGGTAACGCAAAAGGTCAACCAAAACATGCTTAGTCAGGTATACCCCTATTTTCTTTCGGTTAAATTGAGGGCGGTGTATTGCATTCATGATGCAGGTGTTCCGTGTGTAATAATATTCCAGATAAGAGGAGCGTTTAAATTCGAAGTCCTCATGCCAAACACCGATGCCGTTCAATGTAATAAAGCATTTGCCATTGCGTAAACCATACTCAATATCATCCCGCTTAATAAAAATGGGGAGCGGAAGATTTTTTTCTGTAACAATCGAAAGCGGCATGCAACAATACCACCAGCTCAAGTAGTTAACAGAATCTTCGACCTCGTTTTTGATTAACATATTCAACAAACAAAGATCATAGAATGGCTTTACGGCATGATGTCTTACAAGATTATAATGGTCGGCAGCCTCACGTTGCACATTTTTTTGATTCATCAGCAGCATACTGCCGCCCAAAAAGGCTTCGCGGTATTCCTCTTTTAAAAAGCGTAAAAAATTGTAGCTGCGAACGACCACCGCTGGATCCAACAAAATATCATCGTCCATCATTAGGATATGTGTGAAGCCTTGTTCTGCCTGCAGTTTAGAAATTTCCAACATGCAACGCGTAAAGCCGCCGGCACCGCCCAGATTTCGATTGGGAAATAAAAAAATGTTTGGATGATTTCCTGTTTCATTAGGAAGGGTTTGTGCATTATCCGCAACAAAAATACTCAAATGTCCGTTCGCAGGGGAATCGGGGTTATCTAAAATCGTTTCTCTTAACACAGATAAATTTTTTGTAATATAAGCTTCACGCCGATAAGTACAAATATCAATTGCGATATGGATATCCGGAAGGTTGGTGATTGGGTCCGTTATGTACCTTCCGCCAAATAAATAGACAGGCTGATCTATAGCTGTAACGGAAAAGTAAAAAAGACCAAAAGCTTCCAGATTGGGAAAGGTAAAGGTGTGCTCAGTCGGTTCATCAGAAGTGACATGAAACGCTTCCAAATCATCTTCAATAATTGTATTATTTACTTTATAGACATGGCTAAGTGTTACGATGCAATCACCTTGCAACTGCAAAGAAAGCTTTAAACACTGAAGGGTTGTATATTTTTTCCACTTTGCGACTGAAAAGCAATTAAAATAAGTATTAAACTGAATATTCTCGTCTCTTTGTATCACACATGCGCCATGAGCGTAAAGATTTTGAATCTGTGATTGATCAGAGCGGTAATATAGCTTCTCGGCGGAACAAATCCTGACGTTAGGAAAAATTAGTGCCTGCAGTTCCATGCATCGTCCTCCCATACTGTCGGTTGTCTTAATACAAATATTTTCTTGCGGTTTGCAATGCAGATGCAATTACCTTGTCCATATCATAATATTGATACTCTGCTAAACGTCCGCCGAAGATAACATTTTGCTCCCGGCTTGCCAACTCCCGATACTTTTCGTATATAGCCTGGTTTTCTGCATCATTAATAGGATAGTAGGGTTCTGCGCCGCGTTCCCAGCTTTTCGAATACTCCCTGGTGACTATTGTTTTTGGTGCGTCAGACGCCGAAAAATGCTTGTGTTCAATGATTCGGGTAAAGGGCGTTTCTCGATCGGTATAATTCATGACCGCTACACCCTGATAATTAGGCTCATCCAGCACTTGCGTCTCGAAGTGAAGGCTTCGGTAAGACAAGTGACCAAATTGATAAGAGAAGTAGGCATCTATCGGCCCTGTGTATACCACCTTGTCTGCAAGGGATTCATAAGCTTCACGTTGCTCTAAAAAGTCCGTATGCAACACAACCTCAGTCTGCCCCAAAAGGCATTCGATTAACTTGGTGTAGCCCTCCACGGGAATGCCCTGATAAGGATCGTTAAAATAATTGTTGTCGTATGTCATGCGCACAGGTAACCGGCGAATAATAAAAGAGGGGAGATCCTTGCAGTCTCGTCCCCATTGTTTTTCCGTGTAGCCTTTAATTAATTTTTCATATATATCCGTTCCAACCAGTTGAATTGCCTGCTCTTCTAAGTTTTGCGGCGTGTGCATTATCTTTGCTCTTTGCGCCGCTATTTTCTCTTCAGCTTCTCGCGGTGTCGTAACACCCCAAAGCTGGTGAAAGGTATTCATGTTAAACGGAAGATTATAAAGTTCACCGTTGTAATTTGCGATGGGGGAATTGATAAACGGGCGGAACTCGCACAAAGCAGTAACATAGTCCCAAACCGCTTTGTTTGCGGTATGGAAGATATGAGCACCATACGTATGCACTAAAATGTCTTCTACCGATTCACAGTATATATTCCCGCCAATATGCGCTCTTTTTTCAATTACAAGGCAGCGCTTGCCCCGCTTAGCTGCTTCGTGCGAAAACACGGAGCCAAACAGACCGCTTCCAACAATCAGATAGTCATATTTTTGCTTCATAATATCCCAATCCAATCTGCTTGATGTTCACCCATTACAATACAAGTGGGCACAATCTCCTAAATTTCTGACAGGCAACAAACACCTTTATTTTTTGACATAACCAGACACAATAATATCGGAAAATAAGGAAGATGTCAAGTTTTTGTGGGCATTGTCCAGGGTCACCGCATTTACTTTTTTCAACGCCACGAAACATGGAAATAACGGCCTTTCATTCCGAAATCTAATAAAATGTTGCAAAAATAAAATAACAGTTGACATATTATCATTTTCCGGCTATACTGGGAAAGTACCAAAACACAGGCGAGGTATAATTTTATTTAAAGAGGTATTGCCACTTGAACTTCGAAGACAAAACAATCGTATGTAAGGACTGTGGGGAAGAATTTACTTTCACAGCAAACGAGCAGGAATTTTACGCTGAAAAAGGTTTCACAAATGAGCCCCAGCGTTGTAAGCCCTGCCGTGACGCCCGCAAAAACGGCGGCAACGGCCCCCGTGAAATGTTTGATGCTGTTTGTGCATCCTGCGGCGCATCCTGCAGAGTTCCCTTCCAGCCGAGAGATGACCGCCCTGTTTATTGCAGCGATTGCTTTGCTAAAAACAGATAATCAAATGAACATGAAAAGTACGCCTTCGGGCGTATTTTTTATTTTACTTGTACCGCGCCGGCAAACATGGTAAAATAATTCGAAAAATAGAAGGAACGGGGTGCTGGAATGAACAATCAAGAAAAACGGGAGTTTATCAAGCTCATGCTGGATGCGGGCGTGCTGCGCTTTGGGGATTTTGTCACCAAGAGCGGACGCAACACTCCTTATTTTGTCAACACCGGAAACTATAAAACGGGTGCACATCTGTTGCAGCTGGGCAAATACTACGCGCAACAGGTGAAAGAAGTCTGCGGGGGCAGCTTTTCCGCCCTGTTTGGCCCGGCTTATAAGGGCATCCCCCTCGCGGCGGTGACGGCCGCCATGCTTGTGCAGGAGCATGGTATTGATAAACCCTATTTTTTCAACCGCAAGGAGGAGAAGGATCACGGCGAGGGCGGTAGCTTTGTAGGCTATCAGCCAGCAGACGGGGACAGTGTTCTGCTCATTGAGGATGTTATCACGGCCGGTACACAGATACGTGAAATTATGCCTGTGCTAAAGGGCTGCGCGGATATCACGATTCCGCATATGTTTATTTCCTGCGACCGCTGTGAAGTGGGCAAGGATACCGATAAAACCGCCGTGCAGCAGGTGCGCGAGGAGTTTGGCGTGCAGGTGCATGCCATCGTTACTGTACAGGACATCAAGGCTTATCTCGAGGAGCAGGGCGAAGACAGGGCGCTGCTCACACGTATGGAAGACTATATGGCGCAATACTGCGTTTTATAAAAAGGAGGGGAACAGGGTGAAGAAACATAAACTATTACGCAGAATCTTATTCACCGTGGTTTGTGTATTGCTGGCGCTGGGTCTTTCCGCCGCGGTGGTGTATGTAATCCCAATTCCCAAAATGAACAAGTTGAACAGCCGTTATGTTTTTGAAAAGGAAGGCTTTACGGCGGATAACAACGCAAACAGGCTCCATTTTTTGAACACCGGAAATTCCGACTGTATTTTAATCGAATCCAACGGAAAATTTGCGCTGGTAGACGCGGCTGAGGATACGGATAATGTGCGCGGATTCCCGGGGCTGGAGCTGACAGGCTACGAGACCCGTGTAGTGAATTATTTAAAAAAAGTAGCGGCGGATGAGCAGGGGAGAGTAACGCTGGAGTGGGTGTTGGGTACGCACATGCATTCCGACCATATCGGCGGCTTTGACACCATTATTAACGACCCCGCCATCACGGTAAAAACCGCGTATTTGCAGGAATATGACGAACGGTACATTTCGGATTATGAGCTGCGCGAGTGGGATAACAAAGAGGTCTATGAGCAGATGCGAAACGCCTGCCAAGCAAAGAACGTGCCGGTTGTTTCCGATATCCCGACTGAACCCTGGCAGTTTGAGGCGTTTACGGTGCAATTTTTCAACACGCTGCGGTTTGCAGACCGTAAGGTAGGGGAAAATGAAAACGCTGTCGGAACCAAATTAACGCTCGGCAGCCAAACGGCGTTTCTTGCGGCGGATATCAATAACATACAAAAGAGCGAAAGCAGCATTGCAAAAAAAATTGGTAAAGTGGATTTGCTGAAAGTCGGTCACCACGGACACCCCATGTCAACCACAGCCAAATTCGCACGTACGTTGAATCCGGATGTCAGCATTGTCACGAATGGTGCCGCCAAAAACGTCAATCCTCTGGCGAAATTCGCTCTGTGCCTGCTGGCGGATTCCCCGATTTACGCTACGGGCGACCAAAACGGCATCATTGCAAACTTCCGGGATGGGAACATTGTTTTGACGAATCAAATACATGATGCGGATACCATTGCGTAGAGAGACGGAATTGCCATGCAGCAAAGCATTCCATCCCGCAAAACCTGCGACCATTAAATGCAGGAGTAATACCAATCCGCTTTTAGAATACTTAACACAAAATTCGGTAAGAGCGCATACATGAAACGCTCGTTACCAAATTTTGCAAGTATTCTAAAAGCGGATTGGTATAATATGTTTTCAGCCCTGCCCTTACGCTGGCTCCTCGCTGGCATAATTATCAAAATAGCCCTGCACCAAAACGAAGGGGGTGCCCTTGTCGCCACTGCCGCTCATGAGGTCACACAGGCTGCCCAGCAGGTCGATATAGCGGCGGGGAGTGGTGCCCAGCGCCTTGTCGCCCAGTTCCTCGTCCTTACAGCGGATGGCCTGTTCAACGGCCTGCTTGATCTCGTTCTCGTCCTTGTCTGCAAACTCGTTATCCAGCATAAATTTCAGCTTCAACTCGTTGGGTGTGCCGTCCAGCCCCTTGGTGTAACCGGGGGAAACAACAGGGTCGGCCAACTCCCATATTTTTCCGACAGGATCCTTGAACGCGCCGTCGCCATAAATCATGACTTCAATTTGTTTTCCGGTTTTCTTATAAATTGCCGCCTGCACTTGCTCCACAAAGGCCTGGCAATCGCGCGGAAACAGTTTTACCTGATCCTCACGGCTTTTGTTGCTGCCCAAAAGGCCGTAATCCGGTTGATACCCGCTGCCGTTTACACTCGTGTTTAAAATGTCATCCAAGCCCAAAACAATTTCTGCCCCGGCTTTCTGCAGCAAACGCTTGGTGCGCATGCGGGTATGAATATCACAGCAGAGCACCTTTTTTGTATAAGGCAGCACCGCACGGGGGTCGTTCGCAAACAGGATTTCCACATGATCCCCAACACTTTTGTAGCACTCCACATAATCCATGTTGGTGAACGGGTGGCGGGTATCGTAGCCGAACAGGCTGCGGTATTGCGTTTCGTCCAAAACATCGCGGTAGGGGTCAACACCCGCGGCATCGATTTGATCCCAATTCAGCAGATGATTGCCCACCTCGTCCGCGGGGTAGGAGAGCAGGATATAGAGTTTTTTTGTTCCTGCGGCAATGCCCTGCAGCACGTTGTAAAAGCGGTTGCGTGAGAGAATGGGGAACACGATGGCAAGCTCATCCCCGCCGAATTTGGCGCGGACATCCTGTGCAATTTGTTCACAGCTGGCGTAGTTCCCCTGGCTGCGGGCCACGATGGCTTCGGTTATGCCCAAAACATCACGATTGTGTAAGGCGAAACCCTCATTGATTTCCGCATCGACCAGGCTCTGGACGACGATATCGCATAGATTATCCCCCGCCTTGACCAGTGGCGCACGGATTCCTCTTGCTACTGTTCCGGTTGTTCTCATACACAATCTTCCCTTCCAAATTGAATCAAGCCAAACATTTCTATTTTAATACAAAACCTACACAAATTCAATCCCTTTTTTGGCCGGCTTTGCATAAAACACGGTTACATCCATGCCCCGCAGCGCCTCTTCGCAGCCTTCGGCGGAGTTTGCGCTGGGGAACAGTCCGAAAATGGTGGGCCCGCTGCCGCTCATTTGTGAAAGCAGGGCTCCGTTTTGCCGCATCACCGCCTTAATCTGTGCCCGCTCGGCAACGGGTATCACCTGTTCAAACACATTGGCGGCGTAGCGGCAGATACCTTCAAAATCACCTTTGGCGGCGGTGTCCAGCAAGTGCATGGTATCCGGGTGATAGATATAGCCTTGCGCGTCATAGGCGGCATAGGCTCCCTGGGTGGAAACACTTTCCCTTGGTTTTGCGAGCATCACGGTGCAATCCGCCAGCGGCGGCAAGGGTGTGAGCAGTTCGCCGGTGTTCTGCGCAAGCATAGTGCCGCCCGCTAGGCAAAACGGCACATCACTGCCTACGGAAAGCGCGGCCTTTGCCAAGGTTTCCTGCGGGATAGTATCCCCGTACAGCCGCGCGAGACCCGCCAGTACTGCGGCAGCGTCTGCGCTTCCGCCCGCAAGGCCGGCCGCTTGGGGAATATGTTTCTCCAACGTGACAGAAAGCCCACTGTTCTCCCTGCCGGTATGGATGAAAAACGCCTTGGCCGCCTTCCAAACGAGGTTGCCCTCGTCGCAGGGCAAATCCGCGCCCGGGCAGGTGAGCGTAATCCCTCTGCTGTTTGTGCGCTCCAGGGTTAAGCGGTCATATAAATCTACAGACTGCATGAGCATACACAGGCTGTGGTAGCCGTTATCCAGCCTGCCGATGATGTCCAGGAATAAATTGATTTTTGCCGCAGCGAGTACCGTTATCTTCATATGGCTATGCCCCCAAGATTTTTTATACAATAGGGATTTGCACAGGCTCGCGATTCTGGTATAATGTAACACTGGTGAAGCCGCAGCGCTGCGCCAAAGCCATCCCCTCCGGAACGCCCGCACCCAGATGCTGCGCATAGTGTGCGTCGGAGCCAATGGTGATATACTTCCCGCCCAATTCCTTGAAACGGCGCACGATGGATTCGTCTGGCGTGGTATTTTTCAGCTTTTGCCGCAGGCCTGAGGTGTTGATTTCCAGCGCTTTATCGGCCGCTATCACAGCGCTGAGAATCGCGTCCACCTGCCCGCTGTAGCGCGCCATATCCACCGGAAAGCCCTGCTCACCCACGATGTAGCGCAGTGGATAGGTCAAGTGCGCGAGGGTGTCAAACTTCCCCCACTGTGCCATGGCGAGCAGCTCGTCAAAATACTCCCGCAGGAGCTTATCTATATCATGCTCTTTGTAATCCAGATACCAAAAGTCCTCCATACCGCGTAAATTGTGCACCGAACCGATGACAAAGTCGTAGGGCATGCGTCCAAGCAGTTCCTCAGCTTCCTCCAGATTGTAGAGTGGCTGCCCCAGCTCCACGCCTACGCAGACAATTAATTTGCCGCGAAAGCTGTTCCGCGCCTTGGCAACCTCAAAAAAGGATTGCAGGGCTGTGCGGTCAAAGCGTTTCTCCCGGTAAAAATCCATCTCCAGATGATCTGTGAATGCCACCGCGCGCAGCCCCAAATCCACCGCCTGCTCACACAGGAACATGGTGGAATGCTTGCCGTCATAAGAATTGTCCGTATGCGCATGCATGTCCAGGATTTTTGTATACTCCATAGCCGCATAGCTCCCTTATCATTTTGACCCTATACAGTATAACAGATTCCGGGACGTCGACACAAGAAAAAATCTTACAAAGAAGTGAATGCTATGCCGCAATATTTTGAATATGATGCATCCCTCGCGCCGGATAGGCGCAGTTTTTCCTATTATTTTGGCAGTGAGCGCTTTGCGTTTCAGTCTGATTCCGGCCTGTTTTCTGCCGGGCATATGGATGAGGGAACCAATGCCCTGCTGCACTGCGTTGCGCCGTTTACAGGCAGTCTGCTCGACCTTGGCTGCGGCTGGGGGGGCGTGGGCGTGGTGCTGGGCAGGCTGTATACCCCTGCCGCCATCACAATGGCGGACATCAACCCCAAGGCGTTGGAGCTGGCGCAGCTCAACTGCGAGGCCAATGGGGTTCATGCCTGCTTGACGCTTTCGGATGGCTTTGCGGCTTTGGAGGGGAGCTTCGATGTCATCGCCTTGAATCCGCCTATCCACGCGGGAAAAGAAACAGTTTACGCCCTGTATGAGGGGGCAAAGACCCACCTCAAGGAACAGGGCGCGTTCTATGTTGTGATATTAAAAAAGCACGGAGCACAAAGCACCATCTCCAAGCTGACCGAGTTGTTCGGCGGCTGCGAGACGCTGCTGCAGAAAAAGGGTCTGTTTGTGCTACGCTGCGTTCGTTAGCAAAACAATAAAGTAAGTCACGGTGTTTGCGCCGTTATGGTAATGGATGCCGCAGTCCCGCGCGAGCGTGACAACATCCACGCCGCAGGACTCGATGGAACTGATGGCCTCCTCCGGAAGGCGGCAGGGGGCGTCCGGGTAGCTGCACTGCGGGCAGAGGGAACAACCGCCGCAGCCGTAACGCGCGTGGGCTATCCCGGCCTCTTTCAGCCGTGCAGAAAGCTCCGCTAAAATTTCGGTTGCGCGAATCCGCCCGAGCGTCATACCCTCAAAATCGAAGGAATCCTCCAGCTTTGCGCAGTAGGTTAAAACATGTGCATGCGAAAACGCTAGCATCTCTGCGCGCATGGTTTCCAAAGAACCGCGGGCGGGCGGGCAGGTCCAGCAACTGTTGTATTTGCCGCAGACATTCTGCTCGCAGGCTTTGATGACCTCCTGCGAAAACGGAATATCCGCCACGGGGATACAGGCGGATTCACAAAGCTCCGCGTGTGTAAGCAGGGCTGCAATTTGTTCCAAAGCAAACCATTCTTTCCTTAGTCAGAGTAGCCCTATTATGTATGATTTGCTCGTTATAGTCAAGGGTATAGTGTACAAAATATATGCATTTATAGTCAGGAGAAACGCCAATGACAGACAGAGAAATTTTGCGTCCCCTTGCCGCCCGTTATATGGGTTTTGCGCTAAGTGATGAAAACATGGGCAACATGGCGTTGCACCGTGCGGTGAACGATCTGCGCTCATCCCGCCCCATCGTGTTGGTGGATGAAATCCCCTGGGCGGAAATGGAGCTGGTGGATGAATTAACCCTGCGCTGCACGGGGGAGGAAGCTCGCCGGGCGGAACAATATTTTCGCCGTATGCTCTACCGCTGGCTGTATGTCCGCGGGGATTTGGTTCTGCCGCCGTTTTATGGGGTGAAAAAGCACATCACCAGCTCCGGCAACGGTATTGAACGCCTGTTCCGGGATGAGGGAACGCATACAGGCGCGCCTATCCGCGCCCACACCTTTCAGAATCAGTTTCAGTCCTTGGAGGATTTGGAAAAGCTGCATAACGAGGTGATTCACTATGATGCCGCAGCCACGCAGGCGGAGTGCAACGCCATTACGGCGCTCATCGGGGATGTTCTTCCGGTGAAGCTTGTGGGGGAATCCTCAGGCTACTCGCTGGGCTGCGTAACCTGGGATTTGATTTCTAACTACTGCGGGCTGGACAGCTTGTTTTTGGATTTGATTGATAAGCCTGAATTGATGCATGCGCTGGCGGGCAAACTGACGGATATTTATTTGGACAAGGTGGCGCAATACGAGCGCCTGAATCTGTTGGAGGGCGAATGCTATCACCTGCATTGCACAGCGGGGCTGACGAATGACCTGCAGCCGGACTATGACCGTGTAACGCTCAAGCAGACCTGGGGGCGCGGTGCGGCGCAGATCCTCGGTTCCGTTTCACCCGCCATGCATGACGAGTTTGATATTCAATATATGGTTCGCGCAATGGAACCTTTCGGTATGACATACTACGGCTGCTGCGAGCCGCTGGACGGCAAAATTGACATTGTGGAAAAACTGCCGAACCTGCGCAAAATTACCGTTACCCCCTGGGCGGATGTGGATGTGGCCTGTGAGCGCATCGCGGGGCGTTATGTGGTGGCGTCCAAGCCAAACCCCTCCGCGGTCGCGGTGGACGCGTTGGACGAGGATGCGCTGCGCAAGGAGCTAAACCGCATCGTGGACGCCATCCATCGCAACAACTGCACGGCGGATTTGGTGCTCAAGGACATCACCACCGTGAAAAACCGCCCGCAGACCCTCATGCGTTGGACGGAAATTGCAATGGAAACGGTGCGGAAATATAGCTGATGACAGTGCTTTTACTTATCATATATCTTTCTTTTATCTCTCTGGGGCTGCCGGATTCCCTGGTTGGGGCGGCTTGGCCTGCCATTCACACGCAGCTTGGTGCGCCGCTGGCCGGAGCCGGATTGATTTCCGCCCTTGTGTTCGCCGGGACGGTGCTTTCCAGCCTGCTGTGTGCGCGCCTGCTGCATCGCCTGGGTACCGGCCTGCTCACGGCATTGAGCACGGGCTTAACCGCGCTTGCGTTGCTGGGCATGGGCTTTGCGGGCAGTTACTGGGTGCTGTGCGCCCTTGCGTTGCCGCTGGGTTTTGGCGCGGGCGCGGTGGATGCGGCGCTGAACAATTTCGTCGCCCTGCATTTTAAGGCGCGGCATATGAACTGGCTGCACTGCTTTTGGGGGTTGGGCGCAACAGCGGGGCCAATCATCCTCTCCCTGCATTTGGCCAATCCCGGCGGCTGGAAAACTGGCTTTCACACCGTCGGCGCTCTGCAGGCCGCAATGGCTGTTACGCTCCTGTTCTCCCTGCCGCGTTGGCGTGTGAAGAGCGCAGATGCACAGGGGCAGGACGCACAGCCACAGCATTACACGGCTCTCGAGCTGCTGCGCACACGCGGCATCAAGCCCCAACTCACAGCCTATTTCTGCTATTGCGCGGCGGAGATGAGCACAGCCATCTGGGGCGCAAGCTATCTCATCCTGCAGCGCGGCGTTGCAATCGATACCGCCGCGCGTTGGGTGGCTTTATTCTACTTCGGCATCACCTTTGGGCGCATGCTCTGCGGCTTTCTTTCTATGCGCATCCCCAATAAATCCATGGTGCGCATCGGAACCGCCGTATTGCTGTTTGGTGTTGTTGCAATTCTGCTCCCGCTTGGGAAAGCGCTGTTACCAGCCGGGTTGTGTTGCATCGGTCTGGGCTGTGCGCCCATCTATCCAGGTATGCTCCACCGCACCCCGGAGCTCTTCGGCAAGGAGCGTTCCTCATCCTTGATGGGGCTTCAAATGGCCACGGCCAATCTTGGCGCGGCATTAATGCCGCCGCTGTTTGGTCTGCTCGCGCAGTATGTATCTATCGAACTGTATCCGTTTTATATTGGGTTGATTGCGCTGGTGATGTTTGGCGCTTATGAGGCTGTTAACCGCTTTGGCAGAAATAACGAATATTGCCCCGCTGATTAGACCTTGCGTAATCAGCGAAGCAATAAAAACTGTGATTTTTTATAACGCTTTTAATGGAGATTGGTATTATTCCAAAACAAATTCCGCGTATAACGGCTCATCTCCTACGTCAACGCCAATCCGGTAGCTGCCCGCTTTGGGGGCCTGCGCCAAGTCGGTGAGATACACCGTCAGCGTGTCCGTCTGCCCGGCGGCAAGCGAGGCGGTTCCGGTAAGGGTGGCAAGTACGCCTTCCTTCCAGTCCAGCTTATAGCTGTATGCGCGGGAGCCATCCGCTTGGGTGCTGTGCAGCAGCTCAACCCAGGCCGCCTTGCTGTAACTGACCGGGCCGGCGGAGTTGTTTGTTAACACCAGCGTAACGGAATCGCTGTCAAGGTCATAACGCTCCTGCCCACACGAAAGCACAACCTGCTGTGTGTTGCCCTGCTTTGGGCCACAGGCGCAGAGCAGGAGCAACAGCAGGCCGATGAGAGAGAACAGATAATACTTTTTCATTATTTTTTTAGCAGGGAGGGCAGTGTAAAAAAGGCGGCAATACCGGCGATATAGCTGAAAATACGCCATTTTTTAATGCGCAGCACTTCACCGACGATGGGGGAAAGAATTTTTGCAATCATTTTCATTTTTTCCATGGTAAAAACTCCCTTTCAATGTGCATTATATCTCGCTGACCACATCGCCTGCGGTCGGCTTTTTTTCTGCGATAAAGTCCATAACAGCCTGCTCTGTGGGCATGGCGGCGGAGCAGCTGTGTGCGCTCACAAGCATGGAGGCCGAGGCCGTGGCAAATTCCAGCGCCTGCGGAACGCTCCTGCCGCGCAACAGTGAAAACAGGAAGGCGCTTGCATAGCCATCCCCGCCGCCGAAGCCCTTGAGCATTTTTACGGGGAAGGGGCGCACTTGATAGGCTTTGCCGTCCCGGCAGTAGGCGGCGGAGCCCTCCTTGCCGTGTTTGATGATAACAATTTGATTGCCGTAAGAGAACCAGCGCGCGGCAGATTCCCTGTCATCTTTGCATACCCCGGAGATGGCCTCCATCAAATCAAATTCCTCACGGGAGCCGAGGATGATGTCGCTGTTTTGTGCGGCAATGGAATAGTAGACCGAAATTTCATCCGTGCTCTTCCAGGTGTAGGCGCGGTAGTCGATATCGAACACAAGGGGAACGGCGTTTTTCTTCGCCAATTGTATCAGTTTAAGCGCTGCCTCGCGGGAGGGGCTCGCGCACAGGGCAGTTCCGGAAATTAAAACGGCTTTGGCACGCTTGACATAAGCTTCGTCCACGTCCTGCGGGCAGACCTGCAAATCCGCAACCCCCTCGCGGTACATGAGTATGCTGCTTTGCGTGGGGCTCAAAATTTCCGTAAAGGTGAGCCCTATCTTTTCGCCGTTTTCACAGCGGCGGATGTGGGAGGTGTCGATGCCGTCCTTTTGGAAGTATTCCGTCACATAGTCGCCGAACTGGTCGTCTGAAACACGGGCAATGAATCCGGCCTTTCCGCCAAGCCGCGCGAGGCCTACGGCGATATTCGCGGGGGAGCCGCCGACATACTTGTTAAAGTTGCTGCTCTGCGAAAGCGGCATATTCATGTCAGTGGGATTGAAATCAATGGCAATTCTGCCGATGAGCAATAAATCCAAGTCCTTAGAGGCGTCAAACTGAATCATGTTGTAGGCTCCTTTTCGCTATTTGATGTGTCAGCGGCTGTGGGCTGCTGCTTATAGCCGTCATAGCCCGCGCCGAAATACTTTGGGTCAATGGCTTTATTGCAAGCGATGAAAATGCTGCGCTCTTCGGCACTCTGGCTGCCGTGCCCCTGTTTGATTCCGCCGTGGTCGGAGCTTGCGATGACCAACCAATCCTCATTGAGGTTTCTCTCGCGCTCTTGAATCAAGCTGTATAATTGCGCAACAGCAAGGTCGCAGTCGACCATTGCCTCTGCGTATTGCGGTACATCGTTACCGTAGCCGATGTTGTGCCCGGCGGAGTCGGGAGCCTGGAAAACACCGCCAACAAAGTCGTCGCCCTGTGTAATGCGATCCTTCAGATAATCCAGCATGGAGGGGAAAGCTTTGCCGTCGCCTCCTTTATAAGCAACCGCGTTGTAGCGGTTCAAGTCATCTCCGGTTTGCTCCATCACATCTTTATTTTCCGCCGGCGCGCGGTCATTGTCCAGATACAGGGCTGTAACCTTAGGATTATCCAGCAAATACTGCACTTCTTTTTTTAGGTTGATATCGAAATACTGTCCCCAGTCAAAGGTAAAGCTCGTCTGCAGCCCGGCTTTAGCATATTCCAGCATGATGGTGTCCGGCACATCTTTTTTTACATCCTCATTGTCTCGCACGCCGTGCTCGGTGTGCCACACACCTGTCAGCGCGGTAGTCCAGCCCGCCGAAGTGGAGGTGCTTTGCTTGGACTTTTCACCCTTCTCACCGCCGCAGTAGGCTAAGTATAGGCCGCCGCTTTGCTTCACAGCTTTAAAGCCGCTGCTCTCGCTGCCGTCCGCAAACAATGGAATTAAGCCGTCTGCCCGCGCACCGTCCAAGCCGATGAAGGCAATTTTTTTCACCTTGCCGTTCGCGTCCACCATGTCCCCATCCTGCGTTTTACAGTCGGAGAAAAAGTCCTTCATGAGGTGATAAATCTGGTATTGCGCAATGGCCTGTTCTCCGCTATTATCCCAAAAGTCTTGTTCGGAGAGGGTTTTGTAATATTCCTTGCTGCCGCTCGAGCACGCACTCAGGGAAAAGACCGTGCAGAGCAGCAAAAATGCCGTGATGCGTTTCAATTTCATATCCATACCTCATATTTGCTTATTCTTTCTGTATCTGCTATACCTTGCCCGTGCAGCCGAAGATTTTGAGATGGCACAGCGCGTTTTGGTAGGCGCCTTCCACCTCGGCTTGCTGCAGGTCATAATACCCGCTGACTCGATTCGCACTGTATGCGGCGCGGACATTCTGCTGCACTGCGTCGAAGGTCGCAGTGGCGATATTAATTTTTCGGATGCCACGAGCAATACAGGCGCGAAAGTCGTCGGGCGAAATTCCCGTTCCGCCGTGCAGCACCAGCGGGACATCCAGCGTTTCATGCAGTTTCTGCAATAAATCCAGCCGCAGCTGCGGTGCCTGCTTATAATTTCCGTGTGCGTTTCCGATAGCAACTGCAAGTGCATCGACCTGCGTCTGTTCCAAAAACTCCGCCGCCTGCTCCGGGGAGGTGCAGTGAACGGCGATTTCTTCGCTGCCGTCCTCACTGCCGCCTACCGCGCCGATTTCCCCCTCAATATCCGCGCCAAAGTCATCCGCTAGTGTTTTTGCGCGCTTGGTGAGGGCGATGTTTTCCTGCAGCGGCAGATGAGAGCCATCCAGCATCACGGAGCTGAACCCAATTTCCAGCGCCTGCTCAATGACGTCCAGCGTTTTGCCGTGGTCAAAATGCACCGCAATGGGGATATCCGCATGCTCCGCCGCACTGACCATCAGCGGGCCAATGAGCGCAAGCGGAGACTGCGCAAGCCGAACCTCGGCGATTTGCAAAATCAATGGGCTGCCTGTTTCTTCACAGGCTTTTACAACGCCCAGCACCATTTCCATGTTGGAAACGCTAAAGCTGCCGATGGCATAACCGCCATCCTGCGTATCCGCGAGAAGTTCACTCATCGTAACAAGGGGCATAAAAAACCTTCTCTTTCAGTTGGTGGATTGTTTGTTCCATATTATAACAGTTTTTGCTTCGCCGCACAAGCATGAATCTAATGAAAGTCCATTCCATATTGCATTGCATAATAAAAATTTGCGTTTTGTTCATTTTTAGCTTGCCATTTTGGTAAAATTGTGTTACAATCCACATGAAACAAATCCGTTTCACAAAATTAAGTGTAAGGAAGGATACAAAATGAAGAAAACAATAGCGCTGTTGTTTGCCGTTCTCATGATGTTTTCTGTTGTCTCCGTCGTCGCGTTTGCGGAAGGCGAAGAAGAGACTCCCGTTCCGGAAACCGTAACAGTAAAGTTTGACACCCGCAACGATGCGGAAGCTGTTATTGTAACGATTGACAAGTTTGGTTTTGTTGAAGCCCCGGCCGCCGACCCTGAGAAGGAAGGCTATGATTTTATCGGTTGGTATGACAATTCCACCTGCAGAGCCTTTGATTTTGCAAAGGATGTTTCTGAAGATACAATCATCTATGCCCGCTGGCAGCGCACTGGCTCCAACGGCCTGCTGTTTGAGAATTTTGATATTCTCAATCTGTTCAGCATGCTTCAGCAGCTGTTCGTTAAGTATTTTGACTTTGTTGCTATCTTCAGACCCTTGTTCTATGTTCCGTAAGGAATAACACAATAGTGAGCTTAGGGTGCGGTGTGATTGCCGCACCTTTTGTTTTTTTGTTGCGATTCGTTGACAAAGTATGCATGCGTGCGGTAAACTGGGTGCAGAGCATCGTTATTTATAAAGAAAAGGAATGGATAAAAAATGGCGCATACGTTTTTTACTTCTGAATCCGTGACAGGCGGGCATCCGGACAAGGTTTGTGACCAGATTGCGGATGCTGTTTTGGATTCACTTTTAGAGCAGGATCCCAAGAGCCGCGTGGCCTGCGAGGTTTGCTGCACAACAGGCATGGCCATGGTGATGGGGGAAATTACCACCGAGGGTTATGCGGACATTCCCAAAATTGCGCGGCAGGTGATATGTGACATCGGATATGACAACGCGGCAGGCGGTTTTGACGGCAATACCTGCGCCGTACTGACCACCATCGACGGCCAATCCCCGGACATTGCCATGGGCGTGGATCGCCTGGGTGCGGGCGACCAGGGTATGATGTTCGGTTTTGCCTGTGATGAAACGCCGGAGCTGATGCCGTTACCAATTTCTCTGGCACAAAAGTTGACAGAGAAGCTAACAAAAGTGCGCAGAGAAGGCTTGTTGCCGTATTTGCGCCCGGACGGCAAATCTCAGGTGACTGTGGAATATGATGAACAGGGAAAACCGCTGCGCATTGATACCGTAGTCATTTCCACACAGCACAGTGCCGATGTGCAGATGGAACAAATCCGCAAGGATGTGTTGGAGCACGTCATTCAAACCACTGTTCCGGCGGAAATGCTGGATGAGCGCACGAAGTATCATATTAACCCAACGGGGCGCTTCGTTGTCGGCGGACCGCAGGGGGACAGCGGCGTTACAGGGCGTAAGATTATTGTAGACACCTACGGCGGCTATTCCCGCCACGGCGGCGGAGCCTTTTCGGGCAAGGACCCCACAAAGGTGGACCGCTCAGCGGCTTATATGGCGCGGTATGCGGCGAAAAATATCGTGGCAGCCGGGCTTGCAAAGAAGTGTGAGCTGGAGCTTGCCTATGCCATCGGCGTAGAGGAACCGGTTTCTGTATTTGTAGAGACCTTTGGCACAGGAACTTTGCCGGAAGGGAAGCTTTCTGAAATTGTGAGGAAGGTCTTTGATTTCCGTCCGGCGGCTATCATTGAAAATCTGGATTTGCGCAAACCAATTTATCGCCGGCTCGCGTCCGGTGGCCATATGGGGCGCGAGGATTTGGGGGTTGCCTGGGAAAAGACGGATAAGGTAGATGCTCTTCGTCAGGCGGCAGCGCAGTAATTTAGGAAAGCAGGGAGGTGTATCATTGTGACATGATATACCTCCCTTTTTTGAGGAGGATTGCATTGTTTCGTTTCTATTGTATGCTAATCGGTTATGCGTTCGGCTGCCTTCAGTGGGCTTATATCATAACCAAGCTGCGCAGCAAGCAGGATATTAGGGAGCTGGGAAGCGGCAATTCCGGCACGATGAATGTGACGGAATCACTGGGGAAGGGCTTTGGCCTGATAACACTTTCCCTGGATGGATTGAAGACCTTTGGCGCAATCGGAGTTTGCTTGCTGCTATTTCAGAGAGATAGGGCGCTGCTGGTGGCCTATGCCGGTTTCGGTGCGGTGCTGGGGCACAACTTCCCGTTTTGGATGCATTTTCGCGGCGGCAAGGGTGTTGCTGTAACGCTGGCGATGTTGCTGGTGTTGGATTGGAAGGCGCTGGGTATTTTGTTCATTACTGCGGCGCTGGTGTATCTTGCCTGCCGCAGGCTGGTGATGTGCACCATGACCCTTGCCATGAGTGCGCCGTTTCTGCTCTGGGCGCACCGCTTTCCTTGGGAAGTTTTGGGATTGATGATGGTTTTGAGTTTTGTTATGCTGTATCTCCACCGCATGGAGCTGCGCGACCCGCGCAAGGTGATTCAAGATAAGGAGAAGCGCGGCGAGCTAATGATATTGAGGGATGATGCGGTACAAAAGCATAAATAATACCAATATCCAAAGAAAGCGTAGATAAAAAATCTGCGAAAAAGCCATACAGCAATAATGGAGATTGGTATAAGATTGGAGGTAATCCCGTGAAAAAAGCGTTGAAGATTATTGCAATCCTCCTGGCCCTTGCCCTGTTGCTTGCGGCGCTGCCGCTTTACAGCTTGTTTACCAGCAGCCTGGTCAGCCCAAACGTGTTTCGTCCGGTTTCCGACCTGCATTACAGCCAGGCGTCTGAGAAGCTGAACAACCCAAGCGCCACAAAAGAAGCGAAGGCACTCATGCAATATCTGAAATCCATCTATGGCAAGCAGGTGCTCTCCGGTCAGTATATTGATACCTACCAAGTCTATGATGAGGCACCGTTTTTGGATGAAAACGGCCAAATGACGGTTTTGAGAGCCAATGAGCTGGTGGCCATCACGGCGGAAAACGGGGGCAAACTGCCTGCGGTGCTCGGGCTGGATTTTACCGGGACAGAAATGGCGAATGAGCAGTGGAAAAATTACGTCACCAAGCAGGCGATTGAGTGGCATAACATGGGCGGCATTGTGACCTTCTGCTGGCATTGGCTTGTGCCGCAGGATGTCAACGAAAGCTATGACCGCTACAGCAATGCCACCATGTATGTTAAGGACACCAACTACAACCTTGCCCAGGTGTTGGCGGATAAAAACGGCGCGTTATATCAGCGCCTGCTGCAGGATATCGACCGTGTGAGTGAGCAGCTGAACATCCTGCAGGATGCGGGTGTTCCGGTTTTATGGCGGCCGCTGCATGAGGCAGGCGGAGGCTGGTTTTGGTGGGGTGGAAGCGGAAAAGAGGCCTATAAAGAGCTATGGAATCTCATGTATGACCGCATGACAAACGAGCGGGGTCTAAACAACTTAATCTGGGTGTTCAATGCCCAGCGCAAAGGTTGGTATGTGGGGGATGACCGCTGCGATATCGTGGGTGACGACCCCTATCCCATGAACAACATCAAGCAGCTCTATGCGCTTGACCCCGGGCGCATCCACCGCTTTCGCTACCACAACGCCTTTGCGGGTAATAAAATGATACTGATGTCCGAAAATGCGGCGCTGCCGGATATAGATGCCATGTTCAAGCATGACACAGTTTGGCTGAGCTTTGGCAGCTGGATGCGGGAAATGACCGTGCAGGCCGACCCCAATAATCCGCCCTATGGTGTAACGAACCATTACAGCGAGGCATATACGTCCAAGGAACGGCTCAGGCAGGTTTATCATGACGCGCGCGTTTTGACTTTGGATGAAATCAAAGACAGGCAGGTGGCAAATCCGTGAAACAACTGAACGGCTATATGGCCGGCGCAAACCTCGGGCACTGGATTTCCCAATACGGGCAGCAAGGGGAGGCGCATTTTGACAGCTATATCACCGAGCCGGATATCGCACGCATGGCGTCCTGGGGGATGGATCATGTACGTTTGCCTGTGGATTATTTTTTCTTTGAGCGGGACGACAACCCCGGTGTTTACCGGGAGGAGCGGTTGTCCTATATCGATAACTGCCTTTGCTGGTGTAAGAAAAACGGCATGAACCTAATTTTGGATCTGCACCATGCGCCGGGTTTTGCGTTTGCAATGCAGGACGCGGACAAAACGCTGATGACGCAGGCGGAAACACAGGAGCGCTATCTTGCCATCTGGGCGTTTTTTGCGCAGCGCTATCAAAACGAGGGAGATAATCTGGTGTTTGAGCTGCTCAATGAGCTGGTTTGGAAGGATTCTATCCCCTGGAACGGTCTGTGGAAACGCGCAGTGGACGTGATTCAACGCGTGAATACGGAACGGCGCGTGATTGTGGGCAGCAATTACTACAATTCTGTCACCGAGCTTTGCAACTTAGCTGTGACGGAAAACCCGAATGTCATCTACACCTTTCATATGTATGAGCCTTTTTTGTTTACGCATCAAACTGCCCCCTGGGTGGAGCGCACGGCGGCGTACTGCGTTCCGGTGGAATATCCCGTGGATATTCCGAAGCACAGCGCCTTTTTTACCGAGGGCATACCGCCGCTTTTGCAAAAACATAGTCTCGCGGGGAAGGATTTTATCGCGGAGTTTATCCAACCCGCCAAAGACTGGTTGGAGCAGCATGACGGGATTCTTTACTGCGGGGAATACGGGGTGTTCCACGCGGCAGATTTGGCGAGCACCGTCCGCTTTCATGAGGATGTCGCGGCGCTGTTTTTGCCCTTGGGCATCGGCCGCGCGGTTTGGAGCTACCGCGGCTTCGCGCAGATTACGGATGAGCAAAACCGGGTTGTCAGCCAGGCTTTGGTACGGGCTGTGAGCAGGCATTAGTCCGTCAAAAAAAGCCAGCTGCATAAATCAGCTGGCCTTTTTGGGATTGCGTCAACCGAAGACTACGCTGTTATGGCGTGGCGTAATAATAATAGAATGTGTGGCTGACCGGTTCCCTAACGTTAATAAATTCATGCGTGATTGGTGGAACTCTGTTCCATCCTGCCATGATGATGGCAGTCACTGTATAGTTACTGCCGAATGGGACGGGAATGGTTCTTCGGGAAAGCTCATACTCCGCCGCGATGTCATAATTTATTATCGTGATATCGATGGAAAGTATGGTGTTGGTGACAATGTTTCCTGTGACGCTTGTCTCATAGCCGGTGACACTCTCCTGTGTCACGGTGTAAACATACGGCTGGCCTGCGGCGTCGAACTCCGGCAGATTTCTGAAGGTATAGTCGGTTAAGGAGCCGCTGACCCTCCCCTGCGCATAAGGAGTACCGTTTTGCTGCAGATTCAAAATGATTTGCTGTGGCCGGGTGTTCCATTCGTTGTCATCGTCTACCCAAACAATTTGTACAGGGTAGGCGATTCTTTTTCTTTCTTCCATGTGACACAGCTTTTTCGCTTTGCTCAGTTTTGCCATTAGCAGCAATTCATTGCTTGTTACGGCATCCAGCGCATCTATAACGGCATTGTCCAATTCCACTAATTCGTCTACCGTGATGTGACTTTTTACCGTTTGTCCGTCAAGTGTACCCAAGAAAGACTGCATTTTTTCGCCTTCCGCATTGAGGATGTGTGCAAGACCCAGCTCTTGCATTCCAACAGATGCAATAACAACTTTGACAGAATATTCACGGTTTATATCGATATCCGGTAGATTTGGCACTGACATATTTTCCGCTCCTCTCTTTTTACATTCGCTGCCTCCCTGGGTACTAAGTCCCCGGAATCAGCTCATCGGCTACCAGTAACAGTTTTTTCGCCTCTTCCAGTTTCATGAGTAGCGCAAGCTCCTGCATATTGATTGCATGGAGTGTGTCAATTACTGCTTCATCCAGTTTGATTAAATCCTCTAGCGAGATATCGTCGTGGGTGCCCTGACCTTCGAGCGTGCCCAAGAAGGATTGAATCTTTTCGCCCTCTGCATTGATGATATGTGCAAGTCCGAGTTCCTGCATCCCGACTGAAGCAATTACGATATTAACCGCACTATCAATGTCAATATCAATATCCGGTATATTTGGCATCGACATGTTTTTCACCTCCTTCATGTATCCGTAGGGATTATTTGTTGGAGCCGCCCTTGCAGCTGCTCATTTCCATAATCTCCACCACATATTTTGTTTTCGTTACAAGCAAGTTTTCAATACTTTCGACTGTCTCGAGCGTTTTGCGAATGCTTTCGTTGACCTCCAACAACTCCTTATGGGCATTGCATTGGTTTGCATAGCGAATAAACTCTTGCAGCTTTTCACCCTCCGCATTGATGACATGCGATAATCCCATTTCTTGCAGTGCGATGGAGGCAAGCAGGATATCGATCGTGTCACTTCTGCACAATTCTATTTTTGGCGTCATATCCGGTATCTTTGGCATTGCCATGTTTCAATCACCCCTTATCAATTTATTCCAAAAAACTTTCTGCGTGATATCCGTTTGAAAAAAAGACAAGCAAACGCAGGCTCTTTTCTTCTCACCGTGAAAGAGGTAAAATACGAGGGGTGAACGGGTCTGCCATCATGGCGGTGTCGTATTTTCCCGTGGCGCATTCACTTTTTGACTGTCTTGTCAGATTTTTTAACAATGTATCGAATACTTCTATGAAAGCGCTTTTAGAGGAAGGGAGTCGGTGCGGCTTGTGGTCGGATGAAACAATTTTGCGTGCCCTGCGTGAAAACCCGGAGAGGGGGCTTGCGCTGTTGTCGGACGTATATGGAGGCCTGGTGTTTGCTGTTGTACGCGGTAAGCTCGGCGGCGCGCTCCCGGAGGCGGACATGGAGGAGTGTGTCAACGATGTACTGTTTGAGGCTTACAACGCCCGGGCGGAGCTGGATTTGGCCAAGGGCTCGCTGAAAGCCTGGCTGGCGCATACCGCAAAATGCCGTGCGATTGACCGCTACCGGAGCTATGCAAAGGGCGCGGCGGCCTGCTCTCTGGATGACGAAACAGCGCCGGAGCTGCCCGCGCAAATGGATGTGCAGGATGAGCTGCAGAGTAAAGAGGTTCAGCAGCGTTTGGTGCACGAAATCCGAGCGCTCGGCCTTCCGGACAGCGAAATAATCATTCGCCGCTATTATTACGGCCAACATACCAAAGAAATTGCCAAGGCGCTGGGGCTGCGCGAAAATACAGTTGACCAAAAGGTGCGCAGAGGGTTGGAGAAGTTACGCAAAGCGTTGAAAGGAGCCTTCTAGATGGAAAAAAAGCTGACAGAATGTTTGGATAGATTGGATTTGGAGCAAACAGAAACCTTACTGAAGCAAACAAAGCTACCACGCATGAAACGCAAAGATGCTCGTAGAGTGAAGAGCCTGCTGCAGGCGCGTTTGGCGCGGGAGAACGGAGCACGCCGCCGCGTACTGCCGAAAAAACTGCTTGCCGCAGCATTGGCCGCTGTGATTGTGGTTGCGGGCACAGCCACGGCGTTTGGGGATGAAGTGGTGGAACAGCTGGCGTCCGTCATCAACCATTACTATAAATTTATCCCGGAATACGGCATTGTGGAGATGGAGAACGAGGTTCAATTTGTGCTGGCGGAACAACAGACGGCAGAGAACGAGGATTACAGGCTTGTCCTCAATGGCGCGTATGCCTCACAAACCGAGCTTACGCTGCTGTGCAAACTCACGCGTAAAAAGCTCAGTCAAGAGGACTATCTCAAGGAGCAGGAAGCGCCGAAACCGGGCGGGACGAAAGGCTCGCAATTGGCGCTGTATGTCAATGGCGGCGTGCCTTACACAGATGAAGCCGACCCCGTCTATACAGATTTTACAGGCGTAACCGGTGGAGACGGTATTGAGGACATGCTGCACATAAGGTTTCGGCTGGATGCGGGAGACGTCGGCACACAGCAGCAGTACCGTCTGGAATATGCGGATTATGGCCTTGCCGTTTCGTTGCGGCTGAAACCGTTTGACAGCTTTGCCTCCTTAGAAACTATCGGCCCCACAGACTATAAAAATGATATCTCCATCACTGCAGTTCCCGCATTTTCGGAGAATCAGCTGGATATAACGCTCTATCCCATCAACAACAGCCCTTACAGCATTCTTTCTTTTTCAAAGGAGTCGGAAGGCGCAGAAACACCGGCCGGAATGGATTTGCATTTGCAGGCTCCAAGCGGAACGAAGCAGTATGTTACGCCGGGCGGCTTCATGGGGCCGAACACAAGGTTTGCCTTTCCGCTTGCGGCGGGGGACGGCAGCGCCATACTGCATATCCCTTTTCTGCTTGTGGAAAGCCAGGAGTTTCGAGTTGTCAATCTGAAAATTCCGAAAAAGGGTGAATGCGTGACTGTGAACAGGGAAATTGCGTTCCGTGACGCCACAATGACCATCGCAACCTTGGAACGCAGCGATAGCGTTCACATTGGTGAATATGGCGAATTAAAAATGACGCTGCGTTATGAGAACAAGGACGCTAAAAAAATTATGCGGCATGTCGATTACCAGCGAGTCAGTGCGTTTGGCAAGCTGCTGTCCGGAACGGCGGGCTCTTGGCTACCCGATGAAAACGGCGTTACACAAGAGCTTTACCTGGCGCTGGAGCGGGGAGAGCGCGGCAGTGTGAACCTGCGCTTTGAAAATCCGGAATATTTCTTGATGGATGCGTATACGTTGCCATTGGAGAAACCGGGGAAATGAATGGATTATAGTGCCAAAAAAAGCGGCTCCCGAACAAACTGTCCGGGAGCCGCTTTTTTGAAATTTTATTTCAATTCCGCAAAATACTT
>JAVBPP010000007.1:0-2545 GCA_031549535.1 Oscillospiraceae bacterium
TCCAAGTAGAAAACTCGAATAGATTTTCGTGAATTTTTTGCGTTTTGCGCGGCGGACGACGCGGCATTACTGTCGTAAAGCAAGGAGGACAACAAAGCACAGCGCGAAAAAGACCGCAAAGATATCGAGGTTTCTGCTTGGGATTAGTATTATATGCCTGTCACGGCTGTGCCGCCGCATACCCGGCAAGCCGCCCGGTGGAAAATGCGATTTGCAGATTGAAGCCGCCCGTATAGGCGTCCACGTCCAACAGCTCTCCCGCAAAAAACAATCCCGGCAACAACTTGGATTGCAGCGTTCTCGGTTCCAGCTCCTGCACACAGACCCCGCCGGAGGTGATGACCGCCTCGTCGATTGGGCGAAAGTCCAGAATCGTCACGGTCAATCCTTTCAGCACGCTAATCAGCTTTGCCCGCTGCTCCCGCGTAACCTGATTGACCTTCGTCTGCATAGGCACTCCGGAAAGCTTTACCACAACGGGAACCAGCTTTTTCGGTAGGAGGGCATTTAGGGCATTGATATAATTTCGGTTTGTGCTTTCTGAAAAATCGCGCAGGATGCGTGCATCCAGCTGCTGCTCACTTAGGGCGGGCTTAAGGTCGATGATGATGCGGTACACGCCGCGCTCCATCTCACGCATGTGCGAGCTGGCGCTCAATATCACGGGGCCAGATAGGCCAAAATGGGTAAACAGCAGCTCGCCAAAGTCTGTATAAATGACGCGGTTATGCCGCGTATCCAGCAGCTTGATTGCAACGTTGCGCAGGGAAAGCCCCTGCAATGCCGAGCAAAAGCCCTCATGTGCCTGCAGTGCAACCAACGAGGGTTTCGGGGGAATAATACGGTGCCCCGCCTGTTCGGCAAGAAGATAGCCATCCCCGGTGGAGCCCGTTGCCGGGTAGGAAAGGCCGCCGGTGCAAACGATTACAGCATCTGCCGCGAGGGCTTCGCCCTCCTGCGTCTCCACGCCGCACACGCGCTCTTCAGAAACCAGCAAACGCTTTGCCCTGCCCTGCTGTATACGCACCCCTTGTCTTCTTGCATACCCCACGAGCGCATCCACAACATCCGCCGCGCGGTCGGAAACGGGAAACACGCGGTCACCGCGCTCAATTTTCAAGGGAACTCCCTGTTCTTCAAAAAAGCGCAGCGTATCCGCGGGCATAAAGCGCGTCAGCGCACTGTATAAAAACCGCCCGTTTACCGGCACATGCTGTAAAAAATCCTCGGGAGACAGGCAGTTGTTTGTGACATTACAGCGCCCTTTCCCTGTAATCATCAGCTTCCTCGCCGGGCGTTCGTTCCGCTCGAGCAGAACCACCTGCGCGCCGCTTTCTGCCGCCGCTCCCGCAGCCATCAAGCCCGCCGCTCCCGCGCCGACGACCAGAACGCGTTTGTTTGTTTGCATCATGTTCCGTCCGTCTCCTGCGTTTGATAGACTTGGTACTCGTCCCAGATATGCTCCAGCGTTTCCAGGTTTTGGCGCACAGCCTCCTGCCTGCGTTTGGCCGCCGCCGCAATCAGCGCGTTCAACAGGCTCAACGGTGCGCTCAGGGAATCCAGAAAGGAGACCATATTACTCTTGGCAATTAAGAGGTGCCTGGCAAAGGCGGCAATGGGCGCGTCCGGGCTATCCGTCAGCGCGATAATCGCCGCGCCCTGCTCCGCGATATAATGCAGCGCCTGCACGGTTTGTTTGGAATAACGCGGAAAGCTGATAGCTAGGCACACATCCTGCTTTTGTATGCGATAAATCTGCTCAAACACCTCGCTGGCACTGGAGGTATTGACCAGATACACGCGCTCATAAATCAAGTTCAAATAAAAAGCGGCAAAACTCGCCAAAGACGCGGAGGAGCGCATGCCGATGATATAAATGCACCTAGCCCCCTGCAGAGCGTCCACACTTGCACTGAAATCCGCGCGAGAAACCACTTCGCGCGTGGCTCGAATCGCTTCCATATCCGAGTTCATCGCAGAATCCACCATGTCTCCATCACCCAGGCGGGAGTCGGAAACCTCCATGCGCTGCACGCTGGTCAGGCGTTTTTTCACCATCTCCTGCAGATGCTTCTGAAAGTCGGGGTAGCCCTGGAAGCCAAGCTCCGCCGCAAAGCGCACCACCGTGGATTCGCTGACGGAAATCTGCTCCCCCAAGGCGGCAGCCGTCATAAACGCGGCTTTCTCATAGTGATTCGTCACAAAGTCTGCAATGCGCTTATGCTTCTTCGAAAGGGAGCCATACTGCTGCTGTATTTCCTGCAATAAATGTCTGGACATCCCGGCAACCCCGCTTTCCCCCATTATGAGATAATACTATCATACTACAACACCCTTGTGCAAGCAAATCCGGCAATATCTCTTCATATTTTTCGATTTTTGCAAGATTACTTGCAATAACTGTATTTTACCATAATTTTTAGGCAAAATCGCAACAAGAGTATGAATATTTTATTGTTCTTGTTCTGTACTTGTTTGTTTTGGTATGGTAGGATTATAAAACAGTAGCAATAGCACAAACAACAACTATGGAGGTATCAAACAT
>JAVBPP010000044.1:0-18554 GCA_031549535.1 Oscillospiraceae bacterium
GGCCGCCTGCGGCAGTGTCAAATTTTTCAGGAATGCTGTTATAAAATCCTTCCCAATCACAACCGACCTCCTCACAAGCCGAAAAATAATCATCCGCATTATATCTCAAGAAAATTAATTTCCGGGCAGGGCGCTCTACTACCGAAACAGTGACGGTTCTTGATACTTTTTCATTTGACATGAGTTCTGAGCCTTCTTTCTTGCTATTTGATAGCAGCGTATAGTAGGCTTCAATAGGATAATGGACAAACCAGTTTACGGCCGGAGTTTCACGCTTGTATTGTTGAGGTGTGACATCAAATCTCCTTGCGAACGCACGAGTAAAACCGTCATGAGAGTCAAATCCGCCAGCAAATGCAACGTCAATCACTTTATCGCCGGAATCTTGCAAAGACTGCGCCGCTTTCGTAAGCCGTAAAGCGCGAATGACTTCAAAAGGCGTTTTACCGGTCAATTCTTTAAAAATTCTTTCAGCGTGATATTTACTATAACCAGCGGCGTGACTTATATCTTCCAGCGTGATTTCATCCCCAAAATGAGCATCAATATACTTTTGCATTTCCCCGACTGCTTTAATTTTATCCGATAATTCCATTCAAAACCTCCGCTTACAGCGTATCAAAAACCACATAACAAATCTCGACCGCAATTGCTAATTGTTTTTCGCCCACGCCCGACAAACTGCAATCCTAGCGCCCGGGGGATTATCGCCGTGCTCCGGGTCTTTATACGAATACGGGAACAACTTGTCGCATGAGGTGCTTTTACACCCGCTGCATTCATAAAATCCGTTCGCATCAAGCTTCCTACAGTCCGGACTTTGACAGGCCCCGGGTAAATTTTCACACGCACCGCAATGCATATATCCCTTCTCTTGGCAGCATTTTGCCACGGGACACTCACCATGAAACGGATGACCGTTTGTTTCCATGCAGCCGCCGCAATTGTATGTTTCACGATAATCGCAGAAATTACATAAGAGCCCACAGCGGGACTGAACGGTTAAGAGCTCGTCAATCGTAAACTCGGCACTTTGGCGGTCAACCCATAAAGATACACGCTTTGTTGTAAATTTAATGATACAATAATTGGGGTCGGTTTCGCCGACCGGAAAATGATTGATGAACCAATCAAGCCAGCAGCGGCTTTTTGTTTCTTGGTCTGTGAGGATTTCAGCCTCGCCAACAAGGGTGATGTTATCGTTATCGGATCGGTAACAAACGCCCGCTTTTGTGTTTCTGAGCAACCGTTTTGATTTATTAGCACCCATGCCTGTCGAAAAATAAGCCTCAAATATGTTTTCGGAATTTATCGGCGATACCGTAGAAACATGCGGATAGCTATTTTCATCAATGACAGCAAAATATGCCGCATCGCAGGTTTTTATAATTTGATTTGCTCTTTCAAAAATATTCGCGTCCATAATTTTCCTCCCGTTATTCTGTAAATAAACACCAGCTCACACCAAACTTATCAATAAGGCTGAATAAGCACGGGCTGAAGTCTACAGATGCCTTGATATTTTTCTGGTTCTTTGCCGCTTAGTCGTTTAATTGCGTCGATAATTTCATCTTTTCGCAAGGCTGCTTCATCAAGCGATAAATCCAAAATTACATCTGATACCTCTGGTGAATAGCGGAATTTGCCGACTACCGCACCATGAAATTCGCCGTCAATCAATAGATAATAAAGTGTGTCGGGATATGAATGCGGATAGTTTTCTTTTAAAATATGTTCATTTGATTTTACAAGAAAGTCATTGCGGTGCATGGCATAAATAGATTTAGATAGCACTACGGAGTCGGTTTGCAAAAATTCAGAATCTGATTTTAAACTATATCCACTGCTTGATTCTGTTAAAATATTCTCTGCGACCAGCGCTTCAATCGCTGAATTAATTTCTTTTGCGGGCAATTTATAAAACGACCTTGCCATGTCAGCATCAAATCGTACATGACGATATGCAAAACGCTTCAGTAAAATTTTTAGTGCGTCCTGCCTTGCATACTTTGATAAATCTACATTAGGGAACATTTCGGAAAATGTATACCAAGCTCTATCCCATTCGCCATCGTATTGATCTTCGTATATCAAAAACGCTTCCTGTAAACGGTGGAGAGCAGGTGTAATTTCCTTAACCAGCATTCCGCTGCTTTCCTTCATTTGCTGAATAGTCAGCGGCCCTTCGTGTTCAATCAATTCCAACAACGCACGCTGCTTTTCTGTCGGCTTGACAAGCGGCTTTTGGAATGCGCAGGCAAATAGCTCCATGTCCTCCGGCACAATCCAGCCGAGATTACCGCCTGCAAACCGGCCTTTTATTAACGCACGATTTCTTTGCCGCTCACGGTTAAACTCCATGTCGTTAAAATCCGCCCGATAGGTCAGCGTTGGCGGATCACCGAAACCATTCCAGTAAACATTCTGCCCCGGCTGCGTATCGCGATAAAGATTTATGTACTCAACTTCGTTTGCTTTGCATGTGAGGTGTTGCCGCTCCATTCGCAAAGCAATGATTTTATTGTTCTCAAGCATTTATAATTCTCCCTGTTGTTATGTTCTCAGCCGTACCAGATTTCCGTCCGGGTCATGGCATTCGAGCACCAAACCGCCCCAATACGTTTCAAACGGCGGTTCACATACTAATCCGAGCGCACATAATTCCGCATATGTCTTATCCACATCATCACACATAAAGACCAGTTCAGCATTGCCGCTGGTAACCTTTTTATTATCATCAGCACGCCAAATACACAGATGCGGCTCAGCGGTAAATCCAAGCGACACACCGTCATAATTTGGATCAAGCTCGCCAAGCAAGGGCATGCCAAGAACATCACGGTAAAATTCCACCAATGCTTTGGGATTTTCAGAGCCATTATTCCTGCACCAAACAGTAGTAAAAATTTTGCGGGCTAAAATCCCTTAAATCCAAGCATTTCAGCCCGCAAAATTAACTACTGTTAAGTGCCGGAATAATAAGATTAAAACGAAAAAAGCTTGTAATCATGTCGTCGTCTCCTTTACATATTTATTATATCACACCGAACACGACAACAGTATGTCATGTTAAAGAAAGGGATTTATTCGCACCAAAACACTGCAACGCAGCTTTCGTGCATATACATAGCCGGTGAGGTGTTATACATGCAGCTGCGAAAAAATGCTACATCCTATTTATTATCGTTTGGCGTTGTTTTGCTGTGCCTTGGCGGGCTGTTAACTGCGCCGCAAATTGCCGCGCAGGGTATCCGCGCTGGCTTGGCTCTTTGCGCCGGGACGATGATTCCCGCTCTGTTTCCGTTTTTGGTGCTCTCCGGCTTTTTGACGGAATCCGGCTTATACCGCGCAGCGGGAAGGCTCTTTTCGCCGCTGGCAACGTATTTGTTCCGCCTGCCGGACTGCGCCGGGGCGGTGTTTGCCATGAGCCTGATCGGCGGCTTTCCCGTTGGGCTGCGCATGACGGCGCAGCTGCAGGAGCAGGGAGCGCTCACACAGCGGCAGGCCGCGCGCATGAGCCTGTTTTGCATCAATGCGGGGCCGGCGTTTTTGATTGCCGCGGTGGGCGGGGGTATGCTCGGCAGCAGGCGGGCGGGGGCACTGCTTTTTGCAAGCGTAAGCCTTTCCGCCCTGCTCATCGGCATAGGCTGCGCCTTGTTTGCCCCGCACGAAACGCCTCTGCACAAGGTTCCTGTGCAAAAACACGGCTCCGGGGACGCCCTGGTAAACGCCGTTTCCCAGGCGACAAGCGCCCTGTGGGGGATATGCGCCTGGATTTTGCTGTTTTCGGCGCTCATGGAGTATCTGCGCAGCGCCCCACTGCCGGAGGGAATTGTGTTAAGTCTGCGCATGCTGGCCGAGGTTTCTGATGGGAGCCTTGCCGCCGCCGGGCTGCCTCTGCCGTTTTTGGCGGCCACCGTCGCCTTTTGCGGCCTGTGTGTGCATTGCCAGGTTCTGCCGGAGCTGCGGCGCTGCGGCCAAAGCTACAGCCGCTTCTTACTTTCCCGCAGTGCGGCGGCCGGCCTTTCCGCGCTGCTGTGCCATGGCCTGTTGCGGCTGTTTCCAATCGAACACAGCGTTTTGTCAAACGGGGTACAGGCGCAGCCGGCCGCCTTTTCACTCTCCGCGCCCGCGGCGGCGGCCTTACTTTTTTTAGGGGCATTGCTTATTCTGGACTTGGGCGTTGACTCTAAAAATTATATTAACAAAAATTAGCACCCCAAGCGGTTTGCAATCCGCTGAAAAACATGGTATGATGGATAAAAAGGAGAAGGGAACCGCTTATGGGAAAAAAAGCGCTGTTATCTGAAAAAGAGCTGTCACCCTGCTGCGGCTACTGTGAGCATGCCAACCCTGCCCCAGATGGGGAGCATGTGCTGTGCGCCAAAAGGGGCGTCATGCTGCCGGATTCCTCCTGCCCCAAATTTAGCTACGATCCGCTGATGCGCATTCCCAGGCAGCCACTGAAATTACCAGATTTCAACGAGGAAGAATTTCGCTTATAGGGGAAATTCTGTATTTTCTTGGCTTTTGTATAAAAACAGCTTGATTTTGGCTGTTGAATATGGTAACATTGTTACGTTTCCTATGATTTACTAAGTGTGGAGGTATCGGGTATGGCAAATTGTCCAAAATGCGGCTATAAACTGAGGTTGAGGGATTGGCGGCCAAACTGTCCCAAATGCGGCGTAAATCTGGTGTATTACAACATGGAAGAGCGCCTACTGATCGACGCTGACAAGGCAGAGAGCGAGCATGCAATGTTCCAAAAGCGCATTGACCGTGTCAAGGCCGCTTTTACCGGTTCCAAGTTGGCGATTCTGCGCATTGTTCTTTCAGTTTTACCCATTGCGGGCTTGTTTTTACCGCTGGCAAAGGTAAGTTTACTTGCACCTTACATAGAAAAAAGCACCACAGTGAACGCCATGGCGTTTTATGAGACCGTTTCCAAGATGGACTTCGGCGGCTTGATGGAGCTGACAAGTTCCAAGCTGTTTGGCTCCCCGGTGTTATTCTTCCTGCTTGCGGTTGTCTGCTTTGCATTGACCGCGGTTCTGATTTTAGTGAATTTGATTGTGCTCATGCTCTCCTGTTCCCCGCATGGCAAGGGGCGCAATATCACCATCAACTCCCTCATGCTCGTGCTGTGCGCCGCCGCTGTTGTGTTATTTATGCAGAGCAGTACCGGCTTGCATGATTTGCTGGGCACAGCGTTCAGCGGTTCTGTTCAGTTCGGTGCCTATATCCTAATCGGCTTCATTTTCCTGCTGCTGGCCATCAATGTTGTTTTGGCCAAAAAGGGTGTTCCAGTTAAGTATAAGCAAACCTACGTCAACGGCATCCCCTCTGAAATTTATTTTGAAGCCGTGAAAAACGGCGAGGACATTGCTCCCCTTCGTGAACAGTACGCGGAAAAAGAAGAGGAAAAAACGCAGGAGGAGCCTGCCGAGGCCAAAGAAGAAACAAGCGTAAACTAAATGCATATTTTAGGCAATTCGCCCCCAAACTAGAACTATAGCTAGTTTGGGGGTTGTTTTTATGGGTGCACAAATCAAGCTGCAGGGCAAGCAGGCCATCACCGGCAGTTATGCCCGTTCCACCGTAGTGTTGTTCTTGCTTTTTTCCAGCTACCTGCTTTGGGGTATCCTAACGCAGGCGGTGCGAACGCTGTTGGATACTGCGTCTGTTTCCGCCGTATTATTTTCCGCCTGGGAAAAGCTGCCGCCGGTGGTTGGGCTGCTCAGCGCCTCCTTGCTGCTGCTGTTGGCGCTGCTGATGCTATCCCCCCTGAGCCTTGGCTGCACGGCCTGGTTTTTAGGCGGCGCAATGCACATTCGGCGCAGCGGAAAGTGGTTTTTGTTTTGGATGAAACCCGGGCGCGCCGCCAAGGCCGCGGACCTGAAGCTCAGCCTGTTTTTGCGCAAGGCAGGCCTGTATCTGCTCTATGCGCTGCCGGGGGGCACCCTACTCGGGGGCACGCTGTTTTTGTTGCTTGGCAGCGGTTTGGAGGATAATCTGCTGCTGATACTGTTGGCGGCAG
Organism: Oscillospiraceae bacterium; assembly: GCA_031549535.1. Lineage (GTDB taxonomy): Bacteria > Bacillota > Clostridia > Oscillospirales > Acutalibacteraceae > JAVBPP01. Next base: position 6,041 of record JAVBPP010000044.1, read on the forward strand.
GCGGCCTGATTTTGGGCGTTGGCATGTTTTTTGCCACCCTATCCGTGCAGCGTTACTTCCTCGCCCAATACATTTTAGCCCGCAAACCGGCCTACTCCGCGCGGGAGGCAATGCGCCAGAGCAAGGAACTCATGCGCGGCAGAGCAGGCCGGCTGTTTTTGTTCCGTCTCAGCTTTCTGCCCTGGCTGCTGCTGTGCGCCGCGCTCATTCCGCTCTTCTATGTTTGGCCCTATTACCGCCAATCCTGCGCCGTGTGGGCACAGAATTTGCTCTGCCGGGAAGAGGACGCGCAGCGGGAAGAAGGTATGCACGGCCAAGAGGAAAATAATTCGACGGTACCGCAGCCTTCCTGATACATTTTTTACGAGAGATTGGTATTACCCCGAAACCCCGGTACTGTTTTGCCCCCAATGCGCATACATCTATCTTGATAGAAGCTTACTTCAACGGGGGAAGACGATGAACGGCAAAAAAAGCAAGCGACGCAGGGCGGCTGAAAGGCCTGCCCTGGCGGAGCGCATTGGGGATACGCTGGAGCTGCCGCGCACCGCGCTGGGCGGCAATGCGCATATTGAACTGGCAGGCAACCGGGAGGCCTTTGTGGATGGCTGCAAGGGCGTTTTGGCCTATGACGACTGTTGCATTCGCTTAAACCTGGGCAGGTTGGTGGTCTGCTTCACCGGGAGCGACCTTTCCATCGGGGCGCTTTCTATGGAGCAAGCTGTAATCTCCGGCAATATTGCAGGAATTTCATTTTGCAATTGAGGCGGAAGGGGGGCTGACTATGCTGCTTGTCAAGCTGCTGCACTTTATATTTGGTTATGTGCGTTTTCGGGCGGAGGACGGCTTTCCCGAGCGCTTTATCAACCTTTGCTCCCGCAGTAATATTGTGCTATGGAATGTGGAGAGCCGCAAGGGCGTACTTTACGCCAATGCCAGCGTGCGAGGGTATCGAGCCATCCGTCCTGCCGCAAGAAAATCCGGCATGCGCGTACATGCAATTGAAAAACACGGCCTAACCTTCTTTTTACATAAGCATAAAAAACGCGTTGGCCTGTTGCTGGGTTTCTTGTTGTTTTTGGGCTCCATACTCTTCCTTGCCACGCGGGTTTGGACCATTGACGTAGCCGGAACGCAAAGCGTAACGCCGGAGGAGCTCCTGACGGTCTGTTCGGAGCTCGGCTTTCAGCGCGGCATTTCACGCCGCAGTGTGGAGGTCGAGGCGCTGGAAATTGCGGTGCTCGACCGCATGCCGGAGCTTTCCTGGCTCAGCATCAATCTCAAGGGCAGCGGCGCGGTAATTGAGGTGCGGGAAAAGGGAAAAAAAGCCGCGCTGGAAGACCCGAATACCCCGGCGGATATTATTGCCGCGCGCAGCGGCACCCTGCTGGCCATTGAGGCCTACCGCGGTACACGGCTGAAAAAGGCCGGGGATTATGTGCTGCGCGGGGAAGCGCTCATCAGTGGCGTTACCATGAATTTGGATAACAGCGCTGTTCTGCGCAACGCAAGCGGTTATGTCACCGCCAGAACAAGCCGCAAAATCAGCGCCACGGCGGAGCGGGAGCAGCTGGTTTACACCGTGCAGGCGCTGAAGAACAGCTATACCCTGCAGTTTTTATGGCTGCAGCTTCCGTTTGGCAAGCGGCCAGATAGTCCGGAGCCCGGCTACGCTTACAGCTTCACCCGCTGGCTGGAGCTCAACCGCATGCGCATGCCCCTGGAACTGACGCGCAGCACCGCGCTCACCCTGACGGCAAGCAGCGTAACCCACAGCGCACAGCAGGCCAGGCTGCTCGCCCTGGAGGCACAGCTGGGCGCCGTTACAGCACAGCTGGAACACACAAAGCCGGAAAAACAGAAACTGAGCTGCACGGAAACAGAGAACGGCTGCAGCATAGAGGGCAGCTATACGGTCATAGAAAATGTTGGCCTGCACCGCCCGCTGGAAGCACAACAAAAAAACGCATCAAAACCGTAACAGGCTTTGATGCGTCTTCTTTACTTTTAATCTTTAGAATAAGCCGCCGGCGTCCAGACCAAAGGCGCTGGAGATTAAGCCGATGAACATTTCAATAATCATGTAAATGGTGTCCATAAAGCCTTCTGCCGCACGCTCCAGATTTTCTGTTGCATACTCTAAATCCGTGCACATTTGCTTATACTGCGCCGGATCCTGCTCCTTCGGGTCGTTTGCGAATTTAATGGCAGCTTCCTTCACCTGTGTAAAGGTTTTGAAGGAGGCCTCGTTATAACGCATGCTCAGCTTTTTATTTGCCTCTGCAATCAAAGCGGTAAGGTCGCTCTTATCCAGCGCAGCTTTCAAAGAAACAGATATTTCTTCTGTTGAGCCAAAAGTCTGGCCATCCATCAAATAGGTTACTTCGACTTTCACTTTAAATGTTTCGGCAACCTCCGGCCCTACATCAATATTAAAGCCGATATAGTCGCCCCGGTAAGAAAGGCTGGAATAATCCTGCGGGACGTCTTCCTTTGTAACCTCTTTCACCGCAAATTTAACATTGGAAAAACCGGTATTCTTGTAGTTCGCTTTGAGCACAACGGTGTTGGACATGCTGGCATAATCATAAACCTGGGTAAACGTCAAGTCGCTAAAAGGAATTTCCAACGCGCTTACACTGACGAGCAATATACCGCAAAGCATCACAGCTGTAATCAGTAAGCTCAAGGTTCTTTTCATAATGATGTACCTCCGTTCAATTTCAAATCCGTCCAATAACAGACTGGTACAATCAGTATAGCGGATGTTACGAAAAAATGCAAGGGATTGTTCCGGTAAAATATGTCAAAACTGCAACTTTTCTATAAATGTTTTGTACTATTTTACTGCCACTGTCCAGCCAAAGTCGTCGGGCAGGCGACCCCATTGCAGGCCGGTTAGGTTATCATAGAGCTTTTGGGAGAGGGCGCCGATTTCACCGTTGTTGATGGGCAGAATCCGCTCGTTCCACTTTAGCTCCCCGATGGGGGAGATAACAGCGGCCGTTCCGGAGCCAAAGGCCTCGCGCAGGCGGCCCTGCTCATGGGCGCAGGCAATTTCGTCAATAGAGATGGCGCGTTCCGTAACGGTAACACCCCAGGAGCGCAGCATTTCGATGCAGGAAAGGCGCGTTACGCCGCCAAGAATACTGCCCTGCAGCGCGGGGGTGATGACCTCGTCGTCAATCACGAAAAACACGTTCATCGTGCCCACTTCTTCCACGTATTTGCGCTCAATGCCATCCAGCCAGAGCACCTGGGTATAGCCCGCCTTCGCGGCCTGGTCCTGCGCCTTGAGGGAGGAGGCATAGTTGCCGCCGGTTTTGGCAAAGCCCATGCCGCCGCGCACGGAACGGACATATTCATTCTCCACATAAATTTTAACCGGATTCAGGCCCTCGGGGTAATACGCGCCCACGGGGGAGAGGATGATGCAGAAAATCAGATGATGCGCCGGGTGCACGCCCACATGCGGATCAACGGCGAAAATAAACGGGCGGATATACAGGCTCGTCCCTTCGGCGGTGGGAATCCAATCCGCGTCCGTCAGCACAAGCTGCTTCACAGCCTCAATCGCAAAAGCCTCGTCAATCTGCGGAATGCAAAGGCGATCGTTAGAAAGGTTCAGGCGCGCCATATTGCGGTCCGGCCGGAACAGGAGAATGCCGTCATCCTGTGTGCGGTAGGCCTTCATGCCCTCAAACACCTCTTGCCCATAATGCAGGCACATAGCTGCCGGGTCGAGCGCAATGGGGCCGTAGGGAACAATGCGCGGGTCGTGCCAACCCTCGCCGATGTCGTAATTCATCAAAAACATATGATCTGTGAAATAGTTGCCAAAGCCCAGCTTGGTTTGATCCTGCGGTTTTTCCTTTGGCGTTGCCGTGCGTTCCATGCGTATTTGCATAAGGCACCTCCGATGTCATTATAGAAATAATAGTATACACCCTCTCGGGCTAGGCGCGCAAGAGATTTTCCCCTTTTTCAAGCGGAATATTTGCATTTTAGGGGGTTCCCTTAGAATAATGTATACACAAACATAGTAAGCACATGGCTGGATAAAAAGAAAAGCAACAAACCGAGGAAAGCCATAAACAGAACAACAGGAATAAGTATATAGCGTTTATTAGACATCAAATTCCCTAAGAGGCCAAAAATCGTTTTTTGGTAAGAGGCCTTTTTGTTGCCAGCATTTACCCCATAAGAGTGTTCCTTCTTTCTTGAAAAGGTGCTGATGGATTGCATGGATATTTGTTTCCATGAATAAAAGCCATAGAGTCTGCGTTTTCTCCGGTATACAAGCATTCCAACCGGAAGAATAAAAAGGAAATAAATTACACTTAACAGCAATTTGAATATCATGTTTCCAATTTTATTCGTGGCAAAGTAAAAAAGCTTGTAAGGATATTGAAGCAGTTGTGGAATGATGACTGCGCAAAAAAACAAGGTGCCTCCGGCAATAATTTCTAATAGGTATAAATAGTTTATGGAACCTGGCTTGGCCGTGAGAAAAGAAATGAAACCAATGGATATGAGTATTGCACCACTAACCAAGCCAAACAGCGTTTGGTTTTTGATTTCATCCAATTCATCCCGTTGTTTTTTCATTAAAATATAGGAGTCAGTCATTTTTAAGAACCCTCCTTCTTATGCGCTGTCCTTCGCTGCCTGCGTTGGTTTGCCGTTGTTTTGTTTTATCAAATAAGCGATTCCCAATCACAACATAATCCATATCAGTTGCCATAAAACATTGGTATGCATCTTGAGCCGAGTTAACGATGGGTTCTCCTCTTACGTTAAAGGAGGTGTTAACCGCAACGCTGCAACCGGTTTCTTCTTTTAGAACGGATAGAATCTGACATATAAAAGGATGGCGCTTCGTATCAATCGTTTGCACTCTGGCAGAGTAGTCCACATGTGTAACAGCCGGAATATCGGAACGCACCTCTTTTACGAGCTCCATAATATCTTTCCCCTCGCGGTCAAACGCAAGTCTTTTATCCTTGAGAACAGGAAATGTCATCAGCATATACGGTGAATCTACACGCATTTCAAAATATAAATGCGCGTCCTCCCTCAACACAATCGGTGCAAAGGGACGGAAACTCTCCCTAAATTTTATCTTCATGTTCATACGATATTGCGTATGTGTGCTTTGTGCATTTCCTAAAATAGAGCGATTTCCCAGCGCCCGGGGTCCCCATTCCGCGGCACCTCTTGCAATGCCTACAATTTTTTCCTGCGCAATTAATTTACCAATTTGGCGGGCAAGTTCCTGCTCCTCCAAAACAGTCCAAACGCCGCCCAGTGCCTTTAACTGAACATCATCTGCCTTCTGTTTAGGCAAAATTTCCAGTCCAAGAAAGGAGCCCTCCATGCTGTCCGCAGGATTTGCAGCGCGTGACTTGCCCAAAAAAGAATGCCAGATATGAAGCGCCGCACCCAATGCACCGCCGGCATCTCCCGAAGCGGGTTGAACCCATATTTGCTCAAATCCCGCACGCTCTCGAATATCAGCCATAGAAACAACATTCAGCGCAACTCCCCCCGCAAGAACTAAATTGCGCATGCCGGTTGTTTTCCGAACATGGATTGCCAGCTTAAGAAGAATTTCAGATGTGACCGCCTGAATACTGGCAGCAATATCCATATCAAATTGTGTTATAGCGCTTTCCGCTTTTCTCGCCTTTTGCCCAAACAGAGCCTCAAATCGACGGTTAATTGTTTTTAGTCCAAATGTGTAATTGAAATAGCGTTGGTTTACTATAAAGGATCCGTCATCCTGTATTCGAATGCAGTGTTTCTTAATCGTATCCACATAAATCGGATTCCCATAAGGTGCAAGCCCCATCATCTTATACTCGCCGCTGTTGATTTTAAAGCCTGTATAAAAAGTAAACGCAGAATATAACAAGCCAAGAGAATTGGGAAACGTCATATGCTCCAACAGTTCAACTTTATTGTCCTTGCAAATCCCGTAGGTTGTTGTGGACCATTCGCCCACACCATCAACCGTTAGTACGGCAGCTTCTTTAAATGGGGACGGATAAAATGCACTTGCCGCGTGGGAGACATGATGATCACAGAAAAGAACCGTAGCATTTTTAAGCCCAAGCTCCTTTACAATTGCTTTTTCTAGCCAAAGGTTTTGAGTTAACCACTTTGGCATAGCAGCCAAAAATGACGTAATGCTTTTGGGCGCAGTAATATGTTGAGAAATCAGCAGCCGATCAAATTTGGCCAAAGGGTTTTCATAAAATACAATATAATCCACGTCTTCGATAGAGATCTTGCCTTCGGATAGGCAAAAATCTATGGCATAGTGCGGGAAGGAGGCATCGCCCTTAATTCGGGTAAAACGCTCCTCTTGCGCGGCGGCGATAATACGTCCGTCACAGATGATTGCGGCCGCGGAATCGTGGTAATAAGCAGAAATGCCAAGAATCGTGACCTTTTTCACGCTGCATCGCCCCCTTCCGCCAGAGATACGGTGAGTTGCATCTCCCCTGCGCTCCCCCCGGCTATGTCTGCATGGATTAAAATCGACGTAACCAAGGCATCTGCGGTATTGTCCCACATACATTCACTGCCGGATTTTTTTCCCATTTTATGGGCGACCTGGTCATCAAAGCCGAGCTCATCATTGATGCTGTTATAGTAAAGGGTGGCGGACTTAAGCGAACTGCCCCGAAGGCTTAGGGAATCAATTTGAATGGGTTTTCGGAAGTTTAATTTGATGTAGGGCTCCCGAAGCGGCAAAACCAGAAAAGGAGTTTGGTCATCATCAGCAGGATACGTAAAGGTATAGCTGCCTGTTAGGTTATCCTTTATTTCACTGCGAAGATGGATAGAGGCGGGTAAATAGTCATTTATCGTATGGTCTGGAGCTTGGCTCCTCTCCGCTTTTGCGCCCAATATATCCGAGTAATTTGCTTCAAGAAGATTTGCTGCATATTGGGCGAAGAACAGAGAACCCACAGGCCCGGGGTGACTATCGGCAGGATTGATTGCATAGTAGTTACTGTATTTTTCCGCCGAATAAGATTTTTCATATTCATACAAAGAATTGTAAGTCGAAATACCCGCCTGCTCAAACAATGGTAAAACAGGTTTATATTTTGATTCAAAAAACTCCACGCTCGGGTTTTCCGGTGTTGTCATGAGAATCACGGGCATATCTGCCTTCGCGGCGAACTCCCCCAGCGGATCTATCACATTTGTCTTGTATTGACTTAAATACGCAGGTTCGAGGGCTTTATTAATTGCGTAAAAATATTGATATCCGTCCTGTGCATTGTTAAATCTGTTTTCCGAAAAAGAAACCCGTTCCGCTAATTTGTGATTCATAAAAAATTCTATATTCGGCACAAGGTGAGCCGGCTTGTTGAAAAAATCAAGACCCAGTCTCTCCGAAAAGAGTGCGTACCAGGGAGGGCTTGTATTGCCGTTAATCATGATAAAGGGGTCATTTACAACATAATCCATTAAAATAATATCCGGCTGAATATCTGCAATCATCGTGGTTTTTGTTAACCACTGCAACTGTTCCTGCGTTGAGGCTCCGGTAAACCCAACGCCGTAAACCTCACAATTATATCCTTTTTCCTGCAGTTCAGTTTCCAATAACTTCCACCATACTTGATTCATGTTTGTGAGCCCATAGCCAAAAACAAAGGAATCGCCTAAAACAAGAACTCTTTTGGTAGCCCCGGCTTTTGGCTGTAATGTCGAAACGCTGACGAGGGGATAAATCTTTTTGTTGACATAAAGCCGCTCACTGTTTATGAAACAAATTTTATTTGTTTCGTCAAAATACATCCGGTAGGGGATAAGGGCGTTATCTACAATAACAAGCATATAAAGGATTACCACAGTAAAAACAGAAAGATAAAGAAGGGATATCTTGGGAAATAAATGTAATTCACCAACAGAAAGCAAGTGTTTTTTTGCCTGGCCTCCCTTCCCAAGTGGCTTGAACAGGTAACAGCCCAACCCCAATAATAGGCCACACACTACAGCGGCAACAAATATGCTGAGAACATACCGAGGTTGCAGAAAAACAGAAGGCTGATACAACAGCACAAAAATTTTCGATGAATCAGTGGAACCCCAAAGGAACAAATAAAGCGCTAGCCATGACAAGAAAAAGCAAAAAATAAATTGAAATAGAGATACCGGAATTCGAAAATATTTTTTGCACAAAAGCAATATAAGGATAGACGCAATACTTCCCGCAGAAACCAAGAACAGCATACGAAACACCCCTCCCATTTATGCATTACCCTACAAATAATTTTTCCTTCAAAGATAACGTATTTTGATTTTAGCAAAAGTTAATCTAAAAATCAACGCTTTCCCCATATTTGATTGAAAACGACAACCGCACAGTTGCACCGTGCGGTTGTCGTTTTAAATCCAATCATCTATTTTGTTCTATCCTAAGCTATACGCCGCATTCGGCTGATCTACGCGGTAAAACCGCGCCACATCCTCTAAATCACCCGCGCAGGCGCGCAGGAGATTTTCCCCTTTTTCAAGCGGGATATTTGCAAAGCGGAACACGGTTTCACCTTCCAGGACGGCGTATTCCTGTTTGTTGACGTAGAGCGTTACGCTCTCGCAATTCGAATATACGGTCACATCCATGTGCTTCTTCGTGCGGTCGGCAAAGCGCTTGGCGCAGATATACACAAAGGGATCCTCACTCCAGCGGGCTTTGTAGAGGTAAAACGCATCCTTTTTCGTCAGCCTGTCATAGCTCACCAAACCCTTGTGACAAATGCCGGGCTGGCCGCCCTCGTGCAGGGCATCGTCCGCATAGTCGCAAAGCTCCGAAACAAAGCTGGCCCACAGATAGGGGCGCTCTTCAATCAGCTGCAGCATTTGCTCGTGATACTGCGTTTGATATTCCTCGGTGAAGTCCTGCGCCCTTGGTTTATCCCCATGCAGCTGGGTGACGCCCGCGCAGCCATATTCCGAAATGCCCAGGCAAACCAGCGGATTCTGTTTGTGGAAATCGTCCAGCCATTGCCCCGCATCCTTTGTTTCGCCGTAATCCCAGCCGTGGGACAGGTTGGTGCCCACCAAATCGCTGACAAAATTGCAGGCATGCCCTGCGGGCAGCTCCGCGGAATTTGCGATTGCGGTGAGGCGGGTTTTATCCAGCTCATGCGCTGTGGCGTTCAGCGCGCGCAGCGCCTGCGCAAGCTCCTCGGCAGGGGGGGTGTGCATGCGGTTGTTCGCAAGCCCCCAGCAAATGATGCTGGGGTGGTTGTAATGCTGCAACACCAGCTCCTTGAGCTGCTTTTGTGTGTGCTCCGGATTGGGCGCGGCGCTGCTGTCGGTGGGTTCAAAGGCTGTCTCCGCCCAAACAATCATACCGGTGCGGTCGCAGATGGTGTAAAAATAGGGGTCGTGCTGGTAATGCCCCAAATGCACGGCGTTTGCGCCCATATCCAGCAGCAGCTTCATATCCTCCGCATGGTCATAGTGCGTCAGCGCCCAGCCCTTGCCCGCGCGGTCCTGCTGCCTGCATACGCCATGCAGGGGGTAGGGCTGCCCGTTGAGAAAAAAGCCCTGCTCCGGATCCATGTGAAAGCTGCGGATGCCGAATTGCAGCTTGATATTATCCAAAATTTCGCTTGCGTCCTCCAGCCGAACCTCCAGAGTATACAAAAACGGGTCAAGCGTGCCGTTCCACAAATGCGGGTGCGGCAAATGCAGCACAACGCCGCGCTTAAACACCGGCACGGTGACATCGTCCCCGGTTTTTAATGTAAACACCAAGGTCTGGTTGGTTTGCGCGTTGAGCACAACGGTTTGCACAATCACATCCGCGCTGCCGTTTTCGTTGAGCACGGGGGTGACGCTCACGCCGCAGGAACCATAGCTTCCAATCGCAAAGTGCGAGGCGGAAAGCTTGAGCAAATAGGGCGAGCGGAACAGGCCGCCAAAACAGGTGTAGGCCGGATTTTGCGGAAGAAGCGCCAGGTTTTCACCGTTATCCACCCGAATCGCCAGCAAAGCCTTCCCGCGCCAGCCTAATAACGGCGTGAGTTCCGCATAAAACGTGGAAAAGCCATTGTCATGCGCGGCAATACGAACCCCGTTTACAAACACCTCGCAGGCCAGGGAAACGCCGGGAAACTCCAAAAAGGCCTTTTCCCCCTGCTCCAGCGAAACATAAATCTCCTTACAATACCAGCCGATGCCCCGGTAATAATCATTCCCGCCGTCATGCCCGTCCGTGCTGTTCCAGCTATGCGGCAGCTCAACCTGCGCCCAGCTTTTATCCCGGTAACGCGGCGGCAGGCTATCCAGGGTATCCCCTTTTAAAAAGTACCATTTCTCGTTCAGTTCCGTTCTTTTACGCATAAGTATAACCTCTATAAAGAATAAATATGGTTGGAATCATACATACGTTTCGATTCTAACAGCTTTTGTATGGGCTGTCAAATAAAACACATGTCGAAATTGTAAAGAAATTCCAGACTTTATTTTTGCCGCCGATTGCGCTATACTAACTCCAAAAGAAAGGTGGGGGTTATTGTGGCAAAGAAAATAGCGTTTTACGATACGAAGCCATACGACAAACTGTATTTCGACAAATTAAACGAGGCCTTCGGCTTTGAAATTGAGTATTTTGAAAGTAAGCTCAGTGCGCGCACAGCTGTGCTTGCGGACGGCATGGATGCGGCGGTAGCTTTTGTGAACGATACGGTGGACGCGGCGGCGGTGGATGCGCTGTGCAGGCATAACATCCCCTATCTTGCCCTGCGCTGCGCGGGGTATAACAACGTGGATTTGGCAGCGGCAGCGGACAGGCTGACCGTTACACGGGTGCCGAATTATTCCCCTTACGCCGTGGCGGAGCATGCCATGGCGCTGCTGCTCACGCTGGTGCGCAAAACGCACAAGGCCTATAACCGCACACGGGATTTTAATTTCAGTTTGAACGGCCTGACGGGCTTTGATTTGCACGGCAAGATAATGGGCGTCATCGGCATGGGCAAAATCGGCAGCATTTTTGTAGATATCTGCAAAGGCTTCGGCATGGAGGTCTGCGCCTATGACCCCTTCCCCTCCCGGCAGGATATCCCCTATCTGCCGCTGGAAGAGCTCTGTGCAAAGGCGGACATCCTTTCTCTGCACTGCCCCCTCATGCCCCAAACCTATCATATGCTGAACAAGTCCGCGTTTGATGTGATGAAAAAAGGGGTGTATATCCTCAACACCTCGCGCGGTGCACTGGTGGATACGGACGCGCTGCTGGAGGCCATCCACAGCGGCATCATCGGCGGCGCGGCACTGGATGTCTACGAGGAGGAGAGCGACTATTTTTATGAGGACTTATCCGATGTCATCATCCGGGACGAGGTGCTGCGCAGCCTGATTACCATGCCCAATGTCTTAGTCACTTCCCACCAGGCTTTTTTAACGCGTGAAGCGCTGCAGCAGATTGCGCAGACCACACTGGAGAATTTGCAGGCCTGTTTTGAAGGGAAAGCACTGGAACACGAGGTGAAGGCCACCGCCGAATAGGCCTTATAGGAGCAGGGAGGCTGGGAAGCATACGCACGGGTTTCGTTGCTCTCCTCGCGTACCATAGGGCGGGGCTCGCCCCCGCCGCGTATGCCAATATCAAACGGTATCCCCCCGAAAAGCAGACGCACCATGCACGCGCCCACATGTTGTATGTTGCTGTATTGATATCCGTATATGTCGTAGGGGCGGCCATCGGCCGTCCGCGTTCCCGCTGGATGTTGTTTGCCACAGGCCGCCGGCATCTACGCATGCGCCTCGGACGGAGCGGCGGAAATCGCGGGGCATATCGCCGTAGGGTGCGCACACCGGGCGCACCGTCGTTCCAGGTGGATGCCGTCTGCAACTGGGAACCGGCATCGGGACGACGTGGGCGTCGTCCGCTCTTTACGCGGTGGAGCTACGACTGCGACTCCCTCCGTCCCTGCGGGGACACCTCCCTCGGCGAGGGAGGCCGGGATTGGCTGGCCGAACGGCGTCGGCGGAATTCATGGGGCATATCGCGTAGGGTGCGGCTTCCTAGACGCACCGTCGTTCCCGGTGGAAGCCGTTTGCCACAGGGAACCGGCATCGGAACGCCAGCGACTCCCTGCGTCCCTGCGGGGACACCTCCCTCGGCGAGGGAGGCCAGGATTGGCTGGCCGAACGGCGTCGGCGAAAATTATGGGGCATATCGCCGTAGGGTGCGGCTTCCTAGACGCACCGTCGTTTCCGGTGGAAGCCGTTTGCCACAGGAAACCGGCATCTGCACAGGCAACCCGAATGACTTATGCCGGCTTCATCCGCTTTTTACTACTGTTTGGTGCAGGAGTAATATCTCGCTGAAACTGAAACTCCCAATAGGCGTCCGCCGTTGCGATGCCGCGCTCGCGCAGGCGGCGGAACACGCCCCAGATATAGCTCAGCTTTTTCACCCCTGCGTTTGCCGCCGCTTCAAAGGCCTGGTCGAGCAGCTGAATATCATCGTCCGTCA
>JAVBPP010000102.1:0-15612 GCA_031549535.1 Oscillospiraceae bacterium
TTCCAATATGGATGTGAGCTATCTCCTCGCGCGTGATAAGGACGGCGTGTTTGATATGCAGATTCGGCGTGGCGAGGAAAAGCTGGACTTAATGGATGTCACCTTCGAAACAAAGGAAATTGACGGTCAAAATACAATTATTTATGACTTTATTTATATTGGTGTTGAGCCGACGTTCAGCAATGTGATGAAAAGTGCGGCGCAAACCAGCGTTTCCATGGCGCGTATTATTTGGATGTCCCTGTTTGACCTGGTGACAGGGCAGTATGGTGTCAGTGATTTATCCGGACCCATCGGTACCGTGTCCTATATCGCGGATGCGGCGGATTACAAGGGCGATGACGGGAAACGTGATTTTGAACCCATGTTCCGCCTCATGGCACTGATTTCTATTAATATCGGCATTTTTAATTTACTACCCCTGCCCGCGTTGGATGGCGGCAGGCTGTTCTTCCTGCTGATTGAGCTGGTGTTTCGCAGACGTGTCCCGCCGAAGTATGAGGGCATCGTGCACGGTGTCGGTATGGCGCTGTTGCTGCTGTTGATGGCCTATGTTTCGTTCAGCGATGTAATGAATTTGATACGACGATGAAAAGAGGGCGGGGAATATGCAGCGGCGTAAATCGCGTGAAATAACGCTCGGTGGGCTGAAAATCGGTGGGGATGCGCCGGTTTCGGTGCAGTCTATGCTGAATGTTCCGGCGGAAGATATCGCCGGGAATCTAGCGCAGGCAAGGGCTCTGGAGGCTGCCGGTTGTGAAATTATTCGCGCCGCCGTGCCGGACAGGCAGGCTGTGCGCTTGATTGCCGCGCTGAAGGAGCATTGCTCCATGCCCGTTGTGGCGGATATCCACTTTGATTATCGGCTGGCGCTCGAATGTGCACAGGCGGGTGTGGATAAAATCCGCATTAATCCGGGCAATATCGGGGACGATTCGCATGTGAAAGCGGTCGCCCTTTGCTGTTTAGAAAAGGGAATCCCCATCCGCATCGGTGTCAACTCGGGCTCATTGGAAAAAGAGCTTTTGAAAAAACACGGCGGCCCAACGCCGCAGGCACTCGTGGAGAGCGCGCTCGGGCATGCGGCGCTGCTGGAGCGCTACGATTTTTATGATATTGTCCTCTCGCTTAAGGCGTCCAATGTGGCCAGAATGGTGGAGGCCTATTCCCTCGCCGCGCAGCAATGTGATTACCCCTTGCATCTTGGCGTAACCGAGGCAGGTACCAGCCGCGCCGGTGTAGTAAAATCAGCCGTGGGCATTGGCTCCCTTTTGCTGCAAGGCATAGGGGATACCATCCGCGTCTCCCTTTCAGACGACCCGGCGGAAGAAATCCGCGCGGCGCTTGATATTCTGCAGGCGACGGGACTGCGTAACGACCGCCCGGAGCTGATTGCCTGCCCCACCTGCGGGCGGACAAAAATCGATTTGATTCCTTTGGTGAAAGAAGTGGAACAACGGCTCGCAGGCTGTAAAAAATCTATTCAAGTGGCGGTTATGGGCTGCGTAGTGAATGGCCCGGGGGAAGCGCGGGAGGCGGACATCGGCATCGCAGGCGGGGACGGCTGCGCGGTGCTCTTTAAACGCGGCGAAGTGCTGCGCAAGGTGGCAGAAGATGAAATTGTGGATGCCCTAATGTGGGAGATTGAACAGATATAGGAGATTGGCGAAAATATGCAACAAATCAGCTTGATTCAGCTCATTGGCGAATACATACAGGATAAAGCTCTCGTGCGCCAAATGGAGCACGGGAGTATTCTTAGCCACAATTTGCAGGAGGAGACGCGAAGTTTGACGCTTTCTGTTGCCTTCCCGCAGTATATTACAGGCAAGGCGCTGCGTCTGGCGGCGGCGGAACTGCGCAAAGCCTTGCTGCTCAACGATGCTCGGATACAGCCTGTGTTTCCGGAGGATTGCCTGGAGATTGCCTGTAAAACGGATTTGTTTGACGAGCTGCGGGAACAGTATGCCCCAACGAATGGGCTTTTGCATGGGGCGCTTTGGTATTTGGAAGAAGGGACGCTGGAAATTGGGCTTGCGCAGGAGCATAGCCTGCTCCTCGCCGCGCAGCTACGGGTGGATGGGGCGCTGGAAAAGCTGATTTATGAGCGATTTGGAGTATGTCTTTCCGTAGAGTTTCGGGATAAGGCGGACATGCCTGCCGGGGTGCAGCCGGTGCGGCTGGAGGAAGCGGAGCCGCAGCAACCGGGTGAGCAGGAACATGCGCCGGCACCGCCCGAACCGCAGCCAGAAAAAAAGCAAAAAACAACGGGAAAGAAAAAACAAAACAAGGAGAAGTATGATTATCCCACCATCCCGATGCCGGTGCTGAGCGCCAAAGCGATATACGCCAAGGAAACGCAGTTTACCAAAGCGGGCGGCAAACTCAATCCCATTACAAAATCCCCGGTACCCATCAACGAAATTCAGCCGGAGGACGGGAATGTCGTCGTTTGGGGCGAAGTGTTTTCGCTGGAAATACGCAGCACCAAGGATGAAAAATGGAAGATTGTCAATTTTTATATTACGGACTACACAGCCTCCTATGCCGTGAAGATTTTTGAAGATATCAAAAAAGCGAAGCCGCTTTGTGAACACTTGAAAAACGGCTGCTATGTGTTGCTACGCGGTCCAATTATTTTAGATAAGTACCATCAGGATTATCTCATCGACGCCAAGGCTATTACCCTGTTAACCTTGCAGGAGAAGCAGGATACCGCCGAAGAAAAGCGGGTGGAACTGCATTTACATACTAATATGTCCGCAATGGACGCGCTGAGCAGCCCTACGAAGCTGATAGAGCGCGCTGCCAAATGGGGGCACCGCGCCGTTGCCATAACGGACCACGGCGTCGTACAAGCCTTCCCGGAGGCTGCCTTGGCGGCCAAGAAAAACAATATTAAGCTTTTGCTAGGCATGGAAAGCTATTTTGTGGATGATACGCGCACCGTGCTGCGCGGCAGGGAGGGTGCAGAATTTTCTGATACCTTTGTGGTGTTCGATGTGGAGACTACCGGCCTGCGCGCCAGGCACGGGCGCATTATTGAAATTGGTGCGGTGAAGCTGCGCGACGGTGCGGTTGAAGAGGAGTTTGCAAGCTATATCAATCCGCACTGTTCCATCCCGCCGCATATCACGCTGTTAACCGGGATTGAACAGAAGGATGTGCAGCACGCCCCGGAGGAGGAAGCGGTGCTGCGGGAATTCATGGCTTTCTGCGGCGATGCCATTCTTGTGGCGCATAACGCGGAGTTTGATATGGGATTTTTGGGCGCGGCCTGTGAGCGCTGCGGCATAGAGTGGACGCCGGCCTATATGGATACATATACGTTAAGCTGCCGCTTGATGCCAAACATCAAAAACCATCGTTTGGATACGCTGGCCAAAAACTTGAAACTGGGAGATTTTGCCCACCACCGCGCCAAGGACGATGCGGCGATACTTGCGCAGCTTGTGTTGCGCTTTTTTGACATGCTGCGCGGGCAGGGGATCGACAGCTTCTGCGGCATGGAAGAAAAGCTGCCCATCAACCCAAAAGAAGAGCCATATTACCACCAAATCCTGCTGGCGAAAAACCAGAGAGGTTTGAAGCAGCTGTATCAGCTGATTACCAAATCCAACTTAGAATATTTCAAGGGGAAGCCGCGCATCCCCAAAACGGTCTTAGAGCAGCACCGCGAGGGTTTGATTATCGGCAGTGCCTGCGAAGCCGGGGAGCTGTATGAAGCAGTGAAAGGGGATAGGCCCCGTGGCGAGCTGCTGCGTATCGCGTCTTTCTATGACTATCTGGAAATTCAGCCTCATGGAAACAACCAGTTTTTGATTGAGAACAATACGGTTAAAGGGGAAACGGAGCTCAGTGAAATCAATGAAACGATAGCTTCTCTCGCCGAGGAACTGGGGATTCCCGTCGTCGCCACCGGGGACGTGCACTTTTTAGAGGCGCGCGACAGTATCTACCGTGAAATTATCATGACAGCCCAAGGTTTTCCGGATGCGGATAAGCAGGCACCGCTGTATTTTAAAACAACGGATGAAATGCTGCAGGAGTTTGCGTATTTGGGGGAGGAAAAGGCCTTCGAAGTCGTGGTAACCAATCCAAACCGAATTGCCGATGCCTGCGAGGAGCTGAAACCCATTCCGGACGGCACCTTTCCGCCGGACATCCCCGGTTCGGACGAGGAACTGCGCAACCTGTGTAACACAAGGATGAAAGCCTATTACGGAGACCCGCTACCGGAGATTGTCGCCGAGCGGATGGAGAAGGAATTGGATTCCATCATCAAGCATGGCTTTGCCGTCATGTATGTCATCGCCCAGCGTTTGGTTAAATATTCCGAGGATGCTGGTTATCTGGTGGGCTCGCGCGGCTCTGTAGGCTCGTCTTTCGCGGCATTTGCGGCGGGTATTTCCGAGGTGAATCCGCTGGCGCCGCATTACCTGTGTTCGGCGTGCAAGCACAGCGAATTTATTACAGACGGCAGCTACCAATCCGGCTTTGATATGCCGCCAAAGGCCTGCCCAAACTGCGGCGCCATGATGCTGCGGGACGGGCATACCATACCCTTTGAAACCTTCTTGGGCTTTGACGGAGATAAGCAGCCGGATATCGACCTAAACTTTTCCGGTGAATTTCAGACCCAGGCACATAAATATACAGAAGAAATTTTTGGCGAAGAAAACGTGTTTAAAGCGGGTACCATCGGCACCCTGGCGGAGAAAACGGCCTACGGCTATGTGATGAAGTATGCGGAATTGAGAGAACTGGAGCTTTCCGCCGCGGACAGGGACAGGCTCGCCCAGGGCTGCGTGGGTGTCAAGCGCACCACAGGCCAGCACCCCGGGGGCATGGTGGTTGTTCCCGCCGACCGGGATGCGGAGGATTAAACCCCCATCCAGCACCCGGCGGACCACGCAGATAAGGGCTTAAAAACCACACACTTTGACTTCCACGCCCTGCATGACACCATTTTAAAGCTGGATATACTTGGCCACGATGTGCCGACCTTCTATTATCACCTGGAAAAGCTTACAGGAATCCCTGCGATGCAGGCAGATTTGTTTGACCCCAAGCTCTATGAAATGCTGCTCTCGCCCGAACCGATGGGCGTAACCCAGGCCGATATTGACTGTGACACAGGCACCCTCTCCATTCCGGAAATGGGTACGCCCTTTGTGCGCGGCATGCTGCAGGCTGCAAAACCAAAGTGTTTTTCAGACCTGTTGCAGATTTCTGGCCTGTCCCATGGCACGGATGTTTGGAACGGTAACGCGGCGGATTTGATTGAGGACGGCACTTGCACCATTTCCGAGGTCATCGGCACGCGTGACAGCATCATGGTGTATCTCATTCAAAAAGGACTTGCACCGGGCATGGCTTTTAAAATTATGGAAATTGTTCGGAAAGGCCTTGCACCCATCCTGCTCAAGCCCGAGCAGATAGAGGCCATGCACGAGCATAATGTGCCGCAGTGGTACATTGATTCCTGTATGAAAATCAAATATATGTTCCCAAAGGCGCATGCCGCGGCCTATGTCATCGGTGCGCTGCGCCTGGCGTGGTATAAGCTTTATCACCCGCTTTCCTACTATGCAACCTATATGACCGTGCGCGGTGAGGATTTGGATATCAAGGCCATCATGAGCGGCCGGGGCGCGGTGCGGGAAAAAATGCGAGAAATTGCGCACAAGATGAAAACCAAGGCCGCCACGGCAAAGGAGGAAAACACCTTTACGTCCTTGCAGGTCATCAATGAAATGATGGCGCGCGGTGTGGAGTTGCTGCCGGTTGATATTTATAAATCGGATGCCAGTATATACCAGTTGGAGGAGGGCAAAATTCGCCTGCCCTTTTCCGCGCTCGCGGGTGCGGGCGGTATCGCGGCGCAGGGCTTGATGGATGCCCGTGAGGACGGCGAAGGCGCATTTGCCTGCAAGGATGATATCCGCCGCAGAGCAGGGGTTTCTAAAACTGTTTTGGAAGCCTTGGAGGAGGCCGGAGCCCTAAACGGCATCCCGGAAAGCATGCAGATGAGTTTGTTTGATATGTGAAAGGCACCAAGTATGAAAGAACTGTTTGTATCGGATCTGGACGGCACACTGCTGAACGGGCAGGCAGAATTGTCGGAGTATACCATACACACGCTCAACAGCCTGATAGAACGCGGGATGCATATCACCGTGGCAACCGCACGTTCGGCGGCGAGTGTGGTCAAAATACTTGCGTCGGTGAAATTTTGCCTGCCCTTTGTTCTGATGAACGGCGCTGTAATCTATGACCCTGTTCAAAAGCGCTATCGTAAGCGGGAGCTTTTGGAGCAGGAAACAGCAAAGGCGGTGCTGTCGGCTTTTGCGCAGCAGGGGCAAACCGGCTTTGTCTATACCCTGGAGGGCGAGGAGCTCGTGACCTTTTACGAGTCACTGGAACGCAAGGCGCTATATGACTTTTATGAGGAGCGCATGCAAAAATATTATAAGAGCTTTGCAAAGACGGAGCGCTTTTCGCAGTTGCTTGACCGGGAGATTCTGTATATCATCACAATAGACAAAAAAGAGCGGGTTTTTGCCCTGCGGGACGCGGTGCAAGGCTTGCCCGGCTTGGAAACCGCCTGTTACCGCGATGTGTATCAGGAGGAGGAATTGTGGTACCTCGAATGCTTCTCCGAACGGGCGACGAAGTATAATGCCGTTCAATTTTTACGCAAAGATGGAGGCTATGAAAGGATAACGGGCTTTGGCGACAATCTCAACGATTTGCCGCTTTTCGCCGCCTGTGATGTACGTTGCGCCGTAGAAAACGCGCACCCGCTGCTGCGCGAAAAGGCGACGGAAGTGATTGCGGGTAACTTGCAGGACGGGGTAGCGCAGTGGTTGGAAAATCGTTAAAATAAACAAAATAATTTAAGAAAATAAGAAATTACTATGATACAGCTTGAAACATCTTTGCCTTTTTGCTATAATATAACTTACAAATTCTAGCTGAGAGGGAGTGGGAAAAGGCATGGCAGAAAACGAGCACAGAGAAAACAAGCTGGTGAACGTGGATGTTACACAGGAACAGCGCAACTATGTTTACGAAAACAGGCGCTATGTCGGCAGAACGGAATCGGTGGGTTATGTAGCCTGGGATATGGCGCAAAGCTTTAACATCAATTCCTTTTCGGGACGCTTTGCGAACAATATTCTGCAAATTGATTTTACGCTTCAGCAAATCAGCCAAACCATCAACGGCGTTTGGGACATTGTCAACGACATTTTTACGGCGGCGATTGTGGATAAAACCCGCACACGCTGGGGTAAATTCAAACCGTATCTGGTGCTGTTAGCGGGGCCGGGAACGCTGGGCGGGATTATCAACTGGATTTTGCCCTTCTTTTTTATGGGGACAGATCCAACCTATATCCCTAAGTTTTTGGCATACTTGGTGCTCGGCTTTGTCATGGAGGGCATCGGAACATTCACTTCCATTGCGCAAGGCGGCTTGCTTTCCACCATTTCACCGCACCCGGTGGAACGTACCAGGCTCATTACTATGGTGAACTTTTGGTCCGGTTTTTTGGGCGAAAAATTACCGGAGCAATTGATGACTGTGCTGTTGGATTTGGTGGGCAACGGCCTGCTCAAGCCCAAGGACGGCAATTTGACAAAAATGTATACCAAGGTTTTTTCCGGCATGGGCATTTTTACGGTAACTGTTGGCGGCCTTGCCTCCTTGTGGTTTAATGTCATCGTCAAAGAACGCGTGATGCAGTCCATTGAGCGACCCTCCATCCGGCAGGGGATACGCTCTATACTGACAAACCGCCCGATTCTGTTGTTAACTGCGTCGGATATTTTAGGCACTATCAGTATCAGCGCGGGAGGGATGCAGGATTATTACATAGAAGTCTTAAATTTTGCGTCTATGGTATTTTTTGCGGGGATACCGGGTGCCATCATCCACCCGTTCAGTTATGCTGTTGTTCCTTGGTTCCGCCGCCGTTTTTCCACAAGGTTTTTGTATTTCTACACCTACATCGTTAGTAAAATCTCAATGATTCCGGTGTTCTTATTTGGCTCCATGGGGGGCATGGATAACGGCATGTATAAAAAACGTATCCCAATGGGAATTGCGCTTGCTCTGCAAGAAACTGTGTTTATGACCCAGTATGGTCTTGGCAGAGTAGTTAGAGCGGAAATGCAGAATGAAGCGATGGATTTCTGCGAATGGAAAAATGGTTACCGAACTGAGGCGATGACTTCAGTAGCGAAGGGACTTGCCGTGAAGTTCGGCAAAATCATTGTAAACAACATTAATTTGCAGCTTAAAAAATGGATTGGCTATGATCAAACGCGCTACATCAAGGGTGAGAAACAGTCCGATAAAACACAGTATCTGCTGTTTACTTCCGCAACAATTCTGCCGGTGGTGTCCAGCATTCTTTCTGCTCTGCCAATGCTATTTTGGAATTTGAATAAAAAAGAGCGTGAGATTATGTATGCGGAGCTGCTGGAGCGCCGCGCGAAGATGGCGAACACTGCAACCGATGGCGATTTGGAGAAAATGGATGAGCTCGCGCGTGACCAAATGGACATCGCAAATTATAATAAGGGCCGAAAGCTGTAAGTGTTTATACCAATATTCAAAAGAAAAACACCCCTCTCAAAAAAGGTGAGGGGTGTTTTTTTAGCGCTATTTACGTCTAATAAAATAAGTTTTATAGTTGTTGTAATGCCGATGATAATAATGCCAAACACGCAAGCGGCGGTAAAGGGAGGCGTCTTTGTCATAAACCAGCGTCCGCGCAAGCGGCTCTTTTTTGAGTGTTTCGCGTATTTCAGCTATGATTTGCTTGTTCTGCACATATTGATACAAAATCTTTAATGGAACTGTGCTCCAAACAATTTTGTTTTTGCAAAAAACAACAGGATTGTCCCGCTTTTCAATTGCGTTCTCCACCAAAAACTGCGCCAGATTACAACCGGAGGCAGTGACAAAAAAGCTGCTTCGCCCTTGGCGCGGATTGATTTCAAACAGCTTATATTTGCCATCCTTTTCGTCATATTTCATATCAAAGTTGGAAAAACCAACATAATGAATCTCTTCTAAAAAAGCTTTAATCTGAGCGAAAACGGCCTCGTTGTAATCCGTTATAATAGCGGCGTAATTGCCGATGGCGCTCGGCGTGTATTCCTCTAACACAGGGTGCCCCAGGCACATCATGCGCACCTTCCCATTTTCGTCGGAATAGCAGTTTAGCACGCGCATGGCTGTGTCGTCCCCCGGCACATATTCCTGCACGAGCATGTTGCCGTTGTACGAGGACTCGTGAATTTCCCGCAGCACCTTGTTATACTCCGCTTCGTCAGCGATATAATAGGCCTTTTTTTTGTTCGCGATTTCACAGTTTAGCCAGTCGTAGCTGTTGGAATTGGCCGCTTTGACGATAATTGGATAAGGAAAGGGGAGCACTGCGGGGCTTAGCCAGCCATCCCGCCCAAGAACCACCGTTTTCGGATAGTCTACACCGTGCTGTTCCAACAGCGCATAAAAGCGGTCCTTTGTGATGATTTGTTCCAGCAGCTCCGGGCTGATAAAGCCGTTGGCGAAGTAAGGAGCGAAGGCATCCCGATGTGTGATGCTAAGCTCCATATAACGATCACTGCAAGGGATGAGCAGCAAATGGCTGTATTGCCCTTTCTTTTTTTGGGCAAAATCCACAACGCTGGCAACAAAAATATCCTCGCGGTCAAAGTCCGGAATGGTGATGACATCTACGATTTTGCTGTAACGCGTTGGGAGATAATTAGACTTTGCAAGGGCAACGGACGTCACCCCGTATTTCATATGGAATGCCCGCGCCATGCTGTAAACATTTTCGTCACTGCCTAACAGTATCGGTAAAAAATTCATTGTTACATATACCTCTCATTGTTTATTTCCCAAGCAAAAAGCGTTTTGCCAGCACAGTGTCGGACTCATAATCCACATAGTTGCCCTGGATTTTCTGATAGTTTTCCTCGCCCTTGGCCGCCAGAATAATGACATCGCCCTTTTTGGCCTCCTGTATGGCGGTGCGGATGGCCTCCTTGCGGTCAGGAATGGTTTTGTGCGGCGTTTGATAGGGGGTGAGTAGCTCAGATAGCTCCGCGCAGATATCTTCAACCGTTTCAAATTGCGGATCCTCCGCCGTGAGGTAAACAAAATCCGCGTTTTCACCGGAGAGCCGGGAAACATCGCGCCTGCGCACCTGAGAACGCCCGCCGGGGCAGCCGTATAAGGCGATAATCCGCCTGCCGGCATAGTCCTGTTTCACCGTTTCATAAAGCCGGGAGAAGCTGAGATAGTTGTGGGCATAGTCCACAATAACGGTGATGTCATCCTTTTCAAAAATTTCCATACGCCCTTTGGCATGTACGCTTTTAATGCCCGCCTGAATGGCCGAAGCGGGAAACCCAAACTCCAGCGCAACAGTGATTGCCGCCGCCGCATTTTCCGCATTGAAGCGCCCTGCCATAGAAAGACGATATTCCTCCATAGCGTCACTCGTTCCAAAGCGGAAAGAAAGCCCGCCTTCGCATGGCTGCACGGCGCTGAGCAGATAATCTGCGCCGGGGCTTTTACCGAATACAACGACCTTTTTGCAATGCTGTTTGGCGGTTTCGTAAACCCGCTCGAACTGATCGGTGTTTTGATTGATAACCGCCAGCTCGCAGTGCTTCAGCAGCTCCAGCTTACAGTTGAGGTAATCCTCCATGTCGCTGTGTTCAAATTCGCTGATATGATCTTCGCCGATGTTCAAAAAAACACCGACCTGAAAGTCCATGCCATAGAGCCTGTCCAACTTATAAGCCTGTGAGGAGACCTCTAGGGTCATATAACGCAGCTTATGCTCCGCCGCCCGCACAAAAAGCTTTTGCAAGTCCAGAGATTCAGGTGTGCTTAAATGGGAGGGCTCCGCTTCGTCGCCCACGAAATTCTCTATTGTGGAGATAAGACCGGTCGGTTGTTCGGCGCAACTGTCCAGAATGCTTTTCATGAAAAAGGAGGTGGTTGATTTCCCTTTTGTTCCGGTAATACCCACAGTGGTGAGCCTATGTTGCGGATAGTCAAAAAAAGCAGCAGAAAGCACTGCAAGCGCCTTGCGTGCGTTGCTGACCAGGATTTGCGGAATGGCGATATCCGGAAAGGCCTCCTCGCTCACGCAGGCAACCGCGCCGTTATCAACAGCCAGGCGTAAATAATCCGCCTTAAAACCAAACCCCTTACAGATAAACAGCGTGCCCGCCGAAACCTCATTGGAATTGTAGGAAATGTCTTGAATGGGCATATCTGTTGTTACAGAAAGGGAAAGTATTAAGTTATGCCGTTTTAAAACGTTGATGAGTTGATATAATGTGTTCATTTGCTATCATTCCTTTACCGAAACATCATACTATATCAGCTGTGTGATGTCAATGCAAAGAGCAGAGTTGCCAGGGGTAACCGGCGTTACATTTGTAACCACTTGTAACCAAACTGTAACCAAAAAGTAATTGCAAGTTGGAAGGGATTGAGATAGAATGGCAAGGAAGAAATATTTGGTAGAAAAAGAGTAGTAGAAACAAGAAATAAATACAAACAAGATATAAAAGGAAGTGCTGAAATTGAAAAGAGCTCTGCGCGGGTTGTCATTGATGTTGGTATTGGTCATGCTGTTGGAGATTATTCCGGCGCGTGTTTTTGCGCGGGAGGCAAACGAGAGCGAGGGAACACAGTCCGCGCAGGAGCCGGGCGTGGAAAGCGCGATAGTGGAGGAAGAGGAGAGCCTGCGCACGGAGAATACAAAGCACTTTCAGTGCGAGGATGGCAGTTACATCGTGGCGGTGTATGCCGCGCCGGTGCATTTTGAGAAAGACGGCAAGTGGCAGGATATCGATAACACTCTGGCGCTCAGCAGCAAGGTGAAAAGCGCGTCGGGCAAGGCTACTTACGTGCCGAAGGCGGGGAAGGATGCGCTGAGCATTCCGCAGGACCTCTCAAGCGGTCAGCAGCTGACGCTGAGCAGCGCGGGTCACACGGTGCGTTTCGGTGTGGCTGCGGAGAATGCTGGCCTTGAACTGCGCAGCAGGGCGGAGCTTGTTCCGGTGGAGGAGCTGGCGTCTAACACGCTGCAGCAGGAGGAGAAGGAAGAGCAGGGCAGCCTGTTTGCGCGCGCGCTGCAAACGGTGGAAAACGCGTTTGCCGCGCCGGAGGAACAAACGGTAGAAGAGCAGAACGCCCAGGCGACGGAGCTGGAGCATCAGGCGGCTGCGGTGAGCTATGAAAACGTTTTCCCGGATACGGATTTGGAATACATCGTGTCCAGCGCCGGGATTAAGGAAAATATTGTTGTGGAGCAGGCGCAGGAGAGTTACAGCTACCATTTCACGATGGATACAGACGGGCTGATTCCGCTTGCGCAGGCGGATGGTTCCATCTGGCTTGCCGAGGAAGGCAAGGAAGAGGAGCCGCTGTTTGTGCTGCAGGCGCCATATATGTATGACGCGGCGGGGGCTTACAGCGAGGCCGTGCAAATGACGCTGGAAGACGGCGTTTTGAGCGTCACGGCGGACGCGGCCTGGGTGAACGATGCCGAGCGCACGTTCCCGGTGGTGATAGACCCGACGCTGGAGACGAAATCCACGTCGTCGAGCGTGATTCAGGATACTTATGTCAGCAGTATTTTTGCAAACACCAATTACCTCGGCAGAGACCGCATGTATGCCGGGAAAACGCTGCTGGAACGGAACCGTACCTACATCAAATTTAAGCTGCCGGAGCTGCCGGAGCTGCCGGAGGGTATGGCGCTTACGCAGGCGAAATTTCATGTTCGAAAAATTTCAACCAGCCTTTCCGCTATGGATTTGCAGGTGTATGACCTGAAAAACGCGGCGGCGTGGAATCCCTCGGCCATCAGCTGGAACAATCAGCCGGTTTCCAAAACGGAAAATGCCTGCAGCAACAATGAGGATTATGCGTTATTGGCGCAGGATAGCGGAGCCGTCATCGGTTCCACGGTGTACCGTTTTGACTTGACGCAGGCGTTCCAAAGCTGGTATGGCGACGGCGTAAACAACGGTATCGTTATCACGACTGAGAATGAGTCGGCCGTCCATCAACTGGATTTGTTCTCGTCGAACTACGCGAACGCGGCGGACCGCCCGGTTTTGACCCTAACATATGGGGAAGAGGGGAGCGAACCCGGTCCGGTTGGAACCGATGATCCGGTGCAGGACGATTGGCATTATGCTTATCGGGAGGACAACATCGGCCGCGCGGGGACGAGCCATATCAATAAGGGGACACGGGAGCTGACGTTTGACCGGGAGGAATTGAGCATCACAGGCAATGTCAGCCCGGTGCAGCTTGTGCGGCATTTCAGCGGGCAAAACGGCGCGGCATTGGCGGCGTTTTCCTGCAACGAGAATCTGTTCGGCACCGGTTGGCTGCTGAACTACAACCGCTTGCTGCGTGTGGATGGGCAGGCGAGCTGCTACGCCTATCTGAACGAGCAGGGGGATACGCTGTATTATGACTATCCGCCCATCACTGAGGTGGAGAACGGCTATTACCGCCTGCCGGAACGGCTGCAGGAGGATGTGATGCCCACGGGCACAGCCCTGCTCCTGCCGGAGGATGTGACGGAAACAGAGGATTATACTGACCTTACCGCAGTGATTCTGGAGGACAGCAGCGGGCAGAGGGAGCATTTTGACAGCCTGGGGCGCCTTGTGCGCGTGGTTGCCAATACGGCCGCCGCGAGTGAAATTCAGCTGAGTTATGTGGGGGATTCCCTGACGCAAATCAGCAAAATTACGGACGGCGCAGGCCGGGAATATCGCTTCAGCTACACAGACGGCAAGCTCAGCGCCATCGCCTGTTATACCCAGGCGGGCACGGCGATTCAAATCGGCAGCGCAGCACAGGCCGCGCCGCTTGCGATGCACTATGCCTATACTCAGGCGGGCGAGCTGGAGAGCGCATCCTACCCGGACGGGGAAAGCGTGCATTTCTCTTATAACGCCGCGCATATATTGACACAGGCGGAAAACATCGACGGCTCGCGCGCGGAATTCAGCTACGATGCCGAGGGTCTTTTGCAGCAGCTTGCGAAGCAGTATTACGACACTGCCGGGGAAAGCTATCTGGCCGGTGAAACGGTGGAGATTACGGCGGATGAAGACGGCCTGATTACGCTGGTGAGCAGCTTTGGGGATACGGAAACCATCCGCGCGGATGAGCTGGGGCGCATCTTCAACGAGGATGTATCGGAAATTCCGGAGGAAACGCAGGAGCCGGAGGTGGAAGACCCGGACGCGCCGGAAACCCCGGAGACACCGGAGCCGGAGGATCCGGATGCGCCGGAAGAACCGACAGACCCGGAAGAGCCGACAGACCCGGAAGAGCCGACAGACCCGGAAGAACCGACAGACCCGGAAGAGCCGACAGACCCGGAAGAGCCGACAGACCCGGAAGAGCCGACAGACCCGGAGGAGCCGACAGACCCGGAAGAGCCCGAAGAGCCGGAAGAGCCCGGTGAAGAACCCGAGGAGCCGGAGGAGGGACCCGCTCTCTCCGCCGAGGAAAGCCAGGAGAGCAACGCGCACGGCTACCCGACCGAGATAAAAACCAGCTTCAACGGCAAATCGTTGGTGCAGTCCTTCGCCTACACGGTGAACGGGAACTACGCAGCGCAGGATACGGACGAAAACGGGGTCAGTGCGTCCTACGGCTTCAACGCCGCCAACGGGCAGGAGGAAACGTCACAGCACAGCACGGAATCCACGGTGCATTACGGCTACGATGCTTCGGGCGCGCTGGCGTCCATCACGCAGCTGGTGAGCGGCCTTGCGGACGGCACACAGATTCAGACGCAGTATGGCTACAGCAAGGATCGGCTGACGCAAATCACGCACAACGGCATCACCTACGGCTTTACCTATGACGCCTTCGGCAACCTGCTGGCGTCTAAGGTGAACGGCGATACGGTCTGGGAATACGCCTATTCCGACGCCCCGCAGGGGGAGGTCGGGCGCATGCAGTATGCGAACGGCCATAGCGTGACCTACACGCACGAAAACGGCCGCGTCACGGCCATCAGCTATGATGAGGGCGCAACCACGGCTTTTGCCTACGCCTACGATGCCAGCGGCAAGCTGCAAAGTATGACCGACCATTTGCGTGGCCGCGTCACAAGCTACAGCGAAACCGGCACGGAAGTGCGCGGTCTGGATGAGGAAAACACCCTGTACTACAGCAAAACCACCACTGAGGGCGGCACAATACAGGAGAATTTCTTCGGCCTGGAGCTTGCACTTTCCGGCAGTTCCTCGTATGATGGAACAACGGGCAATACCACCACAGAAAACAGCTACACCGTCGGCGAAAGCACGCAAACCGCCACCCGCACAGAAGATGCGCTGGGGCGCACCATCCAAAAACAGGTAAAAACGGGCGAGACGCCGCTGGTGAACACGGATTTCCGTTACCGCGACCTTTCCGAAACGCTGACGACCCGCCAAATCGCGGAAAAAGAGGTTACGGCGGCGGATGCGGACGGCGTGTTACAACCGCTGCTACACTACGGCATGGAGTATGACGAGCGCGGCAATA
>JAVBPP010000021.1:0-10339 GCA_031549535.1 Oscillospiraceae bacterium
TCCATGCTTGCCTTGGATCGGTGATGTTTTCCAGCTCTTTTTGTATCATTTTTTATCGCCCGATACCATTATATCATAATGCTGGAATTCTATATTTCTTTTCGCTCATTATTATTACAATTTTTCATGCGTCAGCCGTGAAATACGATGACCCTGGTCTTGACAGCCTTTTTGGTAGCGTTCTTGCTGCCGATGTGGTATCATAAAAATATAGGGAAATGTGCAGGACAACCCTAAAAACTTGGAACGCGGTGAATTGGCGGATATTTTTCCGCAAATCTTCGTCTAAAATGCTCGAGAGCGGAAGGGACTTCGGCATTTTTATTGTCTCAACCACCGGTCTAAAACCTTCGCCTTCCAGGCGAACAGCTTCGAGAACGCTTGGACCGAGAAGCTGGTTCGCATGCGCTTGCTCACAAGTGCACGAAGTTTTAGACCGAGGTTCGCCTGCGGAAGGTCGCGTTCTTTCTTTAGGCCGCTTTAGCCGCTAGGTGAACCCACCGGCTTTCAGCCGGTGGTGGTTGGGTTTCGTTACGCAAAAAATCTTTTGCCAAAATTCATCCGTGCTGAGTTATTAGAGCTGCCCGTAATTAAAGCAAGAAAGCGATACATATCATGGATGAAATCAGTTTTCATAACCTAAGGCTGGAACACTTGAAGCAAATCAAGTTATGGTCAGCCCACAAATCCATTAAAAGATGGATTCATATTGACAATTGGGACGACTATTATCGATACGCTGTGAACGAAGAGCGTACGCATCCCTTTGCCGTTTATTGTGATGACGCATTTTATGGATTGTTAGTAGCAGAGGTTGACAATCTCCAAGTCGGCATTTTTTTGCTGATAGATCCTGCACTGCAAAATCGTGGCTTGGGGCAAAAAACCTTAGCGTGTTTTCATGATGCAATAGATACCCTTTTAAACTGCAACTTAAAAAACGTCATAGCTTATATAGCGGTTCAGAATCACATCAGTAAACAGTGTTTTCAAAATGCCGGATACCAATACGGTGGCATGGATGGGGATGGGGAAGAGATATGGAAATTTGACTTACGGTAAGATGATTTCCTTCCCAGCGTCCTTGCGTTCCAAGGGAAAATAAGGTATGATATTATTCTGGTTAAGTAGCATTACACAAAGGAGACTTAGGGAACATGATTCAAGTAAACGATGTCAGTCTGCACTTTGGGGCGTCCAAGCTGTTTTCCGGTGCGAATTTAATTTTTACGCCCGGCAATTGCTATGGGATTATTGGCGCGAACGGTGCGGGTAAATCCACCTTTTTAAAAATTCTCTCGGGAGAATTAGATCCAACGAGCGGCAACGTATTCGTTGACCCGCATGTGCGCATGTCGGTTTTGAGCCAGGATCAAAACAAATATAACGCCTATCCTGTAATGGAAACGGTCATCATGGGCAACGAGCGTATGTACGCCATCATGAAGCAGAAGGATGAAATCTATGCCAAGGAGGATTTCAGCGACGAGGATGGGCTGCTGGTATCGGACTTGGAGGCGGAATTTGCCGAAATGGGCGGTTGGGAAGCCGAATCAGAAGCGTCTATGATTCTGCAGGCGCTGGGCATTCCCACTGCGCAGCACGAGAGCCTGATGAGCGAATTAAACACACGCGAAAAGGTCAAAGTGCTGCTGGCCAAAGCCCTGTTTGGCAAGCCGGACATTATCCTGTTGGACGAGCCCACCAACGGTTTGGACTATGCCGCCATCCATTGGCTGGAGGATTTTTTGATGGACTTCCCCGGCACAGCCATTGTGGTGTCGCATGACAGGCATTTTCTCAACACGGTCTGCACCCATATGGTAGATATCGATTTTAACCAAATCAAGCTCTACGTCGGCAACTATGACTTTTGGTATGACTCCAGCCGGCTGATTCAGCAGATGATGCGGGATCAGAACCGCAAGGCGGAGGAAAAGGCCAAGGATTTACAGGACTTTATCGCCCGTTTTTCTGCGAACAAGTCCAAGGCAAGGCAGGCGACAAGCCGCAAAAAGCTGCTGGAAAATCTGCCGCTCAATGAGCTGCCGGCCTCCTCCCGCCGCTATCCTTGGGTCGGCTTTAAGCCGGATCGCGAGGCGGGCAAGGATTTGCTGATGGTGGAGCATTTGTGTAAAACGATTGACGGCGTAACGTTGTTGGATGATATTAGCTTTACCCTGCACCACGGCGACAAGGTGGCCTTTGTGGGCGACAATGAGCTTGCCTACACCGCGCTGTTCCAAATTCTCGCCGGGGAACTGGAGCCGGACAGCGGCACATACAAATGGGGTGTGAGCACCACACAGTCCTATTTCCCCAAGGATAGCAGCGCATTTTTCAAGAACCCGGATATGACGCTGCTGGAGTGGATTGCGCAATACAGCGACGACCAACACGAGAGCTATCTGCGCCAGTTTTTGGGCAGAATGCTGTTCTCCAACGAGGAAGTGTTCAAAAAGGTGCATGTGCTTAGCGGCGGAGAAAAGGTGCGCTGCATGCTCTCGCGTATGATGCTTTCCGGCTCGAACATCCTCATGCTTGACCAACCCACCAATCATCTGGATTTGGAGTCGATTACCGCGCTGAATAACGGTTTGAACGATTTTAAGGGAAATGTGCTGTTTTCTTCGCACGACCATCAATTTATTCAAACAATTGCCACCCGCATTATGGAAATCAAGCCGGAGGGCTTTGTGGATAGGCAAACGACCTTTGATGAGTATTTGGAAAACGCATAAGCAGGTAGGAGGTGCCTATGGATATAAAGATGGTAACACACGAGGATGAAAAGTTATGGAAAGAGGTTACCGAATATGCTGAAACTTGTTCCTGGCAACCTACTGGAAAGCATTTTTCAAATAAAATAAAAAACAATGCGCTCCATGATTGGGAAAGAGTTTTCGTTGCTCTGGAGCATGACGTTGTGATAGGATTTTGTGCATTAACTAAAAAAAGTGATGCTCTTGATATTCCATATACACCGCTTATTGGATTTGTCTTTGTCGGAGAGAAGTACCGTGGTAATAAAATGGGTGAGAAACTTTGCGTTGCGGCAATTGCATATGCGAAGGAAGTAGGCTTTGAAAAAGCATATCTTTACACTGCTTTAGTGAATTTTTATGAAAAAATGGGATTTATGAAAGTCGGTGAGATAGAAGCGCCTTGGGGAGAAACGGAATCAATATATATGTCCCCCGCAATATAAGGCCTTTCTACAATTGTATCTAAGGGATGGTGCTTAACATGGAATACCGTTTGGCGAAAGTGGATGATTTAGCCGACCTCGTAAAAACCCGCTTGGATTTTTTGATTGATGCAGGAAATATTAAAAACGAAAGCGAAAAAGAGCCGCTCTTGGCTGCGAATACAGATTTTTTTCGTTCCGGTCTGGCGGATAAAACTTTTGTGGCCTGGCTTGCGGTTGATGCGGGCAAAATTGCCGCAACCAGCGGCGTTTCCTTCTACTCGCTGCCGCCCAGCACCTTCCAGCCCACCGGGCAGGTTGCCTATATCAGCAATATGTTTACTTACCCGCAATACAGAAAGCAAGGAATAGCAACCAAGCTGTTTGCACTGACGGTGGAAGAGGCGAAAAAGCGGGGCTGCAAGAAAATTATGTTGAACGCCACGGAGATGGGAAGGCCGATTTACGAGAAGTATGGTTTTCGGGATGCAAATCATGAAATGGTTTTCTTTGTACCGTGTGATACCGGAAGTGTTTAGCCTATAGTTACTGCATTTTTTCTTCACGAATCTATTGACTTTTTGACTGTTTCGCTCTATATTTGTATGCATATGATTAGGCTCTTGGTGCAACAGTATGTTGGCACGGCCTCGGTGCAACGCCACCGCTGGTTCAGAGATAATTACAAGTATTCCTGCAGCACACTCGGGGCCGGTTTCGTTCAGCGGAATCGGTAAGATAAGGAGATGCATAATTGAAAAAAGACGTGTTGATTGATTTAAAAAATATTTCGGTCACGCTGGGCGACAATCAGGTGTTGAAAAACTTGAATCTCTATATCCGGGATAAGGAGTTTATCACACTGCTTGGACCCTCGGGTTGCGGCAAAACCACGCTGCTGCGCAGCATTGCGGGGTTTTTGGAGCCTGACAGCGGCGAAATTATATTTTCTGATAAAAAAATAAATGGTGTACCGCCGCATAAACGGCAGGTTAACACCATTTTTCAACGTTACGCTTTGTTTCCGCACCTGAATGTGTATGAAAATGTGGCGTTTGGTTTGCGCATTCAAAAAAAGAAGGAGAGCGAAGTGCGCAGCACAGTGGAAGAAATGCTGGCGCTTGTGAACCTGAACAATTTTGAAAAACGTAACGTCGCCTCTCTCTCCGGCGGCCAGCAGCAGCGTGTGGCCATTGCGCGTGCGCTTGCCGTGCGCCCCAAAGTGCTGCTTTTGGATGAGCCGCTTGGCGCGCTGGATTTAAAGCTGCGCAAGGATATGCAGGTGGAGCTGAAGGGGATTCAAAACCGCCTTGGCATCACCTTTGTGTATGTTACGCACGACCAGGAGGAGGCTCTTTCCATGTCGGATACCATTGTCGTCATGGATAACGGCATCATTCAACAAATCGGCACTCCCGTTGAAATTTATAACGAACCGAAAAACGCCTTTGTGGCGGACTTTATCGGCGAGAGCAATATTGTGGACGGCATCATGCGCGAGGACAGGCAGGCGGAATTCTCCGGCCACCGTTTCGAGTGCCTGGACGCCGGGTTTGCCAAAGACGAAGAGGTGGATGTCGTTGTTCGTCCGGAGGATGTGGATGTAGTGCCCCCGGCGCAGGGCATGCTGCGCGGTGTTGTTACGAGCGTCACCTTCCGCGGTGTACATTTTGAAATTATTGTGGATATCGGCGGCTTTTTATGGATGATTCAAACCACGGATTATCATGAGGTCGGTGCAAAAATTGGCCTGTTTATTGAACCGGATGCCATTCATATCATGAAAAAGAGCGAATATTCCGGCCTGTTCGGCGACTATTCCAGCTTTGCGCAGGAATATGACCAGCTCTCCGTCGCCGAGGAGGAGGAACAGGAGGACGTGGAATGAAACACAAGACCTCCTTTTTCCGCGATAAAACCGTAGCATCGCCCTATTTGCTCTGGTCCGCAATTTTTATTATCGCGCCTATGTTTTTTGTGCTGTATTACGCGTTTACCAACGCAGAGGGTGCGTTTACCTTTGAGAATATCTTGGGTCTTGAAAAATATACCGATACCTTCCTTCGCTCCATCTGGTTGGGGTTGATTGCAACGCTCATCAGTTTGCTTATTGCCTACCCGCTGGCCTATTTCATAGCGCAGACGGCGGAAAACGTGCAGCGCACAATGATTATGCTTATCATGCTGCCTATGTGGATGAGCTTTTTGATTCGCACCTATGCCTGGCTGGCGCTGTTGCAGGATACGGGCATACTCAACGGCTTTTTCTCAAAGCTCGGCTTGCCCCAGCTGCATATGATTAATACCCCCGGTGCGGTAGTGTTGGGGATGGTATATAACTACCTGCCTTATATGATTTTGCCGCTGTATTCTGTGATGGCTAAAATGGACCGCAACCTCATTGACGCGGCGCATGATTTGGGCGCAAACAGCAGCTCCGTGCTGCGTAAAATCATTCTCCCCTTAAGTATGCCCGGTATAGCAACGGGGATTACCATGGTTTTTGTGCCCTGTGTGAGCACCTTTTACATCTCTCAAAAGCTGGGCGGCGGCTCTCTGGATATGGTGGGTGACGCGATTGAACGCCAGTTCCAGCAATCCTATAACTACAACCTTGGCGCTGCGCTTTCTCTGGTGCTGATGGTGTTGATTCTGCTGTGCATGGCGTTTATGCGCCGCTTCACGGATGAAGAGGAGGGCACGGGAATCATATGAAAACCGCATCAAAAATCTATACTGCGCTTATTTTTCTCTTTCTCTACGCGCCCATGCTCGTCATGATTTTTTATTCGTTTAACAGTTCAATGAGCACCACCGTGTTTGCTGGCTTTTCCACGCGCTGGTATGCCACGCTGCTCAGCGATAAATCTATCTTGAAGGCGCTGGAGAATACGCTGATTTTGGCAGTTGCCTCCTCACTCATCGCCACGATTATCGGCACAGCCGCCGCCGTGGGCATGGATAAATGGAAAAAAGGTTATTTTCGCTCCGGCGTGATGACGGTAACGAATATCCCAATGATGAATCCGGATATTGTGATGGGCATCTCCCTGATGCTGCTGTTTATCTTTGTGGGCGGCATGTTGGGTAAACAAAAGGTGCTCGGCTTTGAAACACTGCTCATTGCGCATACCACCTTCAGCCTGCCTTATGTCATTCTCTCTGTGCTGCCAAAGCTGCGCCAGACGGATAAAAACCTGGCGGAGGCCGCGCAGGATTTGGGCTGCCGCCCATTTCAGGCCTTTTATAAAGTGGTGCTCCCCTCGATTTCACCGGGGATTATTACGGGGATGATTATGGCGTTCACCATGTCACTGGACGATTTTATTATTAGCTATTTTACCACGGGTCCGGGCTTTACCACTCTGCCCATAGCGATTTTTTCCATGACAAAAATTCGCGTGAAGCCCACCATTTACGCCCTGTCCACCATGATATTTATGAGCATTTTGCTGCTGTTGATTCTGATCAATGTTGCTCAGGCAAGGGGCGAAAAGAAAAAATCTAAGCTTGTTTCGAAATAATATAGGGGGAATTTTGTATGAAAAAATTATTTGCTGCCTTGTTTGCCTGTGCCCTCATTGCGCTTTCCGCGCAGCCCGCTTTTGCGGCTGTTGACCCGGCTTCGCTGAAGGGCACCAAGCTATCGGTCTATAACTGGGGGGACTATATGTCCCTGGGCGCGGATGATTCCGTTAATATCATTCAAGCCTTTGAGGATAAATATGGCATTGATGTAGTGTATGACACCTACAGTAACAACGAAACCATGTATGCCAAGCTCAAGGGCGGCGGGGTAAGCTATGATGTTATCATCCCCTCGGACTATATGATTGGCCGTATGATTCAAGAAGACATGCTCGCCAAGTTGGATTTTTCCAACATTCCGAACTATAAAAACATTGCCGCGGAATATAAAAACCTGCCCTTTGACCCGGATAACGCATATTCCGTGCCCTATAATGTCGGCATGGTCGGCCTCATTTACAGCAAAACCCTTGTGCAGGAGACGCCGGATAGCTGGAACGCGCTCTGGGACAGCCGCTATAAGGGTAATATTTGTATGATTAACAACCCGCGGGATGCCTTCGCCATTGCACAGGCGCTGCTGAACCAAAACTACAACACCACAACCCAGGCGGATTGGGAAGCTGCCGCGCAGAAGCTGAAAGATCAAAAACCGCTCATCAAGGCCTATGTGGATGACCAGGTCTATAACATGATGGAGCCGGAGCCGAGCGAGGCCGCACTCGCGCCCTACTATGCAGGCGACTACCTCATGATGCTGGAAAATAACGAGAACCTTGGCTTTGTTTACCCCAAGGAGGGCGTCAACGAGTTCGTGGACTCCGTGTGTGTGATGAAAAACAGCGAAAACAAGGCGGCAGCGGAGCTGTTCATCAACTTCCTGCTGGAGCCGGAGATTGCGCTTGCGAATGCGGAGCATATTTGTTACGCCAGCCCGAACACCACCGTGCGTGATAATCCGGAATACAGCTACTATCAGAATGAAATCCTTTACCCCAGCGCGGGGCAGAAGCCCAAAACTCAGATTTTTGAAAATCTGCCACAGGAAACGCTGAACCTCATGAGCGGCCTATGGGATGATGTAAAGGCAGAAAAGGCTGACAGCAAGGACGGCGGCCTTTCCGACAGAACCAAGCTCGCCCTCACCGGCGGCGCAGTGGCTCTGATTGTGGTTCTATATTTGGTCTACCGCATGGTGCAGAAGAAAAAGCGCGAGGGGTAAACACCCACGCAAAAAAAGGCGGCTCCCATCTATTACAGCAGTGGGAGCCGCCTTTCTGCATCTTTTCTGGTGGTTTGACTATAAAAGGTGAGTGGTATAAGTGGATTGCCTGATTGGTGAAATTATTCAAACGGGAAGCGGTACTTTAGTCCCAGCTCATCCCGTATTTGAATCAACTCCTTCTGCACAGCAACATTGATGGGAACGCCGCTGTCCTTGCGTTCCTGCCACACCAGGTATTCTTTTTCGCCTGCCGTATAAATTTGTTCCTGCCCCGGAGCCTTTTGCGAGGCGCGCAAAGCGCGTAAAATATCACCTGTTGTCTTTTTAAAGGCATCCAACCCTAAAAACGCCTGCGTATCAATGGCAAGGAAAAAGTGCCCCAAGCCGTATGGAACCTTTTCGCCCTCCCGCGTGCCTGTAAGCATAGTGAGAAACTGCCCCGACTGCAAGGCCGCGGAAAGAATTTCCACAACCGTAGCATAGCCGTAGCCTTTATATCCGGCGAGCTCTTCACCGATGCCGCCCAGCGGTGCCAGCGCGGCGGAGCCTTCTGTTAGACCCTTCAAAATTTCTTGTGAATCCGTGAGCGCCTCTCCGTCACGGCTGATGACCATACCCGCAGGCGTATCCATACCCATTCGTGCAAAATATTCAATTTTTCCACGTTGCGTAATTGAAGTGGCACAGTCCAAAACAAATGGAAAGGGCTCATCTGACGGCATACCGAAGGTAAGGGGATTGGTGCCCAGCATGTTTTCTACCCCAAACGTCGGCGCGATAGAAGGCCGTGCATTTGTGCCTGTAACGCCTATCATTCCGGCCTGCACCGCCATGGTTGCATAATACCCCGCAATACCGTAGTGGGTGGAATTCCGCGCTGCAACCATGCCCATACCATATTGCTTTGCCTTATCGATGGCCATCTGCATGCATTTACGGCCGATAACTTGCCCCATACCGTGATTGCCGTCCACAACTGCCGTGGTCGGCGTTTCACGTATGATCTCAAAGCGCGTCACGGGCTGCTGTATTCCCTCACGGATACGATCCAGATAAATCGGTTTAAAGCGGTTGACACCGTGAGACTCTATTCCGCGGCGGTCAGCTTCCAGCAACACATCGGTACAAATCACAGCATCTTCCGGCGGAACACCGTAGGCCTGGAACGTTTCTTTTACGAACGATTCAATCAATTCCCAACTGACTATTGTTTTTTCCTGCACAAAAATTCCCCCGTTTACATTTTATTTGCGGCTTTATTATACCCAATTTTCTCCTGTTTGTAAATAATGCTGGTAACGGAGCGCGGAATGGAACGGGTGGCTATCTTACATTTTTATAGGAGAAAAGTTGTTATTGTACCCTTTTATGACGATATTATTCCTATTTCGTCCGATTGCATTGTGCTAAGATGCAAGGTGTGAAAAAAATTGGGGGAGTGATTTGTGTGGCGACGGAACTGAAAGTCAACAGACAAAAAATCTATCAAAGCTTTGAGGGCTTTGGCGCCAGCGGTGCTTGGTGGGCGCAGATTGTCGGCGGTTGGGAGCATTTGGATCCGGTCAGCGGCAAGCCGGTGCGTGAGCGCATTTCCGAGCTGCTTTACAGCCAAGAAAACGGCATCGGCATGCAGGTTTACCGCTATAACCTTGGCGGCGGTTCCAAAAATTCCGGCAAGGGTCGCTTCAGTGAGCCTGCACGTGCGGCGGAAAGCTTTGATGTCAGCGCCACGGATTATGACTGGACGCGGGATCAAAACGCGGTTTATATGATGAAGCAGGCTGTAAAGGACGGCGCACAGGAGGTCATCCTCTTCGTAAACTCCCCGCCGGAGCGCTTGACGAAAAACGGAAAAGCGCATTTGGATAAGGCCGGGCACGAAAACCTGGCCAAGGAGAATTACGCAGCCTTTGCCAAATACTGCCTGGATGTTACGGAACACTTTATCGGCGAGGGAGTGCCGGTGAAATACCTTTCTCCCATCAACGAACCCCTCTGGGTTTGGACAGGCGGGCAGGAGGGTTGCCACTACCGCCCTGCCAGTGTGCGTAAGGTGTTTGGGGTGTTTGCAAAAGCGTTGGAGCAGCGCCCCGGCCTGAAGGGGCTTAAGCTCTCTGGTGCGGAAAACGGCGATATCCGCTGGTTTAATAAAGCCTATACCCGCCAGTTGCTGCGGGACGAAGCTGTTCGCCGCTGCCTGGACGCAGTGGATGTGCACTCTTACTGCCTGCCAGCGCCCTTATCCTTTTTAAATAACCGCGTCGGCTACCTAAAGCGCTACCGAAAATGGATGGATAAGCGCTACCCCGGCATGCCAGTGAAAATGAGCGAATGGACACACATGAAGGGCGGCCGCGATAAGGGCATGGACTCCGCGCTGGAAATGGCAAAGGTGATGT
>JAVBPP010000051.1:0-43671 GCA_031549535.1 Oscillospiraceae bacterium
TCCATATACCGGGTAAAACAGGCAACCCTTTCTCCCGTGATAATGTCGGTTACATTCCCGATTCCGTTCATGGACAAAACATAATCGACCAGCGGTTTTGCCTCGGTGATATGCAAGCTGTCTTCATAGCGGAAAACTTGAACCGACTCAAAGTATGGATTCAATAGTTGTTCGCCGGTTTCCAACCCGAATGCTTGCGTGATAGTGTCTTGCGCAAAATCTATGTCATCGTCAAATCCACGTAACATCGCAATAAGCTCTTTGAAATTACCGCTGCCGATGGTTGTTGCATAAAAAACTCCGCCCGGTTTGAGCACACGCGTGATTTCACGCACGGCCTTGTTCCTATCGGGAACATGATACAGCATATGATTGGCAATGACGATATCAAAGCTACCCTCTGCATACGGAATATCCTGTGCATCAATCACTTGATATGCTGTAAAGCCCATTTCGCCAGTGTTGGCCTTAGCGGTTTCCAGCATTCCGGCCGAAGAATCCGACAAAAGCAAACGAATGCCGCTGGGTATTTTTTCTGCGTTGTTTTTCCATATACCGGCATTGCCGCAGCCCAACTCCAAAATCGTTTGATTTGGCTTAAGTTGATAATGCTGAAACACCCAATGATACCAGCCAAGTTTGTTGGTACTGAAGCGTTGGTGTAGTTGCATCCGGCTATTCAAATTTTGGACCGTTCCATATTGCTGCTTCATTTCGCTTGCATTGTTACCGCTTGACAACTACCTATCCCCCCATGATAACCGCCTTGCCGCCTCCACCGCGCCCATCACCGGCGGGTTTGGCAGCAGAGCTATTTTTTGCTCCAGCGCCCTTGAAAACAGCGCACGGAACAGCGCGACATGCTCAAATATACCGCCCCAGACATGAATCGGGGTGTTTGCCGGCAGCTTTTTGCACAGCACCCGCGCGGTTTCAGCAAGCTCGTTTGCGCCGCGCTCCAAAATGACACAGGCCACACTGTCCCCCTCGCCCGCCAGCCGGCAAACCTCCGGGGCGAACGCGGCGACATGCGCTTTTTCCATAGGCGGGTCGTAGAACAAATCAATCAGAGCCTCAATTTTCATGATACCGAAATGCTCCAGCACAGCCTTGGTCAGAGCCGTTTCCGCCGCGCTGCCCTCCTGCCCCCGTATGGCGGCCTGAATGCCGTGCAGGGCAAGCCAATAGCCGCTGCCCTCGTCGCCCAGTGTATGCCCCCAGCCGCCGGATGTAAGGATTTGCCCAGCCTCGTCCCGCGCCACAGCCATAGAGCCCGTGCCGCTGATGACAACCATGGCCGCGCCCTCGGCCTGCGCCGCCTCCAGGGCGATGAACAGGTCGCTGTCCATATCCATACGCTTTGCGGGTATGATGCCGTCACAAAAGGCATGCAGCTCCTGCTGCGTGGCGCGGCCGTTCAGCGCTGACATGCCGATAAACGCCGCTGTAAACTCCGCTTCGTTCAGCCCGCTCTGCAGCGCACGGATACATTCGCGCATATTTACCCGGGCGCTTTCCAGCCCCAGGGCGTAATAATTGATGCTCTCGCCGACATGGGCGGCAAGCTCGTTGCCCTCCCTATCGCAAACCAGGCAGCTTGTCTTGCTCCCGCCGCCATCCACCCCTAAAAACAGTTCTCGCATTCCGTTTACTCCGTCTTTCAGTTTAACCCACCCTCGCCAACCGCCGCGAACAACAGCTCCACCGCTTGAGCCAAGGCTCTGTGCTCCTCTTTTTCCAAGCGTGCATCCTGTTCCAAAATTTTTTTCGCGAGAGTCTGGGTTTCCAGGATAATCTGCGTATCCTCCAGCATATCCGCGATTTTCAGCTGCGGCAGGCCGTGCTGCCTTGCGCCAAAAAAGTCACCGGGGCCGCGCAGGTTCAAGTCCGCATCCGCAATTTTAAAGCCGTCCGTTGTGGTGGCCAATATCGTCAGGCGTTGGAGCGCCTGTTCCCCCTGCGCGTCAGAAATAAGAATACAGGTGGATTTTTCGCTGCCGCGCCCTATTCTGCCGCGTAGCTGGTGCAGCTGAGAAAGGCCGAAGCGCTCCGCGTTTTCAATCACCATAATCACGGCGTTGGGCACATCCACGCCCACCTCAATCACTGTGGTAGATACCAGTAGCTGCACCTCCCCGGAGGAAAACGCCTGCATCACCGCCTGCTTCTCAGCGGGTTTCATTTTGCCGTGCAGCAGGGCCACGCGGTAATCCTGAAACTCATTTTGCGCAATCTGCTGGGCATATTGCTTGGCGGCTGCGAGTTCCAGCTCCTCATTTTCTTCCACCATGGGGCAAACGATGTAGCCCTGCAGGCCTTGATCCAAATGCTTTTTTACATAGCCAAACACCCGCATGCGCTTTTCACCCGTGACGGCGTAGGTTTCAATTTTCTGCCGGCCAGGCGGCATTTCGTCCAGCACGGAGACATCCAAATCCCCGTAGATAATCAGCGCGAGTGTACGCGGAATCGGCGTTGCGGACATGACATACCTATGGGGGTTCTCCCCCTTCTCCTGCAAGGCGGCGCGTTGGTTGACGCCGAAACGGTGCTGCTCATCCGTAACCACCAGCCCCAAGCGTTTGAACGCCACAGACTGTTCGATTAGGGCGTGCGTGCCGATGAGCAAATCAATTTCCCCCGCGGCAAGCCGCTCCTTACAGCGGCGTTTGTTTGCGGCGGTAACGGAGCCAACGAGCAGCTCCATGCGCACGCCGCTGCCCTGCAGCAGCTTGGTCATGGTGGAAAAATGCTGCCTTGCGAGCACCTCCGTTGGTGCCATGAGCGCACACTGCCAGCCCTCCCGCGTCATGCAATAAATCAGCGCGGCGGCTACGGCTGTTTTGCCGGAACCAACATCCCCCTGCAGCAGGCGATTCATCAACCTGCCGCTTTGCATATCCTCCAGTGCCTCGCGCACGGCGCGTTTTTGCGCATTGGTAGGCGAAAAGGGCAGCTCGGAAAAAAAGCATTCACTGGCATCCTCCTGCAGCACTGCGCCGGACTGCGCACGGATTTCGCCTTTTAGGCGGCTCAAACCCAGCTGCAAAACCAACAGCTCCTCAAATGTCAGGCGGCGTTTGGCCTGGGCGAGGTAGTCCGGGTTCGGCGGGACATGAATATAGCGCAGGGCATCCTGCCGGGTCATCAAGCAGTAATCATCCCGGATTCTCTGCGGCAGGCAGTCTGCGGCCTCCTCCCGCAGGGCGGTGAAGGCAGCTTGCACCAGCTTTGCGATGGCACGGGAGTTGATGCCCTCCGTCAGCGGATAGACCGCGCGCAGCCCTGCCCCGTTTTCCACCGGCTCCGCCTCGGGCGAAGTCATTTCTTTGCGCAGTAAATCTCCGGAAACCTTGCCGTAAAAGAGGTATTCCTCCCCCAGCTCCAGCTTCTCAGCTAAAAACTTGTTGTTGAACAGGGTAATAAAGAGAGTGTCCTTCCCATCCGTTACGGTGGTTTTATACAGCGTCATCCCCCGGCGAATTAGGTGGTTGCGCACGGGTGTGCCGACGATGGC
The DNA here is from genome assembly GCA_031549535.1 of Oscillospiraceae bacterium. GTDB lineage: Bacteria > Bacillota > Clostridia > Oscillospirales > Acutalibacteraceae > JAVBPP01. The sequence goes on from JAVBPP010000051.1 coordinate 3,518, forward strand.
TCTAATGCAGCAGACCTCGCCCACGGGAGCCTGCGCGATGGTGAGCGGGCGGCTCCAATCCTCATAAGCGCGGGGATAATACTCCAGCAAATCAGCAAGGGTTCGAATCCCAAGCCGTTGCAGGAGCGCCGCACGTTTTTCGCCTACGCCCTTGAGATATTGTACTGCGGTTTGTTCATTCATAGCACTATTCAACCGCTAACATATAGTAATAGACCGGCTGCCCACCATAAACGGCGCTCACGGCGGCCTTAGGATATTGCTGCTCCAACTCCTGCGCCAAATTTTCCGCCTGCCTCGCAGTGATACCCTCCCCATAATACAGGGTGATACCCACATGATTCTGCGGACTGTATAGGGCAGAAAGCAATGCAGCGGCCGCTTCCTCCGGCGTGTGAGCGCTAAGCTTTACTTCCCCGCCCACAACACCCAAAACGTCCCCGCGTTTGAGTGCCAAGTCAGGGAATTCGCGGTCCCGCGCGGCAAAGGTCACATAGGCCGTCGTTACGCTTTTGATGGCTTCATGCATCCCTGCTGCGTTCTGCTGCGCCGTGCCCAGCTCATCCAACGCCAATACAGCGGCAATTCCCTGGGGCACATCCAGCGTTTCCACCACCTGCACATGCCCGCCCGCAAGCGCGGCGGCCTGCTGCGCGGCCATGTGAATATTGCGATTGTTGGGCAGCAAAAAAATGTGTTCCGCCCGCACACATTCCAGCGCAGCGAGAATTTCATCTGTGCTGGGGTTCATCGTCTGCCCGCCGCTGACCACATAGTCCGCGCCCAGGTCAGAGAATAAGTCGCGCAGCCCCTCCCCCGCCGCCACGGTGACGATGCCGAAGGGTCTTTTCTCCCCCTCCTGGGCAACCGACTGCGCAGCTTCTTCCCCTTGCGCAAGCGCGGCGCTGTGCTGCAGCTGCATATTTTCAATCTTAATTTGCTCCAGCTGACCATAGCACAGGGCTTCCGTCAGCACCGCATCCGGCTGATTGGTATGGATGTGCAGTTTAATGCAGTCCTCCTCGGCGAGGAACACCATGCTATCCCCCAGTTTGGCAAGCGCCGTGCGTAGCGGGACGGCGTCCCGTGCATCCTGCCGTTGAACCAGGCATTCGGTGCAGTATAGAAAGCTGATTTCCTGTTCCACCAGCGCAAGCGGCTTTTCCCGCGCAGGCAACACCGGTTCGGCAAGCGCCGGGGCATCCCCCCGGAACACCGCCAGCATGGCCTCAAAAATCACCACAAGCCCCTGGCCGCCCGCATCCACCACATTGGCTTTTTTCAAAACGGGAAGTAAATCCGGCGTTTGCGCCAAGGCTGTTTTTGCCCCCCGCAGCGCGGCACTGAACACCGCAACCGCATCCGGCTTTTGCCGCACCTGCAACCTGGCCGCGTCCGACGCGGCGCGAATCACCGTTAAGATCGTGCCTTCAATCGGCTTGAGTACAGCCTTATATGCCGTTTCTGTCCCCCGCCAAAGCGCCTCGGCCAGCTCCCTGCCGTCCGCCGCTGCGCCCTGTAATTCCCCCGCAAACCCACGGAATATCAGGGACAAAATCACACCCGAGTTCCCCCGTGCGCCATGCAACAGCGAGGATGCAACGCACTGTGCCACTGCGGAAAGTGCAGTGGAATCCGCAAAATGTGCCACATCCCGTGCGGCGGCGGACAGTGTCATGGACATATTGGTGCCGGTGTCTCCATCCGGCACGGGGAACACGTTCAGCGCGTCAATTTCCTGCTGCCGCGCCTGAATCTGTGCCGAAGCGTAAATCACCGCGTCCCGCAGAACTGCACCTGTAATCAAAGCTGTCACCCCTATATGCTCCCCAAGCCCGCTGTGTTCGAGCCGGGATTAAAATCAGAGTATAGTATATCGCATTTTATGGGAAACGGCAAGTTTTTTGTCAAAATGGCCGTTGGTTTATATACCCTTATAATAATAACTGCCATACCTTGTATAGAGGTACAGCAGTTCTCTCTAGCGCGTATTATTTTAAATCCATTGTTCCCGTGAATACCTTGTGATAGCTGAACGTATCGAATTGTATCTCAATTTCCGTTTCATCCGCCCCAATCGGATGGCGATAAATAAAATCCTTGCCACCCTCCAGCTCCGTGAATGTTCCGGAAGCCGCACCGGTGGAAACCTTGCTTTTTGTGACACTCAGCTCAAAGGACAGGGACTCCATATCCTTGGTATAACTGACTGCCGCGTATTTTTTTCCATCCGTTTCTTCCAGCGTTACACTGTTAACGGCTACCCAATGTCCATCCGGCAAAAGGATTTTTTTACCAAGCTCTGCCGCACCCTTCTCTTTCCATTGGATGGATACGGTTTCACTTTTTTTCACTCCCAGCAGCAGTTCAACCGCATAGTTCAGCCGGTAGTCCGTTCGATTTTTTATTGGAACAGGAAAACAAACATAGCTCTCTCTTGTGTAGCCTTTACCACCAGTTTCCGGGTCTGCTGTGATTTTTGTACTATCGGAAATTTCAACCAAACTGCTCTGCTGCGCCACGGGCTCCTCAGAAGATGTGCTGGTTTCTGCGAGATTATAGACGGAACTGTCCGTTTCGCAGGTATAACCCAACACCAGACTCCCCTCTGACTCATCGGCATAGACACAAAACGTCAAGCCGTCCCCGAGCGACTGTTCAGAGCGCACCCCTTCAAGTGGCTTAGTCTTTGTTTCCAAAGTTTTGTCCGTGGCCGCCTCCGCTGTGCCGCAGGCGGTTAGGACTGTCATCGGAAACAGCAAACAGCAAAACAATGCCAGCCATTTTTGTGTGGTTTGATTCATGAAATGCCCCCTTTTATTATTAGTGTATGCTTTTTCTAAAATCTAGTGACCCCTTATGTGTGATTTCGAAATGTAAAGTTAGCCTGCACTCTGCTGCCACTAGTATACGTCCGAACCCCACCGCTTAATTGAAAACTATTTACATACATATGAACTGTGGTATTGGATGTAGTACCGCTATTGTTGAGAACGGTTATGGATGGGCTAATTTTCCAAGAACCATTTTCCACATTGGAAGCAGGAGTCGCCTTCCATGTTTTTATATTATTATTCCCAAGTGCGTTTAAGATATTTTGGCCATTTGGATTGTAAGAATACGATGTTGATGATGTAATTGTACTTTTACCATCTGAGCTAAATCCTGATGCAAGCGAAGTAGAAACAGTCGGTTTTGTACCTCCATCAAGCCAGGTTTCATCTAGAATACTTGCATTCGAGCTCATTAATTCCATATTATACTGATAGTACTTAACAAACTTGTTGCTCAATCCAGAAGCCGTCACTATCGAATAAATATTATCATACGTCTTCGTTCCTACAGTCTTCACCTTAATGAGGTATCCGGTTACTCGTATAGAACCTAGCTTAACATAACCGCTTTTACTCTCAGCGCCGTCATAAGCATAAGTAGTTCCTGTTCCGTTCGCACTTCCCTCTTTATAGAAATAGCAAAAGGTCGAGGAGTCTTTATAAGAAGTTCCTAAAGGAGTACTTGCTTGAAGCGAAGCCAGTTCTTTCTTGGATAACTGCCCCAAAATCTCAGAGTCCGCTTTTACTCCAGACAATACCTCTATGCTCTCCGACACATCTAATTCCTTACCGGTCAGAATCATGCTAAGCCGAGAATTCTCAGCATCACATTCTTCCTCGCTTAGCTCTTTGCCGCTCTCATACACAACTGCTGCCGTAATAGGTGTTAACATCGTTTCCGAGCCAACCGAGCGGAGATAACACCCTACTAAATTTTGATTGGACATTTCATCATAAACGCAGTCAAACAAACTTGCAATTTCGTTAATATCCGAGCCAGCAACCGCTATATCTGTTCCATTATCTAATATTTCCATCATTATGTCAATATCACTATTAGTAATAATATCTTCCGTTAAGCTAATAGCGTCTATGTTGCTCATATCAGAATAATTTTCTTGAAGCTCCTTACCAGAAGAAATTTTCTTAACATTGTGTCCGTTGTTGATTTCCTCCTCTGCAAATGTCGAAATTGCAAGCGAAGATGAGCACATGATAGCAACGAGAATACCCGCGACGGTTTTCTTAATCTTTGACATTCCATTAAGTCACACCCTGCAGACACTGTGATGACTGTAAAGCATAAAAAAAGGGCTATATATCCCTTGAAGCTCATGCTAGGCTCCTTCCAAATTAATACAATTATATTTTTACAAGTTTAAAACAAGTGTTGATAAAAGGTTATTAATTTTCTTCGTGACAATTTTACTATAATAATTATATCGCATGTTGGCAAATTTTCAATGTGCTTATTGCATAGTAAATTTTTCTTTTTTTGAATATATTTTGTTTATTTCTTCCATAGATTTATTTTAAGTTGATTTTTTTCTCCTTTCTGCATATAATAGTTTCCAAACTAAATCAAATAATTGAAACGCATCGAAGAGAAAGAGTACGTAATCGGAACCTCCCCAGAGAAATCCGCATTTGCTGCGAGCGGATGGGGCAAAGATTACCGAACATGGTCTCGGAGCGGCGTACCGAGAAGACAGCGTCTTTTAGGCTACGACGGGGGCGCCCGTTACAGCGATAGAGTATCGGCAGATCATTTCCTGCCCTGTACTTGATAAGGCTCATTCCGCGAGGAATGGGCGAATTAGGGTGGTAACACGGAAGCTGCACTTTCGTCCCTGAATATTACATTCGGGGGTGAAAGTTTTTTATTTATCCGGCGTGCTATTGCTCCTGCACCAAACAGTAGTAAAAATTTTGCGGGTCAAAATCCCATACGGCCGAGCATTTCGACCCGCAAAATTAACTACTGTTACGTGCCGAAGTAATAACCTAATTAAAAGAAATGAGGAAACGAAATGAAACACATTTTAATCGGCGGCGCTTGGCCGTATGCAAACGGGTCGCTCCATATCGGGCATATCGCGGGCTTATTGCCGGGCGATGTTTTGGCAAGATATTACCGCGCCAAGGGCAAGGAGGTCTTTTATGTTTCGGGCAGCGATTGCCATGGCACCCCCGTTACCATCCGAGCGAAGCAAGAGGGCAAAAGCCCGCAGGAAATCAGCGATTTTTATCACGAAGAATTTGTATCCGTTTTTCATGCGCTGGGGTTTAGCTATGATTTATACACAAAGACATCTGCAGAGCAGCACAAGCGTTTTGTAACACACTTGCATTCACAAGGCGCTATCTGGACGAAGGACTGCGCGACCGCGCCATTACCCGTGACCTGGATTGGGGGATTGATGTACCGAAGGAAGGCTATGCGCAGAAAAAAATATATATTTGGGCGGAGAATGTGCTGGGTTATGCATCCGCCTCCAAAACCCTCTGCGAGGAGCGGGGCATCCCCTTTCAAGAGCTGTGGGGCGAAAATGCACGGCATTATTATGTGCACGGGAAGGACAATATTCCCTTTCACACCATCATTTTACCCGCCCTGTTGCTTGGGCACGGCGGCAGTTTCCGGCTCCCGGACGATATCATCTCAAGCGAGCACCTCACCCTGGAAGGCAAAAAAATATCGACCAGTCAAAACTGGGCGATATGGGCGAAGGATCTGGTAACGCGCTATCATCCGGATGCATTGCGCTACTTTTTTATTGCAAACGGCCCGGAAAAGCGGGATACGGATTTTTCATGGCAGGAATTCGTGGAGCAAAACAACAGCGAGCTGCTCGGCGCATACGGGAATTTGATTCACCGGACACTTGCCTTTCTGCTAAAGTACAAGGGCTCCGCTGTGCCAAACGGAAGATTGGAAACGGAGATTGCAACAACCATACAAGGGCTGTATGATTGCGCCGGAAGCCGCATAGAAAGCGGCCAATTCCGGGACGCCCTGGAGGATATCTTTGCGTTTGTCCGATTCGGGAACAAGTATTTTGACTCCCATCAGCCCTGGAAAACCAGAACCGATGCAGCGCAGGCATGCGACCAAACGCTGTTCAACTGCATCCAAATCATCGCGAACCTCGCCGTACTGCTTGCGCCCTTTTTGCCGTTTTCCTCAGCAGCAGTGTGCGATTGGTTGCATCTCCAAGCTACCTGGGCACCGCAATGGGTTGCGCCCGGCTATATTTTCCCTGAAATATCCGTTTTATTCGAGCGCCTGGAAACACCGGAGAATCACAAATAGCCTTTTAGACTTTGGATATTGCTCTCCTCTATTTGCAGCAGCTTATTTGCCAGCGTTTTCGTCTTCGCCGGCGCATTCGGATATTTTTTCAGATTCTTTGTAATGTCAATGACGCCCATGACGCTGCCCTGCATCATCATTTCCGAAATGTGTGACGGGGAATGATTGGTCAAGGTCTTAAGCGCAATAGACATATATGCACCCAACTCCTGCGCCTTGGGAATACTTTTTTCGGTGTGCCCGTTTTCACGAAGCTGTTTCGCCGCCGCCTCGTTGACTGTTTGATATTCCTGAAGCTGGCTGTGAAGCTGATTGTTAAATTCCTGCTGTCCCACCTTCGTTTTAAGCTGTTCAATTGTTGTGATACCCATTTGGGAGTTTTGATAAATGTAGGTTAAAAACTCTTGATTTTGATCCATTGGAATTCTTCCTTTCTTTTATTGCAGCAGCTCCCGAATACACTGCGCCACCCAGTGCGCTGTGCACAGCGGCGGCGGTGCCATGCGCAGCAGAGAGTCTGCGTCACGCGGCAGGGCGGCAGGCAGGCTCCACTGCATATCCCCTGTGTGCAGCGAGAGCCTGTCCTCCTGCTGGCTGAGCACAACACGCGCCTGTTCCCGCCCCAGGCTGAGCTTTTGAGTATTGTTCCCCGCCACCGCCACCCCCAGCGCCGCCGCCGTTAGGCACAGGCAGAGAATTACGGTGAGCATATAGGCTTTGAGCATGCGAAATTCGCCGTGCGTAGGATGCTGTTCTGTTTGCTCTCGTTTCATGGTTATGACATTCCTTCTATTTTGTGTATTTGCGCAAGACCTCAATCAACGCGTTCCCAATCAAACGGGCGGAATACACCGCCTCCTCCAGGGTGTTGCCGTCGCTGCCCATTTCCACAAGCACATTGCAGGGGTGGAGGTTCATGGTATATAGCCGCTGGGAAAATAAAATGGGGCGGGTAAGGCCCGGATAGAGGGTTTCCATGGCCTGCTGCAGCTGCAACGCAAAGCGCAGATTTAGCTCCCAATCCGGAAAGTCTGTAATCGCGCCCTCCTCTGCTCCCGAGATAAGCATGATTTGCGCAGCCTGTTTGCCGTTTATGGTGGCAACAGGCTTAATTTTGTTGCCGTTGTTCTGGTGCATGGCGTCCCGGTGCACATCCAGCACCACGGCAATTTCCGGATATTGCTTGAGATATTCCTTTACTACACCGCGCGTGCGGTCATATGCACCGGAATAGGATTGGTCGTGTATGCGCCTATCATGAATCACTTGATAGCCCGCCTGCTCCAGCTGTTTTTCAATTTCGTCACCCACGCGTATCACATTTTGTGCGGGGTCATCGCTGCGCGCGGCATCCTTTTGCGTGTAGTAGTCCCTATCCAAAAGCTGATAGCTTTCCGTGGTATGGGTGTGAAACAACAATACAGCGGGCTTGGATTTATCCTTGATACTGAGCTTTGGTGCCTTTTCCAGCTCCTTCTGCACGTTGATGGTTTTGGTATCCGTCACATTTTTGACGCGGACATTTTTATAAATATCCGTTGTACCGGACTTTCCGTAATCCATGGCGACGAGCTTGCCTTTTTTCTCAAACTCTCCCTGCTTTTCCTTGCTAAGCGCCTGCGCCATGAGTGCCTTGATATCCGGCGGCGTCACGGTCAAATCCACGGTTTTCTGCGTACTGCTCGTTTTTGGAGGAACGGCGTTGTTGCTTTTCGTCGGCTGGGTGGCCAGGAGCGTTGTTTTGTTTTGTGTCACAGGCAAAGTCGTCTGTTCCGGCAGGGTGGAGAGCACCGTGCTTTCCAAATACTGCCGCGCGAGCTGCGCCGCACCCTGCGGCATGGCAAGTCCGGCGCTCAGCAGGGCTGCCCCGGAAAGGCCGCCCGCGTGAAACACAGCGTAAGCCAGCGCACATAGTATGGGCAAAAACATGGCATAATATCCCACTGATTTTGTTGTGTTCTGCTTTTTTTGCATTCTCATTGCCCTTCCTTGCTCTTATACTAATCTCATACATAACTATTCTCATACATACTATGAAGCGCGATCAAAGCATATGCAGGCGCCTGAGAATGTGAACAATTTGTAAATTACAAAAAAACCCTTGACGTTCACACGAACCTGTGATATATTCATGTCTGCCGGTGATTTATTCTTATGACGTTTTAGTCTTATCCGGCGAACCGCATTGGTCGTCCAAAAAATTTGGAAGGAGGAGTAAGCATGTTGGAGACGATGCCGGGCACCACCTACCCGGCCTGCCCTACGCTGGCAAGCGACGCATTTTCGGCCTTTACGCCGATTTTGAACGCCACCGGGGGGCTGACACTCTCGCAACTTTGCGACCTGATCGGCCTGAACGCCACCACAATCCAAAACTGGATTAAGCGCGGCTGGGTGATGAATCCGGAGGGCAAACGCTACCAGGAGGTGCAGCTCGCGCGCATCCTGCTCATCAACCTGCTGCGCGGGGCGATGCAGCTGGACCAAATCGTAGCGCTCATGGCGGCAATCAACGGTGCCGTTGCGGACCGTAGCGACGATATTGTGCCAGACAGCCAGCTCTACAACTACTTCTGCAGCATACTCTGGGAGGTAGAGGAAACGCAGGCTCACGCGCAAGAGGAATTGCTGCAGATGATTGACAGCAAAATCGCATCATACAGCGGCCCCCATGTGAGTGACAAAGAGCTCCTGCGCAGCGCACTTTTAGTTATGGTTCTGGCCTATCTTTCCTATGAGCGCAAAAAAGAGGCCGAGGCAGTGTTTCAAAAAATAATGAATGGAGATACATAAACATGGCTAAATTTTCAGTAGACGGGCAGGCAATTCGTCAGGGTAAATTGACGGGCAAACTTATCCTCGGGGGCGTGGCTCTGCTTTTGCTTCTCATTCTCGCATTTTCCTGTTTTGTGATCGTCCCCGCGGGACACACGGGCGTTGTCGTCACCTTGGGTAAGGTCTCTGACCGGATTCTATCGGAAGGGTTCCACATCAAGGCTCCGATTGTGCAGCAAGTGGAGAAGGTCTCCAATAAAATTCAGGTGCAGGAAGTGGAGTCAGCCGCAGTTTCCAGAGACCTGCAGGCAGTGCGCAGCATCATTGCGGTCAACTACCGTGTCTCCCTGGATGCCAGCGCGAAGCTGTTTAAAAACATCGGCCGGGACTATCAGACCGTCATCCTGCTGCCCAACGTGCAGGAGAGCATGAAGTCCGCCACGGCAAAGTACACAGCGGAGGAATTGATTACCAAACGCGCCCAAGTGGGCGAGGAGGTTAAAACCACGCTGGAAAACAAGGTGAGCGAATACGGTATTTTTATCGAGAAGTTCAACATCGTAAACTTTGACTTCTCGGCTGATTTCAACGCCGCAATTGAGGCCAAACAGGTGGCGGAACAAAACCTGCTCAAAACCAAGACGGAGCAGCAGCAGGCCATCGTTATCGCCGAAGCGGAAGCAAAAAAGCAAATCATTGCCGCCGAAGCCGAGGCAAAGGCCATCACAGCCAAGGCACAAGCGCAGGCCGACGCCAACAACCTGCTCACAAAATCCCTCAGCCAGGTTTTGGTGGAATATCAAAAAATCCAGAAGTGGGACGGCAAAATGCCCGCAGTCACCGGCGGCAACGCTTTAATTAGCTTTGACGCGTTGCAGGGCAACAACACAACGGCGGAGCCGTAATAAAGCTTACCTTAAAAACCGCTGTGAAACGTTATAAAATTCGTTTCACAGCGGTTTCCCTTTACTTTTTTGACCGAGTAAGGTAAGATGACTAGGCGAGGGAGGGCGTTTATATGCAGCAGCAACCGCATACCGTCAAGGCGCAATACCCTGCGGTGGATTTGATGAAATTTTTGCTCGCCATTGTCGTAGTTTCCATTCATACCGATCCGTTTACCGGAACGGCACTGAACGAGCCCTGGGGCATGATTACACGCGTCGCCGTACCGTTTTTCTTTCTCAGTTCCGCGTTCTTTCTGTTTCGTTCCCTGCCGCTCGAGAAGGGATTCTTCTGCGCAAACCGGGCAGCGGTTTGGAAAACGATTCGGCGTATACTGCTTTTATATCTGATTGCAAGCCTGGTTTATCTGCCTATTTCGCATTTGAAATTTGACGGCGGTATCCTGCAGCTGCTCTCTGCGCTGCTGTTTAAAGGGGTCTATTCCCATCTGTGGTTCTTGCCCGCGCTGGCGCTCTCCATTCTGCTCACGGCGCTTTTGCTGCAGGTTTTTCGCACACGCGCCGTGTTCCTCATCGCCCTGCTGTTCTACCTGGTTGCAACGCTGGCCACCAGCTACCACAGCCTAGTCATCCGCAGTGACAGCGCAAGGCAGTTTTATGACGCTTTGGACGGGTTTATGGGGGACCAGAACGCCTTTACGTATGGCTTTGTGTTTGTTGCCCTCGGCGCTTGGATTGCGCAAAAAAAACAGCAGCCCAACCTACGCTTTTGCCTTTGCGGGGCGGCGCTCGGCTTTGCTGCTTTGGCGGCGGAGGGCTTTGGGGTGACACATTTCCGGCTTTACAGTGGGCGGTTTTTGTTTTTTTCCCTTCTGCCGCTCTCCTATTTTCTGTTCACAGCCGCGCTCAGCCTACGCATAACAGAGCGCCGGGCTTATCCCTATCTCCGCAGGATGTCCACCAACATATATGTGTTCCACTATTTTTTTATCTACTTCGCCGTAACAGCCCTGTCTATCCCCAAGCACAGCATGACGGCGTTTTTGTTCAGCAGCGCGGCCAGTACCCTGTTTGCACTTTTGGTGGTGCTTCTTTCTGAAAAAAAGAAGCTGCACTGGTTGAAATATTTCTACTAAGGATGAGATTTTATGACCCGTTATATCAATACCGAAAACGGCGGACGCATTGCAGTGATAGAGAGCGAAACCCCGATTTTGACGGATGTGCAGTCTGCCCTTGATTTGATTGCAACTGAGCAATTTGTGAGCGGATGTATGGCCGTCGCTATGTATAAATCCGCCGTTGCCCAGGCGTTTTTTGACCTAAGCACCGGAATCGCCGGGGAGATATTGCAGAAGTTTACGATATACAGGCAAAAAATCGCCATCATCGGCGATTTCTCAAGCTATCCCAGCAAAGCGCTGCAGGATTTTATTTATGAATGCAATCAGGGCAATCAGGTGTTCTTTGTAGCGGACGAAGAGGAGGCTGTACGCCGGCTGACGTGACAATTGTGCATTCTGCCAAATTTTGCATGTATTCTAAAAGGTGATTGGTATTAGGGTTACTTCCCCTTCCCTTGCTCGTATGCCTTGATATCCAGGCGGATGTCCGCATCCTGCTTACTGTCCCCGGTATAAATCTGCGCAAGCTTCCACTTGCCTGCGGAGCGTTTTGCTGTGCAATGCAGTGTTCTGATTTCCGGGAAAACAGAATATTCCGGCGCGGCATCATCATAGTAAAAACGCAGGCGCACTGTAAAGACGATTTTATCCTGCTCCACAGCCGTTACCGTAATATGGTATTGATTCATGACATAGCGTCCGTTGGGCTTGAAATAGATTTTGTCCGAAAAATACGGCTGCCCACCCCGCTGTGAAATTGCGGAGTAGGTTTCTAATCTGTCTGTATAGCGGTAGAGCGCCTGTTGCTGTTCCGGCAGATAACAGTCCGTTAAAACGGCCTCAAGTTGCTTCACACTGCGCATCCCCTCATAAGCAAAGGGAAACAGTGTTTGCGCGTCACAGTCAATGCTCCGGCTCTGCGCATTTTTAATTTCGTTGCAGTTGGCCGACTGCAGCATAACCAGATTGACCTCGGTGAGCTGCCGCAGCCGTTTCATCACGGAGTCCTCCACCGCGATGCCTTCGGATGCCATTTCCGGCGGATCCACAACAAGCACGGAGCCGCCTGGCACCACCCCACCTGTCTCCACCGCAGCCTTGCCAATCAGCAGGCTAACCACCGGCACCGCCGCAATGCACAACAGGATGAGCACAACGGACAATATGATTTTTTTCAAATTCTTGCGCACACCTCCTGTTATTGGTTCAGATAAGCACTCTGCGCTTGTTCGCGCATAAAGTTTTCCTCGTCATAGCCGGTGTAAAGCTGCTCCAGCCGCCAAGAGCCGTTTTGCTTCTGCGCGCGCAGCAACGGATAGCGGATAACATAGCGGTTCAGCGTGCTGCTCCAGTTCATCACATCGATATGAAACATACAGCTTTCTTGGTTTAAAGCTACCACATCAATGCTATAGTTACCCCAGCGCAGGTTTTGCGATTTTGAGGGGGTAAAGGAATCGCTGCGGCAAAAAACACCGCCGATTTCGTTATAGAGCGGGCGATTGGTGTTTTCAAAATTGCCTTGCAGCAACGTGTTCGCCTCCAGCTCAACATAGGTGCGTTCCACCAAATCCCGCAGCTGATGCATGCTTTGTATCCGCTCGGACTGCACGGGGGACGCGGTGTAAAGACCCATGGAAACACTGTGTAGTTTCTGTTTATTCACGGGCAGGCCGTTGCGCACAAAAATAGAAACGCACTGAATGTTGTTTTCCACCAGCTTGCGCAGGGTGCCCTCAAACTCCTTGCTGATGGGGATGGTTATCACGTTTTCCGGCCTGGTGCTCAACTCATCCCGCGAACGGACTGTGGTTGCGTCCCGTGTAAGCTCCTGCACCTGTGTGTGCAGCGAACGGCTGACAAACACGGCGCAAACCCAGGTGAAGCTCACGGCGAGGGCAACACAAACAACAGCCAGCGCAGCCAGCCGCCATATTTTTCTTTTTTGCATATTGCCCCCTCCTTTCCGGAAACGCCAAAATATAGTGTTGCAAAGTAAAACAGCTACACTATAGCACGTTTTTACAAGGCTATCCACAGATAAAGTGAATTTAATCGTTTTTGTGTTTTCGGTTTATTGCTTTTTTTAAAATGTAAAGAATTGTTAAGAAAATTGACAGAAATGTTAGAATAATGTTATAGTCATAGCTGTTACTCCTGCACCAAACAGTAGTAAAAATTTTGCGGGTCAAAATCCCATACGGCCGAGCATTTCGACCCGCAAAATTAACTACTGTTACGTGCCGAAGTAATAGTGAAAAACATCGACTTTTGTCGACCGATTAAAGGCACCTCTTTTCACCGCCTTTCAAGGGAGGTATCAAGCGTTTCGATGAAGTTGCTTCGGATTGTAACATTTGGATTGGCAGGCCTTTTGACACTGCAGATTATTTCCAGCGCACATGCCCCGGAAAAGGGCGGTGCGCTGGTTTCTTTAGACGTGATACGCGGTCACCAAGCGCAATCCATAAACCCGCAAGGCGTACAATATCTCGAAGGTACCCTGCGCATCAGCGGAACGCCCACCTTTGGGCAAACACTGACTTGCAACCTCGACTCCGTCTCGCCGCAGGGGGCACAAGTGAACTATTTTTGGTACCGAAACGCTACCGCCGTGCACCAGCAGAGCCGCTATACCCTAACGCCGGAGGATATCGGCTGCAGCATTTATCTGGTGGTAATCGGAACTGATGGTTATGACGGCCTGCTGCGCAGCGAAAGCGTGACGGTAACGAAAGCCACCCCCGCCCCGCCCGGCATGCTGCAGCTGCTCGGGCGAAGCAGCTCGGCTCTGTCTCTGGTCCCGCTCGCGGGCTGCGAATATCAAATCAATGAGGGAGCCTGGCAAAAATCAAACATTTTTGACGGCCTGCAGGCCGGAACAAGCTACCGCCTGCGCGCGCGTTACGCGGAAACGGCCACGCACTTCGCCAGCAACGCAAGCATCCCTCTGGCCGCCGCCACCGAAAGCGTTCGGCTCTACGGCGAGCTGCGCATCCGCGGGGAGGCTTGCTACGGCCAGCTGCTCACGGCGGATATCAGCGACCTGCACCCGCAAAACGCCACGTTGCACTATGTTTGGAAGCGTGGTTCGCTCATCGTTGGGCGGGAAAAAAGCTACCCTATCAGCGCGGCGGATATCGGGCAGATGCTCACCGTAACCGTAACGGCCTCCGGCAGCGCGAACGGCAGCTGCAGTTCTGCGGGCGTGCTGGCAAACAAGGCACAAAGCACGGCGCAACGCATCACGCCGCAGCTGCTGCAATGCACAGATACCCGCATTCAGTTAAAAGCGCAACCCGGATATGAATACCGCCTGGGCAACGGCGCCTGGCAGGCAAGCGGCAGCTTTTCGAACCTAAAGCCCAAAACCGGCTATTATTTTTATGCCCGAGCCACTGAAAATGCAACCCATCTGGCGGGTGAGGCCGGCGCTCCGCTCTATGCCGCCACAAGCGCAAGTGCCGTTGTTTCCACAGCACCAAAACCCACAACGGCTCCAACTACGAAAGCGCCGACTACCACAAAATACATTCCCGCCGCCATCAGCTCCGGCAGTTTAACCGTCGGCAAAACCTATATTCGCAAGATTTCGGAAAACACAAGCGCTGCCAAGTTCCTTTCGCAGCTCAATGAAAAGCAATACATCAAACTGTACAAAAACGAACAGACGCTCACTGCCCGCCAACTTGTAAGTACAGGCACCATTGCCCGGCTCCTCAACGGCACTACCCTGCTGCAAGCAAAAACATTAGTCATCACCGGTGATATTTCCGGCGACGGGGTAGTTTCTTTGACGGACTTTGTGCAGCTGAAGGCGCACATCCTGGGCAAGCGCACGCTGAAGGGCTGCTATCTTGAGGCGGCGGACCTCAACGGTGACGCCGGCGTCACCCTGACGGATTTTGTACAGATGAAAATGCATCTGCAGCACAAAAAGAAAATTATGGCAAACTAGAGTTTATCCATAATTTAGTTTCAGAATGTCGTTTTGTTCTATTGATTTTGCACAAGCCCCTGTGATATAATGGGAAAAAGATTTTTATCCTATTTTTAAAGAAAAGGCGGCGGTGCTATGGCGCAGCAAACGGGAAAGGCCCCAGTGAACCAAGACAGACGCTATGTAGGCTCGAAGGAGACCCTCGGTTATGTCATGTTCTACGCCTCACGCGGCTTGAACATTGACCAGTACAAAGACCGTTTTATCTACGATGTGCTGAAAATCGACTTATACCTGCTTTCTGTTATCAACACCATCAACTCCATCTGGGACGTGGTGAACGACACCTTTATGGGCGCAATTGTGGACAAAACCCGCACCCGCTGGGGCAAGTTTAAGCCCTTTTTGATTGCAACCGCCATCCCGGGCACAATCATGACCTGCCTGTTTTGGATGATGCCCCTGTTTTTTGACGACGACCCCATGAACAAGGGTAAATTCCTCATCTGGCTGTTGCTGGCGCTTTCACGCGAGGCTGTCGCCACCTTCCGCGGGGTTGCGGAAACCGGTATGACGGCCACCATCACTCCCCACCCGAACGACCGCACGCGGCTGATTACCTATGGCAATTTTTTCTCCGGCTTTTTCGGCACGCAGATCCCGGAAATTCTCATGGGTATTCTGATTGACTTAATCAACCATAAGGTTATCTCCTTCAGCATGCAAAGCACCTATGTGTTCATGGGCGTTATTACCACCCTGGGCAGCGGCGCAATGGCTCTGTATTTCTTTATCATCACCCGCGAGCGCGTGGTGCAATCCGTGGAACAGCCGAGCATTTGGCAGGGTGTGCGCGACATCATCAAAAACAAGCCGCTGCTGATTATTGCGCTGACAGAGTTCCTCGGCGCATTCACCTTAAGCGCCGGCATGGATAACTACTATATCGACGTGCTCGGCTCAGCCTCCATCAAAAACATTGTCGGCGTGCCCGGCGCGTTGGTCTCCCCCATCAGTTACACTTATGTGCCAAAACTGAAACAGCGCTTTTCCACGAAGGTGCTGTGGATAGTCGGGGGCGGCATCGGCGACTGGCTGATGGGCGTTGTGTTCTTCTTTGGCTCCATCGGCGGCAAAGGGCCCAATGGCTGGTACCGTAAGGTGGGTGCGATGATTCCGCTGATTATGGCGCAGGAGACCCTGTTCATGACGATGTGGGGCGTGCGCAAGGTTATTCCTGTGGAAATTACGAACGAGGCGATGGATTATTTTGAGTGGGCTAACGGCTACCGCACAGAGGGCATGACCTCCACCGCCCTGGGTCTTGCGCGCAAGCTCGTGGGCACCGTGAGCGGCTCCTTCCGCCCCGCCATGATGAAGATGTTCGGCTACGACTTAAAGAAGGGCTTTGGCCAGCAGAGCGACAGCACAAAATACGCCCTGTTCGCCATGAGCACCATCCTTCCGGTGGTAACAGGATCGTTCAACGTCATTCCAAAATTGTTTTACGATTTAACAGGCGAAAAGCGCGAGCGTATGTATGCGGAGCTACTCGCCCGCCGCGCGGAAAAGCAGCACCTGCTTTCCCAGGAAGCGGAGGAGGACGCAAGCGGAGAAGGTTGAAATGGCAGCATGGGTTTTGCGGGATAAAATCCCATACAGCAAGGCCTTTCATCCCGCAAAACCTGCGACCATTACATGCAGGAGTAATAAATTAGGGAAACCGACCGAAAACGGGTATGGCTCTGTTTTCGGTCTGTTTGTTTGTTGAAATACCGCGTAACATCCTTTTCATCTGGCGTATTGACACTTCCCCCGTTCCCATGTACAATATTTTAGATAAACACCGAAGGGTTGGGGATTCATTTTGGCTATACCCAAAGAAAATATTCGCAATTTTTGTATTATCGCACATATAGACCACGGCAAATCCACCTTGGCTGACCGGCTTTTAGAGCAAACCAAGTCCGTTGCCCTGCGGGACATGACTGCACAGCTGCTGGACAAGATGGATTTGGAGCGCGAGCGGGGCATTACCATTAAGGCACACGCTGTAAAGCTGAACTATCTGGCTGAAAACGGGCAGGAATATGTGTTGAATTTGATTGATACCCCCGGCCATGTGGACTTTAACTATGAGGTCTCGCGTTCCCTTGCCGCGTGCGAGGGGGCGCTGCTGGTGATTGACGCCTCACAGGGTGTGGAAGCGCAGACTCTGGCGAACACCTACCTCGCCTTGGATCATGATTTGGAGCTCGTGCCCGTCATCAATAAAATTGATTTACCCGCCGCAGAGCCGGACCGCGTTGCAGCGGATGTGGAAGAAATCATCGGGCTGGATTGCATGGATGCGCCCCGTGTTTCCGCCAAAACGGGGGAAAATATTGGGCAGGTGCTCGAGCGCATTGTGCAGAGCGTCCCCGCCCCGCAGGCGGACGATACCTTGCCGCTGCGCGCGCTGGTGTTCGACTCTGTCTACGACAGCTACAAGGGCGTTATCGTCTATGTCCGCGTCATGGAGGGCAAACTGCGCGCGGGCGACACCATGCGCCTAATGGCAACGGGGGCACAGTTCACAGTGGTGGAAGTCGGCTATATGCGCGCCACCGCCATGGAACCTGCCGCCGAGCTGACAGCGGGCGAGGTCGGCTATATCACCGCATCCATTAAAACCGTCGGCGACGCACGCGTGGGTGATACAGTTACCACCGCAGAACGCCCGGCTACCGAAGCACTGCCCGGTTACCGCACAGTAAATCCCATGGTGTTTTGCGGCGTTTATCCGGCGGACGGTGCGGACTATGAAAACCTGCGCGAGGCGCTGGAAAAGCTGCAGCTGAACGATGCCTCCCTCTCCTATGAGCCGGAGACCTCCGGTGCGCTCGGTTTTGGCTTCCGCTGTGGATTTTTGGGGCTGCTGCACATGGAAATTATTCAGGAGCGGCTGGAACGGGAATATGACATTGACCTGGTCACCACTGTGCCCAGCGTTGTTTACCGCATTCATCTTTCTGACGGCAATAGCGTGGAGGTGGATAACCCCACTCACTACCCAGACCCGGCACAGATTGATTACAGCGAAGAGCCGTTTACGGACGCGCACATTTACGCCCCGGCTGAGTTTGTGGGCACAATCATGGATCTCTGCCAGGACAGGCGCGGCATCTTTATCAATATGGATTACATCACACCCGAGCGCGTGGATATCCACTACGAACTGCCGCTGAACGAAATAATCTATGACTTTTTCGACTCCCTGAAATCCCGCACACGCGGCTACGCCTCCTTTGACTATGAGCTGATAGACTACCGCAAATCTGAGCTTGTAAAACTGGACGTCATGCTCAACGGCGATATCATTGACGCGCTCTCCTTCATCATCTTTTCCGACCGTGCCTATGCGCGTGCACGCAAGATAGCAGAAAAGCTCAAGGACAATATTCCGCGCCAAATGTTTGAAATCCCCATTCAGCTCGCGGTTGGCAGCAAAATTATTGCCCGCGAAACCGTAAAGGCGCTGCGCAAGGATGTGCTCGCCAAGTGCTACGGCGGTGACATCACGCGCAAGAAAAAGCTGCTGGAAAAGCAGAAGGAAGGCAAGAAGCGCATGCGTCAGTTCGGCTCCGTCGAGGTACCGCAGGAGGCGTTTATGGCCGTTTTAAAGCTGGATGAGAACTAGCTAAGGTGTGTTTTATGGTGAAAAGGTTTTTGGCTTTACAAGCTTCTGTGCTTCTGCTGCTCCTCTGCATGGTTCCCGCTCATGCCGCAGGGCTTGGCGTAAAGCTCTCCGGCGCGAAAAGTGTTTTGCCGGGCGGCAGCTTGGAAATTGCCGTAACTATTAATGGTTCCGGCATTTTTTCCGTGCAAGGCTCCGTTTTGTTTGACAGCGGCCTGTTGCAATACACGGGCTTTTCCGGCGGGCGTTCGGGTTGGGCGCATGACGTGGAGGCCAGCGGGGGTAAAGTAAATATCCTTTCCATCGATAACAACCTTTCCTCCCCCATCACCGGCTACGCAACGCTGCTTACACTTAAATTTCAGCTCAAAAGCACTACACCGGCGGGCAGTGCGTTGTATTTTTCCACTTCCGGCATGAGCGCCAGCGACGGCATGGCCGATTTCAGCGCAGCCACCGTGAAGTTTCAGTCAACCGTAACAAAACCAGTCTCCGGCAATAGCAGCCTTGCATCGCTGACAGTTGGCAATGCAAACCTTTCCCCCGCATTCCGTCCGGATGTGTTGCAATATAAAGCAACCGTTCCGAACAGCTGCACCGCATTAGAGCTCACAAGCAGCGCGGCAGATTCCGGTGCAAGGGTGAAGATGAACGGCAATAAACTGAAAATAGGCGAAAATCAAGTGACCCTGACCGTAACCGCTGCAAACGGCAGTGTAACGATTTACACAATACGAGTCACACGCGAGGCAAGCGCGCAACAGACGGCAGCACCTACCTCCGGCTCAAAACCGGAACCCACCAAACAGGAGCGCCCTGCAACAGAAAAAGAAAGCAACAGCTTTTTAGGCACAAGCGTGCACCAGCAGACGAGCACAGTTGCGCCGAGTGAAACAACGGCTCCCGCAAGCGCTCCGGCTCACACGAGTGTAAGCGGAAACGCCAGGCTGAAAAGCATCGTGCCGAATCAAGGCATCCTCTCCCCTGCATTTACGCCGAAGCAAACAGAGTATGTGTTATATCTGCCGTTTGAAGTCACGGCCATTTCCTTTGCGCTGGAGGCAGAGGACAAAAACGCCAGCTGCAACGACCCGGCCGAGCTGGAGTTGCAACCGGGCGACAACCCCGTCAGCTTTCGCATCACCGCGCAGGACGGCAGTGTATGCAGCTACGAGATACTGGTGCGCCGCATGCCGCAATACCCGAACGGGGATGATAGCACGGCGGACAGCGACACAACTACTCAGCCCAATGCTTCCTTTTCCTGGCTGCAAATTGCCGCCTGCATGCTGTGTTTCCTGCTCGGCGGCGCAGTGGTTTGGTTATTGCTGCGCAGGAAAACAGGGAATCATCCCAATGCGAAATAAAACAACAGCGAATGCTCTCCCGTTATTGCTCCGCTGACTAATACCAATCACCATTAAGAATACTTCCTGCAAAATTCGGCAAGAGCGCATACACGAAACGCTCGTTACCAAATTTTGCAAGTATTCTAAAAAGTGTTTGGTATAAACATTGCGTAGTCAGTGGAGCAATAAAATCGGGGGAGCATTCTATTGCTTTGAGCAGTTGCAACCAACGCACATTTTTGCTGTCTTTATGGTTGAGGAGGTGAACGCGGTGGAGGATCAGCAGATACTGGAGCTATACCGGCTGCGTTCGGAGGATGCCATTCGTGAAACAGCGGCAAAATACGGCGCATATTGCCGCGCGGTGGCTATGAACATTCTGCAAAATCCGCAGGATGCGGAGGAGTGCGTGAATGAAACCTTTTTGAACGCATGGAATGCCATTCCGCCTGAGCAACCGAGCGTCTTATGCGCATTTCTGGGGAAAATCACCCGCAACCTCTCCCTCAACCGCCTCAAGCGTAGCCGGGCACAAAAGCGGGGCGGCGGCACGATGGATCTGCTGTTTGAGGAGCTGGAGGAATGCCTGCCCGCTGAAGCGGATGTGCAGGCGGAACTTGACAAGGCGGCTTTGACCGCGGCAATCAACGCCTTTTTGTGGGGGTTGGAGGAACAGCAGCGCATGATGTTTGTTAGGCGCTATTGGTATGCCGACTCCATCCGGGAGATTGCGCTGCGTTTTGGCATGAGTGAAAGCAAGGTGAAATCCCTCCTGTTTCGCATACGCGGCAGGCTGAGGGTTCACTTGGACGAGGAGGACTTGTAATGAATGCACAAGTATTATTGGACTGCATCGGCCAAATAGATGACAGCCTGCTTCTGCAAGCGGAAAATTTTTGCGTCAAAAGGCAGCTTCGGCTGAAATGGATTCTGCCCACAGCCGCCTGCCTTGCGCTGGCGATGAGCGCTTTGTTCCTGTTTCTGCAACCGCAGGATTATTCCGAGCTGCCAAAGCTGGAAATCAATATGGATTCGGGCGGCATGGGATTTGAGGGGCTTATGGCCTATCGCATTGAGGACTTGGAGAACGGCAACCCTTGGACGGAGCAAAGCCGTCTAAAGACCCTGCCTGTATTCCAAAACACCAGGGTTTATAATAGGGATGGGTTCTTTACCGGCGGCCTCTCCACAGAGGAAATGAAAGACCGGGTGCGGGACGCAGCCGAAAAACTGGGGCTAAAAATTGATTCCATCCAAGTTCGCTCCATCTCAGAAATACCGGAAGCCGCGCCATACCGCGCGTTTGCGCTCTGCGGAGATACGCAGGTAGAGGTTAGCGAAAACGGAGGCATTCTCATTTCGTATCCCAACGGGAAACCCTTGCCAAAGGAGTATAGCTTTACCCTCTCCCACACTACACAGGAGCAGGCCGAGGCGAGCCTGCACTATCTCTTACAGCAATATCACAGTTTAACCGGCCTGCACTCACCGGCATTGGATATCGCCGGCAGTTATAGCATCGATGCCGCATTCTGCCGCAGCTACGGCAGCTATGAGGGCACAGGGAGCCCGGAACAACAAATTGTGGCCTATCACTTCACAGGCATTTCCTTTGTGCCGAATGAGAACGGAGAGCTCAGCAGTGTTTCACTGCGCAGGGAAAACCTCTCGCAAAAACTGGGGGATTACCCCATTATCACGGCAAAACAGGCAAGAGAATTACTGCTGCAGGGGCATTATATCAGCTCTGTGCCGGAGGGCTTACCGGAACATACTGCCATCGCACGAACGGAGTTGGTCTACCATGTCAGCGGGTTTGATACCGTATTTATGCCGTATTACCGTATGCTCATCGAACTACCGGATAGGAAACAGGAAAACGGGCTGAAAACCTTTGGAGTTTTTTATGTCCCGGCTGTGCGCAGCGATTTTCTGGAAGCGCTTCCGCTTTGGGATGGACAGATTAATTAGTGGGTAACGATATTCTTGCATGGGGATTGCGTTCCCCTTATAGGTGCTGATTATAGCCCCCATAATAGAATTATGCAATAGGCAATTTTTATTATGGGGGTCACGTCATGATTCTATTTGATAAGCTGTGGGAAACTATGCGGGAAAAAGGTGTTTCAACTTATACACTTCGCGAAAAATATAACATAGACACGCGCACGATACGGCGACTGAGAGCAAACAAAAATATTACGACTGACACGTTAAATAACCTTTGTGATATTCTGGATTGCAAACTGCAAGATATAGCCGAATTTGTAAAGGATGAGCGTTAATTTTGTGAAAATGGTTCGCTTGCATGGACAGAATTCAGTGGAACGCAAGGCAGCGAGGAAATTCATACCGTTTACAATTTCAAAAACAATTCTTTTTCAAAAAAGCACTTGACAAACGGCTTTGTATGCGGTATAGTATTGCCACTTCGCTTTAGCGATTAAAAGCATAAAAACATAAAAGCATCAAATCGTTAAAGGGCGAAAGCAAACAGCTTGAAAGGAAGATACCTATGGAAAATTTTGCTGTGTGGGCAACTATTGGGGTGTACGTTCTGGTTTTGGTTGCCATCGGCCTTGTGGCCGGGCGTAAGGCAAAGAGCATTTCGGATTTAACAATCGGCGGCCGCAGCGCGGGGGCCTGGCTCTCGGCGCTCTCTTACGGCACAGCTTATTTTTCGGCAGTCATGTTTATCGGCTACGCGGGCGGAACAGGCCTGAACTTTGGCCTGTGGGGCGTGTTCGCGGGCATCGGCAACGCGGTTTTTGGCTCCTGGCTGGCCTGGAAGGTGCTTGCCCGCCGCACGCGTGACGTGACCCACCGCATGAAGCTCACCACCATGCCGCAGTTCTTCGCCAGCCGCTATAACAGCCGCGCGATGAAGATTTTCTCCTGCATCGTCAGTTTTTTGTTCCTCATCCCCTACTCCGCCTCCGTTTACAAGGGGCTCAGCTCCGTCACGGAAGTGATTTTGGGCATTGACGGCACCATTTGCATGATTATTATCGCCCTACTCGCCATCCTGTTGTTGGTGCTGGGCGGTTACCTGGTGCAGGCGCGGGCAGATTTTGTGCAGGGCATTGTCATGTTCTTCGGCGTGATTTTGTTAATTGTTTTTGTTGTGCGCAGCGAGCGCGCGGGCGGCGTTGCCGGTGTAATGGAATTTGCAAAATCCGGCCTGGGGCTGCCCAAGCTGCCCATGAGCGCGGCAGTTTCGCTCACAGCAACGGTGTTGATGACAAGTTTTGGCACCTGGGGTCTGCCGCAGATGGTAACAAAATACTTCGGCCTGCGTGACGATAAGCAGGCAAAACGCGGCATTTGGATTTCCACGGTTTTCGCCCTGCTGGTTGCGGGCGGCGGCTACTTCATCGGCTCGCTGAGCAAGCTGTATTTCAGCGCCGCAGAGCTGGAGGGCATGCCCAAGCCAATGCAGGACTATGTTGTCCCCTTCATGCTTAAAGCCGCAAATATGCCGCATGTGCTGTTGGGTATCGTGTTTGTGCTGCTGCTGGCGGCCTCCGTTTCCACCTTATGCTCCATCACGCTGACAGCGAGCTCCACCTTTTCCATGGATTTTGTCAAGGGTGTGCTCAAGCCGCAGATGACGGACAAAAAAATGACGAGCTTGACAAAGATTTTATGCGCGGTGTTTGTGCTGTTCTCTTACATCATCGCCAACACCAAAACACCGATCCTTGACATGATGAGCTACTCCTGGGGCATTATCTCCGGCTCCTTCCTCGCCCCCTATGTCCTTGCCCTGTTCTGGAAGCGCATGAACAAGACGGGCGCCTGGGCGGGCATGCTCGGCGGCTTTTTCATCGCTTTGGTTCCCGCGCTGTGCAAGCTGCTCACGGGCGCAGGCGTCACGCAGGCCACCGTGGTCTCCCTCGCGGCGAAGGGCCCGTTGTTCGCGGTTATCGCCATGCTCAGCTCCCTGCTGCTTTGTGCGCTTGTGAGCCTGCTGGCAAAGGACAGCGCGCCGGAAATTACTGACAATTTTTACAACGGGGTTGTCGAAGAGGCGTAACTATGCTATACTAAACCAATTACATAAAAGGACAAAAATCTCATGTTTTTTCAAAAAGAAATTGAAACCATGCCGCGCGGCGCGCTGCGGGCGCTGCAGCTGGAACGGCTAAAATGGACGGTGGACTACTGTTACCGCAACGTCCCCTTTTATACCAAAAGACTGGATGAGGCCGGCGTTACCGCCGATAAAATCAAAACGCTGGACGACATTCGATTTATTCCGCCCACCACAAAGGCGGATTTGCGGGACAATTACCCCTTTGGGCTGTTTGCCAAGCCCATGAAGGAGATTGTGCGCATCCACGCCTCCTCCGGCACAACGGGGAAGCCGACTGTGGTGGGCTACACCAAGCATGACCTCGAGCTCTGGTCCGACTGCATGGCGCGGCTATGCGTTGCAGCGGGGGCGACAGACGAGGATGTGGTGCAGATTTCCTTCGGCTACGGCATGTTCACCGGGGCACTGGGGCTGCATTACGGCCTGGAGAAAATTGGGGCAACCATAATCCCCAACTCCAGCGGCAACACGGAAAAAACGCTGCTGTATATGCGCGATTTTGGGACGACGGCGCTGGTTTCCACCCCATCCTATGCCCTGTATATGAACGAAATCGCACGGGAGCTGGAGTTCCCCATGAGCGATTATCACCTAAAGCTCGGCCTGTTCGGCTCCGAGGGCTGCACACCGGAAATGCGGGCGCAAATTGAAAAGGGTTGGAACCTGTTTGCCACAGATAACTACGGCATGAGCGAGCTGGTCGGCCCCGGCGTCTCCGGCGAATGCCGCGAGCGGGACGGCCTGCATTTTAACGAAGACTACTTCCTGCCTGAAATTGTAAACGCGGAAACCCTGGAGCCCCTGGGCGAGGGTGAAACCGGCGAGCTGTTGGTGACAACGCTGACGAAGGAAGGCATCCCCCTGCTGCGTTACCGCACGCGTGACATCACGCGTTTGAACTATTCCCCCTGTAACTGCGGGCGCACAAGCGTACGCATGGATAAGGTCAAGGGCCGGAGCGACGATATGCTGAAAATCCGCGGCGTGAACGTTTTCCCCTCGCAGATTGAGAGCGTCATCGTGGGCAACGAGCAAATCGGCGGGCATTATCAGCTGGTTATCCGCCGGGAGGGGCACACAGATTCCCTGGAGGTGCGCGTGGAGCTGGTGGACGCCTCGCTCCTTGAACGTTACAGCGCACTGGAGCAGCTGCAGAAAAAGCTGCTGCATGACCTGCAGATTACACTGGGCATCGCCTGCAAGGTCAGCCTGCTGGAGCCAAAGACCTTAGAGCGCTTTATTGGCAAGGCACAACGAATTGTGGATTTGCGAAACGAAAAATAATCGGGAGACTATGGTATATGAAAGAACTCTACCTCGGCAACGAAGCCGTCGCGCGCGGCTTATATGAGGCCGGCTGTAAGGTCGGCTCCTCCTACCCCGGCACCCCCAGCACGGAGGTGACGGAATACGCCGCAAGCTATGACGAAATCTATTGTGAATGGGCACCGAATGAAAAGGTTGCGCTGGAAGTGGCCTGCGGCGCGGCGATTGCCGGCGCGCGCAGCTTTTCGGGCATGAAACATGTGGGGCTGAATGTTGCGGCCGACCCGCTGTTCACCGCCTCCTACACCGGCGTGAATGCCGGGCTGGTGGTGGTTGTCGCGGACGATCCGGGCATGCATTCCTCCCAAAATGAGCAGGACTCCCGCCACTACGCCATGGCTTCCAAAATCATGATGCTGGAGCCGGCGGACTCTGCGGAATGCCTTGCCTTTACGAAGCTTGCATTTGAGCTTTCCGAACGTTTTGACACCCCGGTTTTCCTGCGCCTGACAACGCGCATCGCACACTCCCGCTCCCTTGTGACGCTCAGCGAACGCGAGGAGCGCGAAACGGTGGTGTATGAAAAAAATGCGCAAAAATATGTCATGATGCCCGCCATGGCGCGCGGCAGACACGTTCTGGTGGAACAGCGCATCGAGCAGCAGACCGCATTCGGCGAGGAAGAAGCCTTTGACTGCGGCTTGAACCGCGTGGAATATAACGATAAGAAAATTGGTATTATCAGCTCCGGGGCGTGTTACCAATACGCCAAGGAGGCAATGGGCGACAAGGCCTCCTACCTCAAGCTGGGCTGCGTTTATCCCCTGCCGGTCAAAGCCATCCGTGACTTTGCCGCGCAGTGTGAAACAGTGTATGTGATTGAGGAGCTGGATGACTTTATCGAATCCCACTGCAAAAAGCACGGCATCGCCGTCATCGGCAAGGAAACCTTCCCGCTGGTCGGCGAATTTTCCCAAAAGCTGGTGCGCAAACTGCTGCTGGGCGAAGAACACCCCAGCCTCTCCCTGCAAGAGGAATTGCCGGCTCGCCCGCCTGTGCTCTGCGCGGGCTGCCCGCACCGTGGCCTGTTTTATGCGCTGAAAAAACAAAAAACCTTTGTCAGCGGTGACATCGGCTGTTACACCCTCGGCGCACTTGCGCCCCTGAATATGATGGATACTTGCATCTGCATGGGCGCCTCCGTTTCCGCCCTGCACGGGCGCAATAAGGCTGACCCGGAAAACGCGAAAAAGAGCGTGGCGGTCATCGGCGATTCCACCTTTATCCATTCCGGCGTAACAGGCTTAATCGACATCGCCTATAATAAGAGCAACTCCGTCGTTGTAATTTTAGATAACTCCATCACCGGCATGACCGGCCACCAGCAGAACCCGACCACCGGCAAAACCATTACCGGAGACCCGACCACCGCCGTTGATTTGGAGACCCTGTGCAAGGCAGTGGGCATCCGGCGCGTCACCGTGGTTGACCCCTATGATTTGAAAGCAACAGAGGACGCGGTTAAAACAGAGCTGGCGGTTGAAGAGCCAAGCGTCATCATCTCCCGCCGCCCCTGCGCCTTGCTCAAGAGCGTGAAGCATAATCCGCCCCTCAAGGTGGACGCGGAAAAATGCACCGGCTGCAAAGCCTGCATGCGCATCGGCTGCCCGGCAATTTCCATGAAGGAAGGCAAATCCGTGATTGATTTCACGCAATGCGTGGGCTGCGGCGTTTGTACGCAATTGTGCCGGTTTGGGGCGATTGAGTAACAGAGGTGAACAATGAATGAACGCTTTGCCTGTTAGAAAAACGAACAGACTAAAGGATTATGATTATTCCTCGAATGGAGCGTATTTCATTACAGCTTGCGTTAAAGACAGTAGGGGGCGATTCAAAATCGCCCGCAACCCGCATTATCCGATTATGGAAAAATTGTTGAGTCATCCATCAGACAAATATCCAATTTCTCAAACACCCGCGGCGATAAATATGTCATCATGCCAAACCATGTGCATATGATTTTGTTGATTGATGTCGATGAGGACCACATCATCCGCGACGAAGAAGGTTACCAAAATCATTGGAAATACATTGATGTAAACCCGGCGAAGTGGGCGGAGGATGCATATTATGAAAAATGTTCAAGAAATGGTTGACAACTATCGTTGTACCGGTTGTACAAGATGCGTTCTTTTTTGTCCCAAAGGATATATTACTGTTAAACAGGGGGATTTAGGATTTCCGGTACCGAGCATTGAAAAATGCGATAATTGTGGGGTCTGTATTAGAAGTTGTCCCTTTTCCGATGAATATGATGAAAGTGAAAGCGAATAGTATTACATCTGCACCAAACAGTAGTAAAAATTTTGCGGGCTAAAATCCCATAAATCCAAGCATTTCAGCCCGCAAAATTAACGGCTGTTAGTGCCGGAGTAATAGAAAAAGAAAACACCAGTAACAGAACGAAAAGGAATGGTCATATTATGGCAAACACAAGCATCATGATAGTCGGCGTTGGCGGGCAGGGCACTTTGCTGGCCTCGCGCATACTCGGCGCGGCGCTGACAAGCCAAGACTATGATGTCAAAGTATCCGAGGTACACGGCATGAGCCAGAGAGGCGGCTCGGTTGTGACCTATATCAAATACGGTGAAAGCGTAGCGTCTCCCATTGTGGAACAGGGAGAAGCGGATTTTATTCTGGCGTTTGAGCAGCTGGAAGCCGCTCGCTGGATTTCGTTTATGAAGCCTGAGGGCAGTCTCGTGGTCAATACACAGAAAATTGACCCGATGCCGGTCATCACAGGCGTCACAGACTATCCCGAGGGCGTACTCGAAACGCTGCGCGCGGCCGGCGCATCTGTAACCGGTCTGGACGCGCTGAGCCTCGCCGTGAAGGCGGGTTCCCCCAAGGCGGTCAATGTTGTCCTGCTGGGCGCACTGGCTCGCCTAACGGATATCCCGCTGGAGGTGTGGCAGGAGGCCATCCGCAAAACCGTTCCGCCCAAGTTCACGGAGTTGAATCTCCAGGCGTTTTCACTCGGATACGAGCACACTTGAGTTATGCGGCCGGTTTTGGGAGGGCAAAATTGACCATACTATAATACAGAAAGAGGAACACATCATGAGTCATTGCTATAATCCCGAAATGGAATGCGCATCGCGCGAATATATGAAAGCCATGCAGTCCGCGCGGCTGATTAAAATGATTTATAACTGCTATAACAATGTTCCGTTCTATAAGCAGAAGTTCGATGAAATCGGCCTTTTGCCGCAGGACATCAAAACAATTGACGATATTGTGAAGCTACCCTTCACCTATAAGCAGGATCTACGCGATAACTACCCCTACGGCCTGTTCGCCGTGCCCAAGGAGCAACTGGTGCGCATCCATGCCTCCTCCGGCACAACGGGCAAGCAAACCGTTGTGGGTTATACACAAAACGACATTGAGGTCTGGTCGGAAGGCTCCGCGCGCGCCATCGCGGCTGCGGGCGGAACGACCTCGGATTTCATTCACGTTTCCTACGGTTACGGCTTGTTCACAGGCGGCTTGGGGTTGCACTACGGCGCGGAAAAGCTGGGCGCAACGGTGATTCCCGTTTCCTCCGGCAATACGGCGCGTCAGATTCAGATTATGCAGGATTTCGGTTCCAACATCCTGTGCTGCACCCCCTCCTATGCCATGTTCATCGGGGAAACCATCCGTGAGATGGGCATCGACCCCACGGCGCTGCCCCTGCGGGCGGGTATTTTCGGCGCGGAGGCTTGGAGCGAGAATATGCGCGCGGAAATTGAGAAGGCACTTGCCATCAAGGCCTATGACATCTACGGCCTTTCTGAAATTGCGGGTCCCGGCGTTTCTTACGAATGCTGCGAGCAAGCGGGCATGCATGTCTGCGAGGATTATTTCTATCCGGAAATCATTGACCCGGACACCTTGCAGCCCCTGCCGGACGGTACTTACGGCGAGCTGGTGTTCACCTGCATCGGCAAGGAGGCGCTGCCACTCGTGCGCTACCGCACAAGGGACATTTCCTGCTTGACGCGCGAGAGCTGCTCCTGCGGCAGGACACTGGTGAAGATGCAAAAGCCCAAGGGGCGCACGGACGACATGCTCATCATCCGCGGCGTGAACGTATTCCCCTCCCAGGTGGAGCATGTGATTCTCTCCCTAGGCATGGAGCCGAACTACCAAATCATGGTGGATCGCACGAACAACCTGGACAGCATGACCGTAAAAATTGAAATGAGCGACAGTATGTTTTCCGACTCCGTGCGCATCATAGAGCAGGAGGAGCAACGCATCTGCGCCGCACTGCAATCCACGTTAAACGTCTCCTCCAAGGTAAAGCTTGTGGAGCCGCGCTCCCTGCCGCGCTCAGAGGGCAAGGCGGTGCGCGTGATAGATAACCGGAAGGTCTGATTTGAAAGGAGCGTATCCATGGAAATGAAACAAATCTCTGTTTTTGTAGAAAACCGCGCCGGGCGGTTGGCCGACATCACGGCAATCCTGGCGGATCACAACATCGATATCCGTGCCCTGTCCATTGCCGACACAACGGACTACGGCATCCTGCGCCTGATTGTCAGCAATCCGGACGCCGCCGTGACCGCCTTGAAGGCGGAGGGTCTGACCGTTTCGGCAACACAGGTGTTGGGTATTTGCATTCCGGATGAGCCGGGCCGTTTCGCCAAGGTCATCCGCATGCTTGCGGACGCCGGCATCAGCGTGGAATATGCCTACGCCTTCGTCACCCCGGATGTGGGCAACGCCTATGTCATCCTGCGGGTGGAGGACAACGCCGCCGCCGCACAGGTACTCAACCAAAACAGCATCAAGCTCATCGACCAGGCGGATATCTTCCGCGAGGTGTGACATTTCGTAACAGAACTCAAGTCAGCCGCTCATCAATCAAAAAGATTGACTGGCGGCTGATTTTTTTATTGTAAAAAAAGCAGTTTTTCTTACAACTTTCTTACAAAGCCTAGCCAATCCGGCCTATTTGTGTTAAACTAATCTGTAAATAGACATCGGGATTCGTATAATTTTGATTTGAGGGGCAGGGAACATTTTGGGCAGCATAACCGCCAGAATATCCGCCGTTACCTATAACGGCAACAAAAACGGGGCAAACCCCTACCTGTATAATGTAAACGGCCGTGCGCTGACAGCGGAGGAAGCAAACCGCAACATGTCCATGCATACCGGCGCGAGCATGCCGTTTTTGGCCGCACTGTGCACCGGGGGAGACTTTGCCTCGCTCAACGCATGGTTCAGCGAGAAAAGTATCCGCCGAAATAAGCCGGAGGAGCAGACGCCGGAGGACTCCGTGCGAGACGGCTTCAGCGGCGAGGCGGCGGCGATGGCCCTGTTATACGCGCAGCAGACCTATGCACAGGGCAGCCGTTTAATTGTTGCGAAAACCGGAAATTTATGCATCTTTCATGCGCAGGAATCCGGGCTGCAGGAGC
Organism: Oscillospiraceae bacterium; assembly: GCA_031549535.1. Taxonomy (GTDB): domain Bacteria; phylum Bacillota; class Clostridia; order Oscillospirales; family Acutalibacteraceae; genus JAVBPP01. Next base: position 34,270 of record JAVBPP010000051.1, read on the forward strand.
TGCTTTCTGGCACACCGCAAGCAGGCAAGCCGGAGCTTTTCACCCTGAACAGCGTTGCGGACGGTGACATGCTGTTGCTTTGCAGCCGCAGCCTAACGGCCGTGCTCAGTGAAACACAGATTTTAGCCGCGCTCTCCTCCTCCCCGAAAACGGAGGTTGTTTCCAGCGCCCTTTTGCGCGAAGCAGCGCAGGAAAAGCCGGAAGAGGCCTTCGCGGTTGTCGTAATCCGCCTGGCAAAGCGGGAGTTAAAGGCACCGACCCTCACCCCGCAGCCGGTGGTGCGCCCCAAAATCAATTACAAAAAACTATCCATGGCTCTTGCGCTGGCAGCAATTATAATTGCGGGCATTGCCGTTTTAGTTGTTACCCTGGTGAACAGAGGAAATAAAGAGGAACCCGAAACCTCCAGCTCCTCCCCCTCACTGAACGAATACACGACAGACCCCAATTTTGTAACAGCAAGACCCCGCGGCAGCACCGGCTTTACCACCGCACCCTTCGAGGAGCAGGATTATACCACCACGCGTGGCAATAACGAAACCGGCGGCCGCAACGAATACACCACAACAAGGCGCACACAAGAAAACACACAGAGGCCAACGGAGAAACCGACGGAGAAGCCCACGGACAAACCAAGCTCCGAGCGTCCCACCCAAAAACCCACAACCGACAGGCCAACCACGCCCGCACCAACCACAAAACAGCCCACCACAACAGCAGAGCCCACGGAGAAGCCCACAACGACGGAAAAACCAACAAAGCCGGCACCCACCACGAAAGCTTCGGCAACAGACGTTGATAGTGACGAATAAGGATAATTAGGGAAGCGCTATGCGAGCCTACTGCAAATTGATGCGTATGCATCACTACATAAAGAACCTGTTGATTTTTCTTCCTTTATTTTTTAACGGTTCTCTGCGCAACTGGCCGCTCTTTCTGCGCACAGGGCTGGCTTTCTTCGCTTTTTGCGCACTCTCATCCGCAATTTACATTATCAATGATTTGCGGGATATCCAAAAGGACAGGCTGCACCCAACGAAAAAGAACCGCCCGCTGGCAAGCGGGGCGGCGGGACGCATTCCGGCGATTTGCTTATCGGTAGGTCTAATTTTACTCTGCGCAGGGCTGCAAACCGCAGCCGGTGCAGGGCTTAGAATTAATCAGTTCCTATTTTCCTGTGGCCTCTTGGGGCTCTATCTATGCATCAATATCGGCTACAGCCTGGGGTTGAAGAACATCCCCATTCTGGATATTGCCCTATTAAGCACCGGATACCTGCTGCGTGTGCTGTACGGCTCCGCGCTCACGGGCATTGCCTTGTCTAAATGGATGTATCTGACTGTTATCGCGCTCTCTTTCTTCTTCGGGCTCGGCAAGCGGCGCAACGAACTTGCCCGCCAGGGCAGCGCCACGCGGGAGGTGTTGGACGCTTACAGCTATAACTTTTTAGATAAAAACATGTATCTATGCCTCACACTCGCCATTTGCTTTTACGCCCTTTGGTGCATTGACCCGCTCACCGTTGCGCGGCTGAATAACCAGAACCTCGTATGGACTGTGCCGCTGGTTATTCTCATTTGCATGAAATACAACCAAAACATCGAGCGCTGCTCGGACGGCGACCCTGTGGAGGTTCTACTGAGCGATTGGCTGCTGCTGGCGCTTGTTGCGGCTTTTGGCGTGATTACACTTGGAATTATTTATGCCCCCACTATTCTCCCAGAATTCCTTTGATTTTTTTCATCAAGGCGTTCTCTCCGTTTTTCGATTCATATTCCCCAAAAACGATATAATAGCTTTTGGGATTGTTGGGCTTGTGCGCTGTGATTTCATATGCAATTCCCAAATCCTCCAAGTTATATACAATGCCTGAACGCCCCAGCTTGGGGTCAATATAAATTTGCACCGGCTCACCGCCAAGTGCCTTGGCCTCCCGGCGCAGTTCCCAGTTCTGCACATGCACAAAGGCCGAACCGCCGATATTTTTGCATTGACTGGGCAGAAAAAACGCTGTATTGGCTATTAATACAACACAAAAAAATTGTTGCAGCCGCCGCAGATGGCGGCTGTTTGTTTTATTGCGCAGAATACAGGCGCAGGCAAAACCGGCAGGCAGCAGCAGGTAATAAAACGGGGAATACCGCGCCCACCAGGAATCAGTAATAGCCAGTAGCAATGTCAGAATCAGTAGTAAATTGCCGGTCAAAAGGCAAAACAGAAAACGGTCTTTCTTCCATAAGTGCGCCATCGCCCAAGCCAACAGACCCAGGCTTATTAAAAGCAAGCCGCTGAACAGCGGCCCAAAGCCGCCAATGCGGGTGTCAATAATAGCACTGACCATAAACTCGGAGGGATAGACCGTAAAGGGGAGCTTAAGCGCGGGTTCTTTCCCGCTGGGGCGCATAATGTTTTCACTGCGGGAAAAGGTTGCGCGGAACAGCTTTTCGGCAGTGGAGCTTTTCGCAAAACCGGCGGACTCATTGTTAGAGATGATATCCGCCTTTCCCTCCCCTGCCAGCGGATAAAACGGGTGGCCGTGGTCTATTGTGTTGCGCAGATAGCTGGATGAGCCCCAAATCAATACCGCACTGAAAAACACCGCAGCAAACCCACATAGCATACGAACTGCAGTATGCATACGTTTTCCCCGCTCCGCCCGTAATACCAGTAAGCCGTAAAACAAGACAGAAAACACCCCGGCATAGCCAAGCCCCGTGAACTTCACCCCGCTGCAAAGCAGGATACCGCAAACAGCGGCTATCCACCGCCAAACGCGCGGCGCATGGTAGGCGCGATCCGTGAGGGTAACAAGCGCTGTGATAAGCAAAAACAACGCTGCAGCCAGAACCCCGTCATTATAAAAACTGAACAATTGCGGCAGCGTAATGGGGTTGCAAACCGTTACGCCCGCAATCCAAAACGCCTGCCTGCGTGTAAAGCAATGTTTTTGGCGTAAATAATGCAGCAAGATACCAAACAACGCGAGCATCAGCTGCGCGGACAGCAGCTTGCCGCTCTCCACATTCCCGGTAACCTTATAAATTGCGGCGGCATACATCCAGGCGGCCTTGGCATAATGATCCGCCCAAATGGCATAGCCAGGCACCTTTCCCGCAAAGCCTGCCCGCTGTAAATAGGCGTCAAGCGATTCATATACCGGATTCCAACCCTCTGCCATGGCACCGATAGCCTGCTTGTGGTAGGATGTACCGTCACAGGTCATGTCAAAAAGCAGCACGCTCAACAGCAGCAGTAAGCCAAAGCAGCAGGCAAACAGGAGCAGCCCCTGGCCTTTTTGCCGGGTTAATCCGCGCCCTCCCGTCCATGCATAAACCCCCAACGCAAGCAAAAAACCTACCGGGAGTGTTAGTATGTTCACGGTAACATGCGCAATTTGCCCAAGTGCCGCCACAGAAATCACACACATCAGAAATAGCAGGCTGAATACGCTGCTGCAATACAGGCTTTCCAAGCTGAGCATTTGGTTCCACGCGCGGTGCACATAACACTTCATATAGCTTCCTCAAAATTCGTTTGATTTATAAATATAGTAGCATACAGCATTAAAAAACACAAGTAGTTGTATGACTACGAAAACGCTTTGCGCAAAGCCTTGCAATAAAACACGTTGCAAACGCTTGCATTTCAAGGCAGAATTTGCTATACTGTTTTCCTATATGTTTCTATATGGAGGCGGCGTATGGCTGGCAAGGTTATTGTTTTGGAGGGGCTCGACGGCAGCGGAAAAACAACGCAGCTGGGTCTTTTGCATGAAACGCTGGCTGCGCGAGGCGTGCAGACACGCCGTGTGAAGCTGCCGGACTATGACAGCCCCGCCTGCGAGCCCGTAAAGATGTATCTCGGCGGCGCGTTCGGCGAAAAGCCGGGGGACGTCAACGCCTATACAGCCAGCGCCTTATATGCTGTGGATCGTTTTGCCAGCTGGCGCACCGGCTGGGGGGAGGCCTATGACGCGGGGAATACCATTTTATTTGACCGCTACGCCAGTTCCAACCTCTACCACCAGGCCACCAAGCTGCCCCGTGCGCAGTGGGACGCATTTTTCGCTTGGTGCGAGGATTTTGAATATGATAAAATCGGCCTGCCCAGGCCGGATTTGGTGCTGTATCTGGATTTACCCATTGCCCTCTCACAAAAGCTGCTACGCGAGCGCTATCAAGGGGACGAAACGCAGCGGGATATCCATGAACGGGATCTTGCTTATTTAGAACAATGCCGTGAGGCGGCGCTTTACGCCGCAAAAAAACTGGGCTGGGCACTGCTGCCCTGCTGCGAGGGTGACAGGCTGCGCAGCATTCCCGAGATGCAGGAATTGATAGTAGAACAGGTGATGCAAAAACTATGACAGGACAGCTTCTAACCCGTTTTGCCAAAAAAGAGGACTTCCCCGCGCTGACCGCGATTTGGCAGGAGGCCTTTGGCGATACACCGGAGTTTATTCATCATTTTTTAACTATGCTGTTCACCAAAGAGAGTGCGCTTGTGCTCACACTGGACGGCGTCCCTGTTTCTGCGCTGTATCTGCTGCCCGGAACTGTGCGTAAGGCGCACAACCAGCGCAGCTTTGACGCACGGTATATTTACGCCGCTGCCACACTGCGGCAACACCGCGGCAAGGGATATATGACCCTGCTATTGGAGCAGGCCGCCGCCCTAATGCAAAAAAAGGGGCTGGACTTTTTGCTGCTCTCCCCCGCGAGCGAGCGACTTTTCGGCTACTACGGCCGAATTGGCTTTCAGCCCGCCTTTTCTTACAAGCTGTTACGGCTGAACCGCAGCCAAATGCGCATGATGGCGGCCTCCGGCGGCAGGCTCACCGCGCTGACTTTACCGGGCTTTGAACAGCTTAACCGGGAATATCTCGAACATGAGCACGCGTTTCTCTGGCCGGAGCAAGTGCTTGTTTATGCCTACCGCTCCTATCTTGCGAGCGGTGGAAAGACTGTGGCCTTTACACACAACGACGAGCTTTGCGGGGCAGCTTTGTTCCGCGAGGATGAAACGCAGGACATTTGCAGCGTAACCGATATTTGCGTGAAGCAAAGCTGCTTTCCGGGCCTTGCCGACATGCTGCTGGAGCACAGCGCGTGCGAACAGTTTCACCTGCGCCTACCGATTCGCTTTCCGCTTTCCAGCGACCGGTTCGAGATTGTGCCCAACGGCATGCTGCTCCCTCTTTCCAAGGACGCGCAATTTGCGCTCCCCCAGCTGCAACAGGCCTACTTGGGGCTTACGATGGAATAGAAAGGATTTACCATGATATATGTTTTTTTCGCTCCCGGGTTTGAAGAAATTGAGGCAATAGCCACGGTGGATATGCTTCGCCGCGCACAACTGGCTGTAACGACAGTGGGCATCGGCGCAAAAACCGTGACCGGCTCACACGGCATTACCATTGTGTGCGACAAAAGCGGAGATGCTTTGGATATTTCAGACTGCAGCGCCGTGGTGCTGCCCGGCGGTATGCCCGGCACCAATAACTTGGAGCAATCTCCCCTGGTGCAAAGCTGTTTGGAGCAGGCTTCACAGCGCGGGGCGTGGATTTGCGCCATTTGCGCTGCGCCACTGATTTTGGGGCATAAAAACCTGCTGCAGGGTCGCCGCGCAACCTGCTACCCCGGCTATGAACAAGAGCTCTACGGCGCCGAGGCGACGGGTGATGCTGTCTGCACAGACAACAATATTATAACAGGCAAGGGCGCGGGCGCTGTGTTTAATTTTGCGGCCGCCATCATTGCCGCATTGCGCGGCAGCGAAGCCGCCGCCGAAATAAAGGAGGGCATGCAATGCCCGGACGCATGTTAAACCTCCGCGAGGAAAAATCAGCCCTGCGCGAACGCTTTAAAGAAATCCGCCGCGCCATCCCTCCCGAAATCCGCAGGGAGCTGGACGAAAAAATCGCCGCCCGCCTTTCCCTGCTGTGGTGTTACCGCGAATGTGCCCTGCTGCTGTGTTATGTTTCCGGCGCGTTGGAGGTGGGCACCCGGCAGCTGTTGGAAGCGGCATTTGCCGCCGGCAAGCAGGTGGCTGTGCCCCGCTGCGTGCCCGGCACGCGGCAAATGGAGTTTTACATCATCGATAGCCCGGATGCCCTCGCCCCGGGGGCTTACGGCATTCCGGAGCCGCAGCCCGACCCCGCAGGGCTTGTTACGGACTTTGCGCGGAGCCTTTGCGTTGTTCCCGCACTTGCTTTGGATCGATTCGGTTACCGACTGGGCTTTGGCAAAGGGTATTACGACCGTTTTTTATCCGCCTACCCGGGCGAAACCCTCAGCATCTGCTACGAAAGCTGCTTAAGCAAGGGGCTGCCGCACGGAAAATATGATCAAAAAATACCGCTGATTGTCACAGAAAAGCGGATTTTGCATCCTTAAAATTCAGGAGGGGTACCCACTACTATGGATAACGAAAATAGACCTCTCGGCGGCTCTGATGGAACGCCGAATGACCCGCGTTCCCCCCGTGTGAAAGAAAAATTTGTGGTTCATATCGAAGAGGACTTTGGCGAGTATTTGCAAGAGGAGCCCCGTTATAATGGCGAGGTGTATTTTTCCAATCCTCCGCCCAGGCCCGCTCCGCCTGCACAAGCCGCGCCGGTGCGCAGGCCGCAGCCCGCGAAAAAGCCTGTGCGCAAAAAGCGCAAACTGTTGGACCGCAACGCGAGCATTGCATACTTAGCCGTCTGTATTCTGATTGTGCTCATCTCCGGCGGTGTTTCTATCTACGCAATCAGCTGCATCAATGATGTGCTGGCGCTGAACAGGGATAACTATTCCGTCAACATCACCGTTCCGGAGAAGGCCACAACGGCGGAAATTATTGAGCTGTTGCACAATGAAGGGCTCATTAAGCGCCCGGAGTTCTGCAAACTGTTCTTTGACTTGACCTATCTGTTTAAAACCCCCCTGCCCACAGATAAGGACGGCAATGTGACAGGGCCGCGCCCCGACCCCGTGTATAACAGCGGTGTCTATAACGTGGAGGCCGACCAGGGCTTGGAAGGCATGCTCAATCAATTCCGCTATGTACGTTCCTCTCCCAAATCCGTGAGCCTGGTTTTCCCCGAGGGCTTCAGTGCCTATCAGATTGCCAAACGCTTGGAGGACGCCAATGTCTGCCGCGCAGAGCTGTTTTTCAGCACCTTGCGCGAGGCCGGCTATGGTGAAAATTACAGCTTCATTAAAGATATTCCGGAAAATGCCAACCGCAATTTCACTGTGGAGGGCTACCTCTTCCCCGCCAGATATGAGTTTTTTATTGACGAAAACCCCAGCAGTATCGTCCGCCGTTTTTTAACCACCTTTCAAAAAAACTGGACGGCAGATTATCAAAAAAAGGCGGATAAGGCAGGCCTTAGCATTGACCAAGTCATCATTCTGGCTTCCATCGTGCAACGTGAAGCTGCCAGCCAGGAACAGATGGGCGGCATCGCCATGGTGCTGCTCAACCGCCTGAAAAATCCGGCGGAATACCCCATTTTGGGCTGCAACGCCACTAAGGACTACATCACCAGAGATGCTGCGAAGGTGTTCGGTACAACAGCCACACAGGAGCTTGCGGCAAAATACGACACCTACGCGATTGAGGGGCTGCCGCCCGGATCGGTTTGCAACCCCGGAAAAGACGCCATAGAGGCAGTTTTGAGCCCTGACACCGGCAAACAGAAATGGAACTTCTTCCAGCATGACAAAAACGGGGAAATCTATTATGCAGAAACAGACGGCCAACACAAGCGTAAGACCGATGAACTCAGAAGCAGCGGATTGGCACCGTGATTTGAAACGGCCGGCAAACACCGCAGAGCTGCTTTCGCCTTGCGGCGACAGCGCGGCGCTTGCGGCGGCGCTGGAATTCGGCGCGGACGCGGTTTATCTGGGTGCGAAAAGCTTAGGGATGCGCACCGCGCCACAAAACTTTAGCTGGGACGAGCTGGAGCAGGCCTGCGCCCTTGTGCATAGCCGGGGCAAAAAACTTTACCTCACCTGTAATATTTTGCCGCGCAATGCGGATATCCCCTCCTACCCCGCCTTTCTCGCAAACGCCGAGGCGGCAGGGGTCGATGCGTTGATTCTCTCCGATTTGGGGCTGCTGGAAGCCGCCAAGCGCCATGCCCCGCATACCGAAATTCATATTTCCACGCAGGCGGGCGTCACAAATTATGAGAGCGCGCTTGCGCTTTATCGCTTGGGCGCCAGGCGTTTTGTTCCCGCGCGGGAGCTGCATTTGGAGGAGTTGGCGCAGATGAAAGCCAAGCTCCCGCAGGACGCGCAGCTGGAATGTTTTGTCCACGGTGCGATGTGCGTGTGTTTCTCCGGCCGCTGCTTAATCTCTTCTTACCTAACGGGGCGCAGCGCAAACGCGGGCGACTGCACGCAGCCCTGCCGTTGGAACTATAGCCTCGTAGAGGAAACACGCCCGGGGCAATATTTTCCGCTTTTTGAAGAAGATGGCGGCAGTTATCTGCTCAATGCGCAGGATTTATGCATGATTTCCCACCTGCCGGAGCTGCTTGCTGCCGGAATAGACAGCCTAAAAATTGAGGGCAGAGCCAAAAGCGAATATTACACCGCCGTTGTGACCAACTCCTATCGCTGCGCCTTGGACGGCCTTGCCGCCTGTGAAAACCCGGCGCAATATCAGCCGGAGCCATGGATACGCGCGGAGCTGGATAAAATCAGCCATCGCCCCTATTGCACAGGCTTCTTTTTCGCAGACGCCGCCATGATTCATGAGGGCGGCGGCTATGAACGCGCCTGGGAACTGGCCGCAATTGCGGAAAGCTGGGAGGACGGTGTGCTAACCGTCCGCCAGCGCAACCGTTTTTTCGAGGGCGAGATGCTGGAGGTCTTTCTTCCGGGTCAAAAGCCGGCGCAAATCACCGTGCGGGGCTTATGCGATTTAGACGGCTCCCCCTTGACAAATGCACCGAACCCAATGCGCCTGTTTCGTTTTTGCTGTGAAACCCCTATCCCGTCCGGCGCGATTCTGCGCCGAGAGAAGGATGCGCCATGCCGATTGTAACCGAGGCACAATTTAATCAAAAGCTAAAATCCGGTAAGCTAGCCGGGTTGTATTTGCTATACGGCAACGAGAATTATCTCAAGCAGCATTACACAGAACGTATTCGAAAGCTCACCGTGGGCGAGGATTTCGCCACCTTCAACTTTCAGCGCTTTGAAGGCAAAAACATCTCTCCGGACGAGGTGCACGAGGCGGTGGAGGGCATGCCCTTCATGAGCGAAAGCAAGTGCGTTCTGGTGCAGGATATGCCCTTGGACAGCCTGCCGGACACCGAGCGCGGCAAACTGACGGAGCTTATTTGTGATGTCCCCCCCTATTGTGCATTGGTATTTTTACTGCTGGACTTAGAAATTTCTATGA